>NZ_JBYTCE010000015.1:0-173482 GCF_058789975.1 Paenibacillus sp. FW104-T2 | reverse complement strand
AATAATACGTACATACTTTTTTTGATTGGTATTAATGACGTTTATCGATTATATCATAGCGTTTTTTTGTGTTCAATTATTTTTTTGCTTAAAAGAGATGACCTTTGTTTTTATGGGATCCTCTCTTTTTTTACGTACAGTCTGAATAACTTAGCAAACTTTCGTATGTATAAAGAATAGATGCCAGGAAAAATATAAATGGATCTATTAAACAAGTGCTCAGAACAGAACCAGGAGATCTCACCAGCCCCTGTATATGACCTCAACTCTCACTTCTTAAAAAAAGGAACTGCCATATTAGCAGTTCCTTTTTTTATATTGCAGGCGAAACTCCGCAAGCATACCACTTTCGTTTAAGCCGCTGTTTAATTTTGAAGGTTTATAAGTTCTTTTCTCTGCACCAGTTGCGGATTATTCAGTAATCGTTACACCAAGAAAGCTTTGGAGATGATGACTAACAGAATAAAAAGTACCAGAATAGCACCAATGGACGTAAAACCACCATATCCCCCACCAATTCCTCCTACATTACCATTGCTGTATCCAACTGAACTCATATTTCTTCCCCCTCTTCTGTGGTATGTGTTAGATTATTCAGAAATGCATCATTTGACAAGGCGATGTACAAAAAGGGCTTATAGCAACGCTGCATTTGCCTGCTTCCTGTTCGTTCATTAAAAAACAAACAGCCGATCACGATGTCGGCTGCCTTATTCTTTTATTCAGTTATGTTTACCCCATTATCTACAGACACGCTACTTCGATACAGGATATCACTATGCGAGCATCCGCTTAGGTTGCACCCATTGTTCGTTTGTTTCGTGGCAGTAGATGCTAGGACTAAGGATTCGGAGGTGTTGGAACGGCTGGTTCTCCTTCGCGGCCAAGCCGCCGGCTTGCCGTTTCTTTACGCCCCGTTGCCGGAACGTGGGCTCCCGCTTTTGCCAATCCAAAGGTCGGCATATTGTTGTAAACACATTCATATTGCCCTTCATGAACCAGATAGGTTTCGTGAAAAATCCCTACATCTCCCCCAGTTCCAACTTTGCGGTTGAAATCCCTCCATGCCTTCAGGTGGTTAGCTCCGTGTCGGGCATAATGCTCCAGGTGTTCAAAGCTCCTCCAATATTGGATGAGTGTAAGTCCACGGCCTGAAAAGTGATAGGAACCATCCATGAATCCGAGCTCCTCTTTGTTCCGATACAGCTCCTGAAGCATCGGGGACATGGAATTCATAACAGGCAGCCATTTATGTATCGCCCACCATTTGTTAATCCGAAAACCAATCACGAAAACAACGAAGGAATCTTCCATCTGTGCGGTATAACGACCCGCAATCACTTTAGCCATATTTACTCACTCCTTCTCCTATATTTCAAGCAGACCCAGATGCGTATCATAAAAGCGGCCAATATCCGCTGAATTGTACAGTTGAGCCGTCAGAAACGCACCATAGAAAATGGTGAAACAGATCTGTACAGATTGCTCCAAGGTGAGAGATTTGTTGAGCTTACCCACTTGTAGTTCTTCCTTCATGAACTGTTGAAATAAAACAAACATATTAGGCGATTCACTCCCCGCTTCCTCGTGACCTGGAAAGAGCAGCGATACTTCCGCTTGACTCAGTTCAGGCATACAAGGCTGCATGTTCTGTTCTGCAAGAAAGGAAATCAAACTCGGCATCATCCCCGGCCTTAATTGATGCTCCTTAGCAACCTTGGACAGCAAATGGCGGAATGCCTGGAATCCTTTTTTCTCTTCCTGTTCGATCTCGATCATTCGTTCAGTAAGCCAAACCCGCATAAAATAAATCAGCAAATCCTCTTTTCGTTGATAGAACTTAAAAAAAGTGACCTTGGATATTTCAGCATTCTTGCAGATGTCCTCAATCATGACCTGACTGAACATTCGATCCTTCATTAAGGATAATCCAGCTTCATACAGCGCGATTTTGTTCTTAGCTTTTTTTAATTCCCTTAGTGAGATATCCTGATTCATATTGATTGCATCTCCTCGAAGTTAACTACAGTTAATAAATTAACACGAGTTAACTTATTTAGTCAATACGGCTAAACAGACAGACTAAAACCCCCTAACATTTGCTACACAGATGCAGGGGTGCAGCCCTAGTGAAATAATTTTTATTCCATTGGGACGCATATTAAATTGTTGTACCGATAAAATAAAAAGCCGCTTATCACGGCTTCTATAGTTCTTGTTCCATCTTCCCTTTTACGATCTCGATAGATTTCACATCTAAATGTGCAGTGCAATTATACACCGAACAGTCCCATCGAGGTTGTGCTGTATGCAGTATGGTGACAGATGTATTCATTAAACTTTCTGTCATGTCCATATGCGGGATAAGTCTCTTCAGAGTCATTCCAAGGAATGCACCGTGACTCACGATTAAAATATTCTCGTCTGGGTGTCTGTCTGAAATGTCGGCAAGGCACTCCCTGCCTCTTTTTACAATCTCATCGTCTGATTCGATGCCGAGATCCAATCTAAACCACCCATACCCCCATCGATTGACACGCTCTTGTTCTGTCGTCCCTTCTATAAGCCCACAGTTCATTTCTCTCAAGCGTGGGTCGGTTCTCACTTCAATATTGTTGATTTTGCCGATGATTTCCGCTGTTTCAAGTGCTCTGGACAAATCACTAGAATAAATATAATTCCACTGTTCTGTGCCAATTCTTCGGGACAAGAGTTCAGCTTGTTGTCGCCCCTTTTCATTGAGCGGGATATCTGAATGGCCTTGTGTCCGATATTCGTCGTTCCAATCCGTTACTCCGTGTCGGATCAATCCTAACGTAGTCATTTGGTATCCTTCTTTCCCTTGGAATTATGTAATCGGTCAAGAGAAAACCTTCTGTTTATTCAACGAATGTTTCCCCTAGACCAATGATGCTTAGCCCCGTTTCCTTTTCTTCCTTGCTCTCATGATGAAGACGGCACTCACCACAAGGATTATTGCAAGGACGATATACAAATCAAAATCCTGCTCCACCATAAACCACATCTTGGATTCCAGATTGACTTGTTGTTTTGGCTCGAATCCCTCACCGAATTGTTTAGTTGCTTGATTAAGGTTATTCATTTCAATGGTCGTGCTGCACGGACTACTGCTTAATTCGCCATCCATTTCACTAATAAATATGAAGTATTTACTGCCTTCCTTGAAGTTAAAACCCCAAGTGTAGTCGGTTGCGACAATGACCTCAGAATCAACTTCCGTTTTCCAGCTTCGCTCAACTTCCACTAGTATATATCTAACTTTCTCTTTTGTGCCCGTTATCCCTTCTTGCTTCAGATCAACTTTAATTTTCTTTATTTCACCGTAAACAGCACCCGTATATCCGTCTAGTTCTTCTTGAAGGCTTCCCTTCTTCTCAGCACAGGATAGAGCTTTGACTTCTTGACCATTCGCAAAAAAGAATAGGGTAGTGAAAAGAAAAATGATCGTGAGTAAACGATGTTTCAGTTTCTCCACCTACTTCTCATCATATTATGACGTCCATCTTACCTCTTATTGACTTTCTCAGCAGACGAAATGTTGCACTCATCTCCCAGCTAGTTGAAACAAGAGCAGCCGATCACATTGGTCAGCTGCTCTCGTATCTATTGCTGCTGTATCGTAATTGATTAAATAAAAACTAATTACTGAGCGCAAGTTTCATCCCATCATGACTAGCAACAAATCCAAGTCGTTCATAGAACCTGTGAGCATCTTTTCGCTTTTTATCCGTTGTCAGTTGAATCAGCTCACACCCCATGGATTTGGCTTCATGAATAGCGTATTGAAATAAAGACTCTCCAACGCCTTGACCACGATAGTTCCGGTCAATACGAACACCCTCAATTTGACCACGTGTTGTACCCAATCTTGCAATCCCCGGAATAATTGTAAGCTGAAGACAACCAATGACTTCGTTGTTATCCAGGGCAATGATTATGGAATTACCGATTTGCTGTTCAATTTTTGCAAAAGCTTCAACATATTCTTTTGGTAGTGGATCTACGAAACGCTCTCGGGTAGCACCCATTTCATCATCAGCTAATAAACGAACAATGGCAGGAAGATGGGTTAACGTTGCAGTTCTAAATTCCATGTAGACCTCCAATACTGAATTCAAGTTATTTTATTTACATATAGAATACCAACAATCTAGCTCCAAACACCATTGTGAGAAAATATTAGTTTCTTAAAACAAATAAAGCCGCTTATGGCGACTTTAAATGGAGCATTTTTTTGTCTACGACAATCCACGTCTCTGCTTAATTTACTGCCGTCTGATGCGAGGTCTCTATATAAGAGACGATTCCAGCTGTATCTGTAACCATGCCAAAATACGTATCCACTGTTTTCAGCGTCATATCATGTTCTGCTTGTGAAAAAGCTGCGCAGGCATCTTGTATAAGGACAATGTGATAATCAAGCATAAAACCTTCCCTCGCTGTAGACTCAACACACAAATTCGTGCTAACTCCTGTCATAATAAGGGTTTCTATTTTGAGCGTTTGCAGAACGCTCTCCAATCTGGTGTGGACAAACCCGCTGTAACGATGCTTTTTGACAATGATATCATTCGCCTGTGGTGTCACTTCGTAAAAATTTGCTCCCCAGCTTCCTGTACGACAAATAGGGTTTACCCCATCCGGAAAACGTGAAAGCCATACTTCGGAATCAGTAGCATCTTCATGGTTCGTTTGCAAAAAAATGATGGGAATTGAGCTTCCTCTTGAAGCTTCCAATAAAGAATGCAAATGAGGCATCATTTGTTTTACTGAGCTCACATCAATTCCGCTTTTGGAGATCGCCCCATCTGGATGACAGTAATCGTTTTGAACATCCACGACAATTAGAGCTGTATTTTTTCCCTCAAGATGAATTTTCATTTTATCCATTCATACACCCCCGGAACTTAGTATTTAGTAGGGTGCAGCCTTTTTATACAAAAAAAATGAAGTTACAGACCTAATCATTGACAGATGCTTTTATTTCTGGTTAGATGAAACAACTAAAAAAAGAACTATGTTATCAAGGAGTCACATCTATGAGATTTATCTATTCTTTCGCCGGAAGCGTTGCCTTTGCTTTTTCAATTATTTTGGCTTCATTCAACGTACTAGGGCTAGCAGTCTTCTTTGACGCAACTGGCTCATGGCAAGATGATCCACTATCCGAACTTGTTTATGTTATTTACGGATTAATCGCTTTTCCAATCATCTCACTCGCTCTTTTTCTAATGTTTATCTGGATGTATCCCAAATTGAATATTCGAGGTATCGCAATCGCAGGAGGAATCGGCATTTGGTTGTTTTTCGGCATCTATATATTTTCTATAGATATGGCTAAATACGTCATGTGGCTTCCTTTGGCATTCATCGTTCTAGGGTACTTCTCGATTAAGCGTAAGTATGATGATATTAAATTAAGAAATCTACTGTTCGGAATGATTGTGGGATGGGGCGTTAGTTATCTAATGGTACTCGGAAAACGATTGTTTCAAAATTCGCTAACCTCATATTTTAACTTCGATCTAGCTGAGCAAATGTTTGTCATTATTGTTATCGCATCCTTTGGGATAACAGGGTGGTTATTCGGAAAATATAGCAAACGTTTCTTATCATAGATGTATTGAATAATATCTTTCTTTGCACTAAGTAAACAGTGTATGTGCTATCTAATATGTTGTTACCGAGCGTCTCAATAGGGGGAACATATGAATGGATGTTTCATTATGTAAAGCTAATTTAAATGATGCAGTGACTATTCACAACATGAAAGTTAAAGCGTTTATGCCCTTGTTGGAAAGATATCAGGATTTTGAAACAAGCCCCGCCAATGAAACCATAGAAAGAGTTCTTACTCAAATCAATCAGTCTTTTACTGATTATTTATGGCCCTTGGATTAAGTTAACCGCCCATTGAAGGGCGGTTAACTTTTGTATGAGCTCCCAAGCCCAGCTACTTCATAAATAAGGCACTAAAAATAAGAACATCCTGCAAGAAATGAATCGTCAACGCCCAGAAAAATCCTTTCGTTTCTAACATAGATTTGGCTAAAAACCATCCGATAAACGCTGCCATGATTACACCCGCTATCCCGCCTGGATGTCCAAAATAATGAACGGCGCCAAAGATTGCAGCCGCCAGTCCTTGAGCTACATACGGGGACAAACCATATTTGCCTACAACAGCAACAAATGAAAACCGAAAGATGATTTCTTCAGAAAAAGCATTCATTAGTGCAAACATTAGGATGAGGATAACACCGGGATACAGCTCCAGTCTGACGGCTTCCCCGTGCACCACTTGGAAGTAGATAACGACAGCCGTTACCAACGTAATGATGACCGCAAAGTTTAGACCCAAGTGTTTCCATGTCTCTGTTTCCTTCGGCTTAATGCCGATCCACGGTTCGGGCCGAATTTTTCCATCTCGATTTTTCAGATTTAAATACCGAAGTCCCCCCTTGCCTGCCAACCCGTATACAATCCCAATCACAATAACAGCTAATAACAACACCGTAATCTGATAACTAATCTCCAGGTTGTATACCTCGCTGTCGAAGACCTTTAATGGGAGAAGCGGACTGCTTCTAAACCATAACAGGAGAGGTGCGCAGGCAACCACCACGATCGTGATCAATAGGATGGGAATGCGGGTGGTTCGTTTTTTATTCATTATATTCTCCCCTGTTTGGATGACTTAACGTTTCCAGCGCATGCTGACACCATTCCATGGTCATCCGAAGATATCTCTCCCCATAGTCCAGGGTTAACAACCAGAGCTGGGCTTGCTTGCTTTCCACTTTAGGAACACTCGCTTTAATTCCTGCCAACATCGTGATGAGCTGCTCGTTAGCTGTTAATTCCTCTTCAAGAAAAGTGATGAGGTGCGGGATATGACGTTCATCGGAAACAAAAAGCTTCATCAGCAGTTCGTTTCTCATTACGGGTTCTTCAGGTGGCAGAGCCAGCCAGGAATCAAGCTGGTCACATCCTTGCTCTGTAATGCCATAGACAATTTTACGTCTCCCCGTCTCTGCTTCGTCCACCACCGAAACGGAGCCTTCTAACTGCAATTGTTTGATACTCTTATGAATATGTCCATACGATTCGTTCCAAAAAAGGCCGATGCTCTCCTTCGAAAACTTAACCAGCTCATAGGCGCTCATGGGCTTCAAGCGAAGCAAGCCGAGAATTGCAAAGTGGGTCGTATTGATTCTTCTCATATTCCCTCCCCGTTCACAATATATCTTTAAGATATATATAATTAGCATATTACTCCATTAGGATATAGATTACAATTCATTTCTAAATATCTTTGATTCTGTTCTCCAATGCAAAAAAGGAGTGATTACCGTAAGGTAACCCCCCTATCTATCTATAATAATGCAATATGCCTCAAATCATTTTTGAGTGCTGCTTACACCTTTTAATTCCATTCCTCGTGTAAAGAACACAATTCCAATAGCAGCAAACGTTACGTAATTACTGATCTTGGCTATAACTTCTTCATCATCCTCATAATTAATCCAGAACAGTAAAACGAACGGTGATATTATCATTAAACCTTTCATAGCTAACATAAATACATAATGGACTCTTTGTTTACGCAAGTTACCTTGGTTTGAGTTAATTCTAAAGCTAACTTTAGAAGAGTCATAGATCGTTATTAATAGTGCGATAATGCTTGAGTATGCCGTTATTTTCAAACCAATCTCAATCCATGGAACAAATGCTGCAACGGCGATACCCAGATAAATCCCAGCAGCTACGTAAAAAAGGTTAATCTTAATCTTTCTGTGCAAAATCTCTCGCCCCTATCCTATCACCTGTATATTCTACCATCATTATACAACAATAAGTGTTTGTTTACCTTTGTTTTATGAAACACCGTAGATGGGACATATTCAGCTTCTCTACTTAGTGAAGAATGCATGTTTATGCAATTTCCACTTTTGGTTTTACAAATTCTATTTGCCCTGTGTTGAGCACAATGGATGAGTTCGTTTACAGAGATTTTCATCGCTTAAAGACTTCATTTTACCTCCTCTTTTTTCGATATATTAGGTACAGATTTAATTTAAATTTTAACTATTAGGTTCTGAGTTAGATCTGTACATATACATACTTAGGGGGAACTGAAGTGAAAACAAAGATAGGATCCATTCTAAAAATGAGAACGTTAAGGGCCAAGTTAGTCTCTTTGTGCTTGGTAATACTTATTGTGCCCACAATCGTAATAGGGTTCAGTTCTTATACTGTTTCAAAAAATGAAATGAATGAATCCGGCAAGGCCGCTCTTGAAAATAGTGTACGAATGGTCATTGGTATGATTAATCTCCTCAACGAGCAGGTAGAGAACGGACATTTGACATTGGAGCAAGCGCAGGAAAAGCTCCGCGTAGAACTGCTCGGTGATAAGAATGCAGATAATAAGCGGCCTGTAAAAAGTGAATATACTGTAGGGGAAACAGGATATCCATGGGCTGTTGGCAAAGATGCGCATTCCGTAATGAATCCATCAAATGAAGGTCAGGATTTGACAGATGTCGTTACAGAAGATGGCGTATATTTGGGAAAAGAAATCGTTAATGTTGGAACAGCCGGAGGCGGATTTATCACCTACAAGTGGGCTCTACCTAATACAGGTGAGGTAAAAACGAAAGTTTCATATGTTGAAATGGACCCGCATTGGGGATGGATCATCGGTTCGGGTGCCTACTTAAGTGAGTTTAACAGTGGTGCCACACAAGTGCTGTATCTTGTTCTTATCGTTACGGCTGTGGCGGTTGTTCTAGGATCCTTTATCGTAAGCATCATCTCAGGACGCCTCACGAAGCCCATCCTTATGGTCGCTAAGCGATTGAAATCCGTTGCGGACGGAGACCTAACTGTTGAAGAAGTCAAGATGAAGTCCAAAGATGAGATCGGTGAGCTTTCACAGGACTTTAACCATATGATTAAAAACATGAGAACACTTATTAGTCAAGTCGATCTCTCTACCAAACAGGTAGCCTCATCTTCCAAAGAGTTGACTCTTGGAGCGGAGCACACCAGTCAGGCAACTGAGAATATCACCATTTCGATCCAAGAATCTGCAGCAGGTGCACAAGAGCAGCAAATGATGCTTCAACGGACAACCAACTCACTCGAGGAAATATCGATCGGGATTCAGCGAATAGCGGAAAGCTCATCAACCATTGCCGATTCTTCTGTTGATGCGATGGAGCTCGCGAACATAGGTGGTACGGCGGTAGAGCATACGGCGAAGCAAATGAATCTGATCAACAAGTCGGTTAATGAAACGGATGTAGTCATGAGAATGCTAGATGAACGCAGCCAGCAGATCGGTACCATGCTGCATGCCATTACGGATATTGCGAAGCAGACGAATCTTCTTGCTCTGAACGCCTCGATCGAGGCAGCCCGCGCAGGCGAAGAAGGCCGCGGTTTCTCGGTAGTGGCTGCTGAAGTAAGAAAACTTGCTGAACAATCGAACCAGTCATCCGGGCAGATTTCCACGTTGATTCAAGATATGCGTACAGATATTGAACAATCGCTCAAAACGTTGAATCGAGTTAAACAGGATGTCGATTCCGGCATACAGATCGCTAATGAGACGGAACAACAGTTTAACAAAATCGTAGGGTCCACCAACTTTATCGCCCAACAAACGGAGGAACTTGCCAGCGTTACACAGCAGATCACGGCAAGCGTCCAGGAAATCACAGCAGGTCAAGAGCAAGTCTCCAATCTTGCACTTCAAGCTGCAGACAACTCCCAAAACATAGCTGCTTCTTCAGAAGAACAACTGGCTTCAATGGAACAAATTACGAGCCTAGCCACAACCTTGTCCGACATGTCTCAAAAGTTAGAGCGTTTGACGATTCAATTTAAATATTAATTTTGATTCTTCTAGGTCAAAAAAAGCAGCCGACCCCTTCTACTTTGGTCGGCTGCTTTCTCCGTTTTAATACACGACTATTTTGCCCCCAGCAAGCTACACCGATCAAGCTCGCTTATAATTCCAGATCTGCGGCCCGGGCGTTCGCTTCAACCTGCTCCGGACTTTTGCATCCTGGAATGACACAGCTAACGGCTGGATGCTTCAGACACCAGGCAAGGGCCCACGAGGCCATGTCGACACCTTCAGGGACTTCGTTCTTCTGGATTTCACTTACCAGCTGAAGTTTCTCATCGATCTCTTGACGCTCGCGTCCCTTTCTGACATTGTCATTGAACACTGCGCCCGGCTTGTACTTGCCGCTCAGATAGCCGCTGGCCAGTGGGACTCTTGCGAGCACACCAAGGTCCTGCTCCTGACATGACGGGAATACCCTCTCCTCGGGCTTCTGGTCCAGACGGTTATATACGACCTGTATAGCTTTCGCGTTTAACCCACTCGCCTTGCTCGTCTGATGCAGATTATCGTTGCTGCCAATGGAGATACCAAGATTTCGAATTTTACCGGCTTGTACCTGCTTGTCCAGCATGGTCCACAACTCGTCGTTATCAAACACCTCATCTGATCCGGAATGGAACTGATACAAATCGATATAATCTGTTCTTAGCGCTTTCAAGGATTCTTCCAGTTGAACACGGATCTGATCCACGCTCCAGGCATTGGTCCAGTGATCATGCCACTGATGACCAAACTTCGATGCGATCACCCAATCCTCACGCCTGTCACGGGACATAAAATCGCCGATAAAGTTTTCCGACATATGGTGAGGTCCGTAACATTCCGCTGTATCAATCAAATTAATACCAAGTTCTTTGGCACGGTAAAGAATATCATCGACTTCTATCTGGGTATAGTCTTTACCCCAGTCCCCGCCAAACTGCCAGGTGCCCACACCTACGACGGATACATCCAGCTCGGTCTTGCCCAATCTTCTGTACTTCACTCTACTCACCTCGAGGTTTAATATGTTGGTCAAGTGACCGAATGGTACAATAGCGATTCAATTTACGATAACGCTTTCATAATAAAGGATAATTAACAAATTATCAATCTGAAGGCAAAATAAATAAAGCCCCTTAGAAATGCATTGGATAAACGGCGCTTATCCAATAACTTATCTAAGGGGTTCACTTGTTTGAAGTCAGAAATTAGTGAGTGCATTCTCTGTTTACTTCATAGGATACCTGTAGGAAAATCAGACTTATTCTTTATCACTTAAACCAACGATCGCTTCATACGGTCGCAGCATCCTTGGCAGCTTGCTATCTTCGTAGTTGGTAAGCCAGATGTCGGAGAAGTTAAGGCTATGTTCTTCTTCCTTAAGCTCTACGGCTTGATCAGAGAGATTGACTACGACCAGCACCTGCTGGTCTGCTAGAGTACGTGTATAAGCAAATACACTAGGATGTTCCGGCATAAGCAGCTCATAGATACCATATGTCAGCGTGTCGTGTTCTTTTCGCAGCTGAATCATTCGTTTATAAAAGTGAAGGATGGAACGCGGGTCCTGAAGCTGTTTCTCTACATTAATATGAACGTAATTATCATTCACCTTAAGCCACGGCGTACCATTGGTAAACCCTGCTTGTTCTGCAGAAGACCACTGCATCGGCGTTCTGGAGTTATCGCGACTCGATGCCCAGATGATGTTCATGATTTCCTCATGCGACATCCCTTCTTCACGTTTAATCTGATATAGATTCCGGTCAGCTACGTCGTTATAGTCCTCTATGGAAGGATAAGCCACATTCGTCATGCCTATTTCTTGTCCTTGGTATATGAACGGAGTGCCCTGCATGAAAAAGTACATGGCTCCAAGAGCTGTTGAACTTTCATACCAATACTCCGCATCATTTCCCCAGGATGAAACTTTACGTGGCTGATCGTGATTTTCAATAAACAGTGCATTCCAACCGATGCCTTCCAGTGATTTTTGCCACTTGGTCAAGACGTTTTTCAGTTTGGGAACATCGAGCTGCCGGTCAGTGCTGTTTTTCCACAAGTCAAGGTGTTCGAATTGGAAGACCATATTAAATTTGCCTCTGACTTCACAGATCCAATCGTACAGATCTTCCTGGTCCTCTACTTTTACCCCATTGGCTTCCCCAACGGTGACCACGTCATATTTGGATAACGTTTCCTCTTTCATTTCCTGCAAATAACGCTGAATTCCTTTGACATTCATGTGCTTCTCAAACGAAGAGATATATTTAAATCCTTCTTTGACTGGCATATCCAACAGGCCCTCTTCTTTGTGGATATGGCTGATTGCATCGACACGGAAACCATCAATACCTTTACCCAGCCACCAGTTCATCATTTCATATATGGATTTCCGTACGTTTTCGTTTGCCCAATTCAAATCCGGTTGTTTTTTGGAGAACAGATGAAGATAGTACTGTCCGGAGACTTCATCATATTCCCAAGCAGAACCACCGAAGATGCTTTCCCAGTTATTCGGTTCTTCTCCGTTCTTCCCATCTCTCCAGATGTACCAGTCCCGTTTCGGACTATCCTGCGAAGATCTCGATTCGATGAACCACGGATGTTCGTCACTGGTATGATTGATCACCAAGTCCATGATGAGTTTCATGCCACGTTGATGTACTTCTTTTAATAATTGATCAAATTCAGCCATCGTGCCGAATTCATCCATAATGGAACAGTAATCACTGATATCATAACCATTATCATCGTTAGGAGACTTATACATCGGGCAGATCCATATCAGATCAATACCGAGGTCTTGAATATAATCCAGTTTTGAAATGATTCCCTTGATGTCGCCAATCCCGTCCCCATTGGAATCCATAAAGCTTCTAGGATAGATTTGATATGCTACTGCTTCTTTCCACCATACTCTTTTCATTTGATGTAATCCTTCTTTCTCAACCACGATATAAACTGCACCAATCGATCACACAAGGGCACTACGAGCGCAGTACCATCTTCCGATCGCTGTTATCCCCAGATTTTTTGAATCCCCTTCTCTAAGGGGGAAATCCGGTGATATGCCTATGCTTCCGATGCAGCTTTCCTTCGGAAAGCTTTTAAGCGAACGCTTCGCTTCTCCAGATTGGTTCTGCCTCTCCGTTAACGTGTGTCTGTTTAAGCAGTTTATATAGACTTTATTTATAGTATTATTCTTTACGCATGCATAAGGTACATTCTCGCTTCATATGGACGCAGTTCGTCCAGAGGCAATTCACCTGCATAATTCGATATCAGCAGCTGATTCGTCTCTGACAAGTGTTCCTGAAGCGGGAGCTCGATCGTATTCCCCTGAAAATTACATACAACAAGGACTTTTGTTCCATTCAGCTTTCGGGTATAAGCAAACACCTCTGGATCATCCGGGAAAACCAGCTCATAATCTCCATACACGATGACTTCATGATCTTTTCTTAATTGGATTAACTTCCGATAGTAATGAAATATGGATTCAGGGTTATTCAAATTGTCTTGGGCATGGATATCGATATAGTTCGGATTCACCTTAATCCATGGTTCGCCACTTGTAAACCCAGCGTTATCGGAAGAATCCCATTGCATTGGTGTTCGCGCATTATCGCGTCCCTTGGCGAAGATCGACTCCATCACGTTGCTTTCAGGATATCCTTTCCCCATTCTTTCTTTATAGAGATTAAGCAATTCAATATCCCGATAGTCTTCAATCGCATATTGAACATTCGTCATGCCTAGTTCTTCACCCTGATAAATATAAGGTGTGCCTTGCATGCCATGAAGAAGGGTCGCGAGCATTTTAGCCGATTCGATCCTGTATTCTCCGTCATTTCCCCAACGGGAGACGATTCGTGGCAAGTCGTGGTTATTCCAGAATAAGCTGTTCCAGGCATCGCCCTTGAGCTCTGTCTGCCATTTGGACAGCACTTTTTTCAATTCCAGCACATCCAAAGGCTTGAGATCCCACTTTCCTTTGCCTTCTTGTTCATCCAAGCCGATGTGTTCAAATTGGAACACCATAGAAAACTCACTGCCGTCCGGGTTGCTGTACAGTTTTGCAATCTCGGGAGTAGCGCCCCATGTTTCTCCAACGGTTAGGAGATTTTCTGCTTTTTGAAACGTTTCCTTGCTCAGTTCCCTGATATATTTATGCAGATTGGGCCCATTCCCCGTAATCTTCGCATCCGGCTCTTTACCGATTAAGTCGATTACATCCAGTCTAAACCCGCCGACTCCCTTGTCGATCCACCAATTGATCATGTCGTAAATCTCCTGCCGGACTTTGGGATTTTCCCAGTTGAGATCTGGCTGTTTTACGGAAAAGAGATGCAAATAATATTGTCCAATTTCAGGAACCCATTCCCAGGCTGAGCCACCAAATGTGGACCCTAAATCGTTCGGAGGCGTTCCTTCCACACCATCTCTCCAGACGTAGTAGTCATGGTACGGATTGTCTTTGCCTTTTTTGGCTTCTTGAAACCAAGGATGCTCATCCGATGTGTGATTCAACACCAGGTCCATAATGATCCGAATATCTCGTTTTCCGGCTTCATGAATTAACGCTTCCATATCATCCAGAGACCCGAACATGGGATCGATATCCTGATAATCGGAGATGTCATACCCATAGTCATCTTGAGGTGACTTGCATACAGGTGACAACCAGATCGCACCAATGCCGAGTTCCTGCAAATAATCGAGCCTTGACTCAATACCCTTCAAGTCGCCAATTCCGTCTCCGTTACTATCTTGAAAACTCCGCGGATAGATTTGATATACAACGGTTTCTTTCCACCATTTTTTATTTTCCATGTCATTCAACCTTTCTACCTTCTCCAGATTGGTGTGCCTCTCTGCTAAGGTGTGTTATAACCTCTCATTATTCTTTGACTGATCCAACGACAATGCCTGTTACAAAGTATTTTTGCAGCAGCGGATAAATCAACAGCAGCGGAATGACTGCGACTACGATTTTAGCTGCATTCAGGTTTTTATTCGAAATCTCAGTCAGGTTGCTGAGCTCGCTGGAATTCGTACCGGCTTGCAGCAGATCGGCAATATTTACGTTAAGGGACTGAATATAGGTCATAAGCGGATAGTTGCTGACCTTGGTCATATAGATCAAACCGCTGAAGAAGTCGTTCCACGTACCCACGATACTGAATAAGGCAACGGTCGCCAGCGCAGGTATGGACACCGGAACATACACTTTGAACAAAACTTGAATCGGATTCGCCCCATCGATAAACGCCGCTTCTTCCAGTGCTTTAGGAACTGCAGAGAAGAAGTTCATCACAAGAATGACACTGAATATCGGGACAGCGCCTGGCAGAACAAGTGCCCATATCGTATTAAGCATATCCAGGTTTTTGATCAGCAGGTAACTCGGAATCATGCCTCCACTGAACAACATGGCAAAAATCATGATATTCATATAGATGTTTCTGCCTTTGAATTCCCTTTTCGACTTGGATAGCGGATAAGCCATCAAAATAATCAGAATCATGTTAAGCACAAGAGCCAGCGCAACGCGCAGAACAGATATGCCGAATGAGCGCCAGAACTGTGCATCATCAATAATTTTTGAATACGCGGCAGTCGTAAAATTGACCGGAACGAGACCTACGGCATTCGCCGATACAGCCTCGCTGCTGCTGAATGAAATGGCAACAATATTCCATAACGGAAGAAGGCAAGCCAATGCCAGCATGATTACGATGGCATAGATGACAAACCGGCCAATTCGTTCTTTAACGTTTGCAGAATAGGACACGGACGTTGCCTCCTTAGAAAATTTTTCTGTCAGTATATTTTTTGGCGAGTTGATTCGCAGACAAGAGCAGCACGATGCCGATCACGGATTTGAACAATCCAACAGCCGTACCGAAGCTGTACTGTCTTCCAACGAGACCAATGCGGTACACGTAAGTATCCAGAATATCACCCGTTTCATACACTACCGGGTTATACAGGTTATAGATTTGATCGAAACCGGCACTCAAAATATTAGTCAAGCTCATTACACCCATGAGCAGAATAATAGGCAGCATACCCGGCAGCGTAATATGCCATACTTTTCTCCACCAACTGGCTCCATCCATTCCTGCCGCTTCATATAGACCGGGATCAATCGACGTAATAGCAGCCAAATAAACGATGGAACTATAACCAAATTCCTTCCAGACGTCTGTTCCGATGATCAGTGGCTGGAACCATGTGTTGCTGCCCAGGAAATTGATATGATCCAGGCCAAAGAACGCGAGCATTTGGTTCACGATTCCATCCAAACTGAACATGTTGACCACGACGGATGCGAGTACAACCCAGGATAGAAAGTGCGGCAGATAAACAATCGTCTGCACGGATTTTTTAACGTATTTAACACGAATTTCATTCAATAACACGGAAAATATGATCGCCATCAACGTTCCGAGCAGAATCTTGGCAATCGCAATGACTAGCGTATTACTGATGACCTGAGCGATATCCGGGAGTTTGAACATATAAATAAAATGCTTCAGCCCTACAAATTCGGAGCCGAACATGCCCTTGGCTGGTACATAGTCCTGAAAAGCCGTAATGACACCGACCATTGGTATATAGCTGAATACAAGCAAAAACAAAATACCCGGCAGCATCATCATATGGTACATGGCACCTGTGCCTAGCCGGCCTCTTGCTTTTAATTTCCCCTGTTTCATGGATGAACCCCTTTCCTGAAGAAAGGCTGCATATCGCAGCCCTGCTACTGTTCATGGATGTCTATTGTTTCGATGCGATCTCATCTTCGATTTCCTGAATGACTTGATCACCGCCTTGTTTCTTCCAGTTGCTGACGAATGTATCGAAGTAATCCAGCGGTTCGGAACCTGTCACAATTTTGATGAACGATTCCTGTTCGAGCTTCGTCAAATTGGCCCACGTTTGTTTCATGCTTGATGTCGTTCCAGAGAAAGCAGGAGTCATCCAAACGAATTTATTCTCCTGTGTCAGCTTGTCGATCAGTCCAACGCCGTTAATCCGTGAATGGTATTTGGACCAAGCGGTCACGTCATCCGTATCCATGTCGCTCAAATACGTTTTAATGCTTCCGATATTGTTCTTCGATTCGGTTGTGCGAACCTCATCCAGACCAATTTCCCCTTTGATTCCACGAACGACATCAGAATAATCATCCAGCAGCGATGTAGCGGAATTGACTTCGATATTAAACGGTCTCGTAGATCCGTCTACCCCAGTCTCCTGATACTTGGCAGCTTCCGGCATGGTTGTTGCCACATCTTTATCATTTGCCAGTTTGTCGTAGAACAGGTTTACAATCTTCACTGCCAGTTCAGGGTGTTCATACCCTTTTCTTACTACGATAAACTGATTGGATGGATTAGCATGTGCTACGTTCACATTGCCTTCTGCATCTTCCAACGTATACGCCGAAAATTTCGCATTTTTATCCATCTGTTTCACGCTGATCAATCCCCAGTCTGGGATATGCCACGGTCCAAAAGCGATACCGCTCTGGCCATTGGTATAGAGTGCAGTAATGTCATCAAACGTCCGAGTTCCGAATTGCGGGTCAATGATGCCTTTCTTGAACCAGTCCGCCATGATCCCCAGCATTTGCTTGGTCTCTTCTGTCGTGGAACCATACACAATTTTGCCGTCTTCACCATTCATCCAATATTGCGGGAACGCGCCCTCTGTTGAGGCAACACCCAGCATGGTATAGGCAGAGGCGTTGTAATCTGTGGTATTCAATGTGTTGACAAAAGGAATACCGACCGGATTACCGGTTTGACCTGGATCTCTTTTCAGGAATTCCTGTGCTGTTTTCTCCACTTCTTCGAGCGAGATGGCTCCATCTCCGTCTGCATCAAGTTGGATCCCCAGCAGATCCAGCCAATCCTGACGTACCCAAACCATCGTTGGTGCGGAATCCAGGGACGTCGCCGGAAGGCCCATCAAACGACCATCAATCGTCGCATTATCTAATGCACGCCCATCATAGGAATCGTAAATCTGCTTGATGTTATCTGTGGCGTATTGATCGTAAATGGTTGTAAGATCTTCAATCAGGTCATTGTCCACCAGTTCTTTCAGTTCGTCTTTGGAGTCGACACGCATCATGTCAGGCAATTCCCCAGAGGCGATGGCGAGCGAAACCTGACGGCTGTAATCTTCACCATTGGCTTCAAATTGATCCGTGATTTTAGCGTTAAATGTATCTTTAACCAGTCGCGTATATGCGTTGTTCTCATAGGTATCTCCAGCCGGCAGTTTCGGATTGGCTGTAGTCACCCGTCCCATGGTTACGGTGATTTCGTCTTTGTAGGCACTGAACGGATCCCCCGGTGTTACCTCATATTTGCCTGCTTCCTCCGCAGTAGGAGGAGTGGATGCGCCTCCACATGCCGCAAGAGCTGTAACCATAAGTGCAGACATCGACAGCACGGCCAGACGTTTCGTGAGCGGTTTGCTTTTCATGGACCATTTTGTTCTCATCTAATTCGATTCCCCTTATTCTGATTATCTTTTTTGTTTACGCTTTCATTATAAAATGGAGTGAGGATCCACTGAGATAGGGATTGCACGTTCGTTTGGATAGAGAAATGATTGCAGTTTTCTACCGCAATCCTGGAGTATTGGTTAGCTCGTGAACATTTATCCTACCTGCTGACTTACATTCATCTAACTATCCTTATTTCCATTCAAAAACAAAGGCCGGCAGCTCCTCAAACAGGAAACTGTCGGCCTTCAATTTATCCATAATCGATAAAATGTCTCTTGGACCATTTCCATGACGGCCTCCAACAATCATTATGGAGACGGTCACTTTCCTTATGATGGGTGTCTGTTCAATAGGAACACATCTGCTATTTGACTCCTCTGCCTTGCTGCCGATATTCGCTTGGCAGCAGGCCAGTCACTTCACGGAAAATCCGGCTGAAATATTTTTCATCCGTATAACCCACTCGCTCGGCAATCCAGAAAATCGTGTTGTTTGTATTAAGCAAATATTCCTTCGACTTCTCTACCCGGATGAACCTGGAGTACTCATTAAAGGTTTTCCCCATCAGATCTTTGAAGCATTGACTGAAATAACTTCGGCTGATGTTGAGTTGTTGGGAAAGCCCTGAAGCGGTATACGCCTGCTCCAAGTCATCCTGCATGATCATCACTGCTTTTTTCACGGCATGGATGATTTCCTGGGAATACGAAGTCTGTTCGTCGGCCTTACGAATAACTACAGCAGTCTGTTTAATCCATTTCTCAACCTCATACCAGGAATTAAAACCATGGATCATCGAGATCCTTCCAAGCGTTGTTTGGGCAAACAGGTGATTCCACTCCATAACGAGGGAGTATAGTAATCCCATCAACTGGCCCTTGTTTAATCGTAATGATGTAAACTGTTCAATGAGTTGGTTGTAGTACGCGTCATGATGAGTCCATGGGGTTTGGAACCAGCTTTGCTTAATCCGGTCTATGTCCTCATCCTGCGGCTCTTTTAAAAAGGTTTCTTCCTCGTTCATCGAAACCGCAATGACTTGGTCATCAGGGTTGTACGCATAAAATAGAGATGCCTCGGTATAATTCATAATCCAATTTTTGATTTGGGACCATGTTCTCTCTTGTACATCGGACAAAACCAATAATGTACTATGAGGAATTTGATTCAGGGATGCCTTCAGCTGATGAAACAGCGGGTCCTGCTCGTCATGGGAAGCTGCCCACATCCAGCTATTCCGTTCAACCTCCCACCGGATCACATCTCCATCGGTGGTCAGCTCCACGGGCCACTTCTGTTCGGATTTGCGATCTTGGGAAACCAGTGCATACACATTCGGGTAATGGACATTGATTTCATTGATAGAAGGCATCTTTCGGCTAGAATTCGTCAACCCAGTAATACGAGTATGGATCCGGTGCAGAACATGTTCGAATTGCTCCTTCTCCAGCTGGACTTTGGCTATATAATCAATGGCGCCCAGCCTCAGCGCTTCTTGGATATAATCAAAATCCTGATGCAAGGTTAACACGACAATATGAAGCTCCGGATAGAGCTGTTTCGTCGCTCGCATCAGTTCAATCCCTGACATGACCGGCATCGCAAGATCCGTCAACATGAGATCGACCGGTTGGGATTTCAGGAAATCCAGTGCTTTTGCTCCGTTACTCGCTTCTCCTACAACCTCCATATTGAATTCGTTCCATGGCATCGCTGAGCTAATGCCTTTGCGTACCAGCTTATCGTCATCCACAATCAATACCTTAATCATGCTGAGATATCTTCTCCTTTAATGGGCAGTATGAGCAGAATGCTTGTCCCTGTTCCCAATTCACTCTGGATGACCAATTGTGCTTGGTCCCCATATTGTGACTTCAACATGCGGTGAACGTAATTGAGTCCAATGCCCATTCCTACTTTTTGTTGTTCAGCTACACGGTTGTTCAGCAGTTTATGAATGGTTTCCTCGCTCATGCCTGCACCATTATCCTGTATCATAATGTTCAATGTTGTATTACATGTCACTTCAATTTGAATAAAGCCTTCATCACTCAATCCATGATAGAGAGAATTTTCAACCAGCGGTTGCAGAATAAAACGAGGCACAGGAATTTGAAGCACTTGTTCATCAGCAGTAATCCGAACGTCAAATTCAAAGTCATACCGAATTTGCTGCAAAATCAGATACTGCCTTAATGCATCAATCTCCTCTTCCATCGTGGATACTTGCCCTAATTTGCCCAAGTTGTAATAGAGCAGCTTGTTCAATGACTGTACCAGCTTATCGATCTCCCCTTGTCCGTTCATGACGGCCAGCCAGTGTACCGTATCCAGTGTATTCATCAGAAAGTGCGGGTTAATCTGATAGAGCAGTTTTTCCACTTCCAGGTCTGCACGAATTTTTTCTTTCTGCTGCACTTCCTTGAAGAGATCGCCAATTTGATGCTGCATGTTCGAAAATTCACCGAGCAGAAAATCAAATTCGGGAATCTGGGTGCGAGCTCGGCTCCCCGTCGTTTGTGGATTTCTAGACATCCCGTTAATTTCCGAATGGAACAAACCAAGTGGTTTGTACACCATCTTCCACAAGAGCCAAGCTAGAAATACGGTAAAGCCGAGGAAAAATAATGCGACCAGCAATATTTGAAGTAACCACTGGTTTTTCTCCTGCTGATATTGAGCCTGCGAAATGACTGAAACGACACTCCATTTCTGTGATGAATCCTCCTTGAACCAGTGATACCCCCGGGATATCCCGTCCTTGGCAGGATCGGCTGTCAAGCTGGAGAAATTCTCCCCGACCTTCATCGCTTCCGGTATTTCACTGTACACAATGTTGCCTTCACCATCCAGGATCAGATGAGACAGAGCCCCATTGTACTGACTGTATCCCAAGTTATCCTGCGTGAGGCGAAAGCCCGACTCAACGTAAATGTACACGTCGTCCCTTTCGGGTAGTTGTACTCTTCGCAGAGCAGACAGAACGAGTTGGTCATCGAATCGGTTCATGCTGATATGCGGACCATAATATTTAATACCATAGGTCTGGAAGAGCACAGGCAGTGACTCCGGAGAAAAGCGATCCTTAATCGGGAAGTTGCCAAACTGTGTAGTTCCATCCTTCTGGAAGTAATATAACGTCAATCCAATATTCGGATTGGTAAACGTGACCACACTTAACTCGCTTTTTAATTCGTCTCTCGCCTCCATCAATAGGAAGATATCCGACGAAGGCTTCAGGAATTGATCCAGCTTTTTGCCAATGGTTCCACGGTAGGACAATTGCTGTGTAACGTGATTCAGATTGGTGATTGAATTCTCCAGGGAGGATGTCACCTGCTGTAAATTGCTGCGGATGCCGTCATCGATTTTATTTGCGAAAATGGAGTCAATGGTATAGTAGGAAATCGCAAATATGCTGATAAAAGGGATAAACGCACTGAGGAAGAACAATAAAAAGATCCTTTTTTTAAGTGTCATTCTGACTTAGTCTCCTTCAAAAAATAAAAACAGCAAGCCTCCTGGTTATGGAAGCTTGCTGTGAGTATACATACAGCTATACCGAATATCGTTATCCCCATAGGCTGAGGCCTACTTTGAAGCTTGTCGGCATTTCGATCCATTCAGGTGGACATATCAGGACACTTCGTCTGTTTCCGTCCTCGTCCAATTTCCTTCATAATTATAGATCGATATTCGAATAAGTCAAACGCTTTCATGCTTCTCGCCACCAAAACCAGTGGCAGGACCCTTTTACATAAGATAAGATCATCTTAATTGTTCTTATTGTTTATTTTTGAGCAAGGATTATATAGACAGATTGGTTGGCAATTTGGGTCGATGGGTAGATCGTATTAACGATGGTGAAGCCAGCATCAAGCATTTGCACTTCCATATCTTTGGATGAAACTCTCGGACCCGTTGAAGTCTCTGACTTTTCTAATTCGATACATAAAAACAAGCCTCTGTCTTTCAATATTCTGTTAATCTCTTTCAGAGCTGTTGCAAGAGGCTTAACTTCGTGTAAAGAAATGGATGCAATAGCTGTATCAAGAACCTGGTTATCTAACGGAATTTCTTTAAAGTCACCTACAACAGATGTAATATTCGTAATACCTCTCTCCGTCGCTTGGGTTTCCAAATATTCAAGAACATCCTTGTCATTGTCCAACGCATATACGGTGTTCACTCGTTCTGCAATGGACATTGAAATATAACCAGTGCCCGCTCCAAGGTCCAATACATTATCGGTTTTCTTGATAGGCAATAGCTCCAATAATTCCTCTGCAGGAAATCTTTCGATATTTTCTAAGTTGTTTATTTTCTTTTGTAATTTTGGATTCATATTGGTCTCCCCTTTAATTACGGATAAAATAACTCTTTAATAACTATAATATACTCTCATTGAAATGTAAACTGTAATGTTCCTTAAGATAAGTGGAAGGATCGTTTTTTTGGCTAGTCATATTTTCAATTGATTTTTCTGGAAGAAAAGGTTATTTTATATAGAGCTTAGTGATAAGCAAGTTCCTTACACGAAGGGAGATGTTTTAAATGGCAGCTACTTATATGGTGGTTTCGTCTTAAAACTGAATAGTAGGCATACACGAAAAAAGCGGGAATTTGCCCGCATTATTTGGTATGCCATCCAAAGTAACCTTTCGTGAATATTGCTGTTTGCAGATACGATGAAGGTCGTATCTTTTTTGCGTCCTGATGCCGCGCGACAGCAGCTTCTTAACAGGCTGCTTGTCCGTGGCATTTTTGCGTCCAAAAAACAACATTAAAGGAGCTACCCAATAACATGATTGATTTGAAAACCTATGGCTATACAGAGATAGATGCAATTCAAGATGGATTATTGCCCGGCAGAGTGACAGAGCTTAGGCGTGAGCGCTTCACGGTCATGACCGAGCGCGGGGAAGTAACAGCGGTTCTTAAAGGAACCTTTTATCAAGGCGCGGCAACACGTGTGGACTTTCCGTGCGTCGGGGATTTTGTCTTGCTGTACTACAACGAGAGCGGAGATTCTCTCATCGCTAAAGTACTGCCCCGCCGCTCCAAATTCTCACGCGCGGATTACTCCGGTCACGCCACAGGTTATACCAAAACCGTGCTGGAACAGGTCGTTGCAACCAACTTCGACTATGTGTTTATCCTTTCATCGCTGAATGGGGATTTCAACGTTTCCCGCATCATGCGATACCTGACACAAGCCCGGCAGAGCGGCGGCCAGCCGGTCATCATTCTGACCAAGGCTGATCTCGCCCCAGATTATACTCTCCCACTCTCCGAAGTTACACAAAGTATTCCTGGTGTGCCGGTTCACGCAATCTGCAGTCATACAGCCATGGGACTGAACGAACTCAATGCCTATTTCATGCCTGGTAAAACAATTGTCTTCCTCGGTATGTCTGGTGTTGGGAAATCGTCTCTCCTCAATGCATTGATGGAACAGAACGTAATGAAGGTTCAGGCGATCCGGGAGGTCGACAGCCGGGGACGGCATACAACAACCCATCGTCAGTTGTTCATGCTCCCCTCCGGAAGTATGGTCATTGACACGCCGGGTATGCGGGAGCTTGGTCTTTTTGATGCCGATGAAGGCTTACGCACTAGTTTTACCGATGTGGAGGCATGGTTCACTCAATGCCGATTTACGGATTGCCGCCATCAGACTGAGCCCGGTTGTGCGGTTCTCACCGCGATTGCCGACGGCTCGTTGTCTCGTGAGCGGTGGGAGCATTATCTCGCCCAACACCATGAGAACAGGTATGTCCAGAATAAAACGAGTTACCTCATTAACAAGAGGGCGAAAAGCAAAATGCTCGCCATGTACGGCAAGAACATGAAGAAAAACGGGGGTAAGAAGATATGAATATCAAATCCGAAACGCTGAACGCTGTCTTACACAGAAGATTTGAGAGAGAGATCATCTCGGCTGATTACCAAACCATACCTCTACATGGCGGTACTGTGGGAAATGTAAACTTGGTGACGGGGGTTGCCGAAACATCCGAAGGCGAAAAATTGTCATACCGCATCGTGCTAAAAGTTCAGAAGCAATGGACTCGTTACAATGATCCAGGCTCATGGCGCCGGGAATATGACCTCTATGCATCTGACTTGGGTGAAACATTCTCCAATGCCTTGCGCTGGCCAACATGTTATTACGCCGAGATGAATACCGAAGAAAATGAATTCCATCTATGGCTGGAATATATTGATGGCGTATCCGGTTTGGACTTGACCGGTGACATGTATGAACAGGCCGCACTGGAATTGGGACGCTTTCAAGGCAAACTGTATGCCAAGCAACCTGCTGTACTTCAGAGCCTGACTAACCTGAGCCATGCGGACCTCATGAAAAATACCTATCTGCACTTCCGGTCATGGCCGGTTGTCTACGACTATATACGTTCAGAGAACTGCAAATTTCCGCAGCATGTGCGGCAAATGCTTATCGACATTGATGAGCACGCAGAAGAAATATTTGACCGCATTGAAAAACTCCCCCTTGTGCTATGCCATAGGGACTTCTGGGTGACCAACTTGATCTATGCTGATGGGAAAATTGCGCTCATTGATTGGGATACATCGGGATGGGGCTACTTGGGTGAAGATCTTGCAAGTCTGATTGCGGATGAAGCGGATGTTAATGATATGGTCGATTACTACAAGCGGTGTGTTCCCGCGTATTACCAGGGATTTTCTGAATATGCAGATGTCCCCCCTGTTGCAGACCATTGCGTCTATGAAATGATCCTTCTCGTATTTGGATACAGGTTTGTGGAGAGTTATCTCCACACAGAGGATGATGAAGAGAAGACAAAACTTGTTCAAATACTCCAAAAAATTCATGAAATGAAAAGCATCACTGTTTAAGTTGCTCTAACAGAGAAACTCCGAGACCCGTGAATATAGTGGGGTTCGGAGTTTCTTTTGCAGCATCAATTGATTTGAAGAATAAAATGAAATACTACTTTTTATCACTATTTTGACATCCTATATACCGGCCATAGCGCCCATCTCAAAATTTGGCGGCCCCAAAAAGCAAAGACGGTCGTACCAGTCCATAAGCTGCGTCTATTTTCGCTGTACTGATCGTTGATAATATAAGTCCTTGTGGATGCAGGGCTCTTCAGACCGAGCTTTTCCCACTCCGATGGATCATTTGAATCTCCAAGTCTTAGAAGCATCTTCTGAGATGCCTTATCGATTTTATACGGAATTTGCTCGTAGGCCTGGGTGATTTGCATATGAAATTGTTCGATTGGATTGCGGCTGGCTATGCTCTCCAAGTGGATGCTTTCGCGAAGGTAAGAAACATACGCCAGATGTTCCGCCCAGAACTCGTCCATATAAAAAAGACGTACTCTCTGTTCCGAGGGGCTCATCGGTATATCGCCTTTTAAAATCTGAAGACGCTCGGCGTACAGAATTCGTCTCTGATCTTCCACCATATCCGAATAACTGTTCAGTTCCAGATGAATATCAAAGTTCTGACCCATAATAACGCGCTGAATATGCTCGATTTTACTGAGAAGCACCGTGTCATCGAGTGCCTCATCCTGCCTAGGTACGTGAACCAATTTATGGATGCCGAACTGAACCATTAGCTCATCTTCCAGGCTTACAAAAAATACGGAGGATCCCGGGTCGCCCTGGCGGCCGGAACGCCCGCGTAGCTGATCGTCAATCCGCACGCTTTCATTCACATATGTACTGATCACGTATAAGCCTCCCAGCTTGGCGACCAATCCTGCCTGCTCAGGATTTCCGCCGCCAAGCCGAATGTCTACGCCTCGTCCTGCCATATTTGTAGAAACGGTTACGGCACCAATTTCTCCTGCTTTAGCGATGATTTCAGCTTCTTTTGCGTCGTTTTTTGCGTTCAAAACATGGCAATGTACATTAACCTTCGCCAGCGCTTCCGCCAGGTCATCGGACTCCTCAACGCTGGATGTACCAATGAGAATCGGACGTCCCGTCGCATGGACAGACGAGATTTCTTGTACAAGTGCTTTTCGTTTGGCTTCTATATGAGTGTAAATTCGGTGCGGTTGGTCGATCCGTATGTTTGGTTGATTCGGTGGAATTCTCATGACCTGCAGCGCGTAAATATGTTCAAATTCCATAGCAGAAGCATGTGCTGTAGCCGTCATTCCGCAAATGCCTGGATACAGGCTAATAAAGTGTTGAATCGTAATCGTGCCGAGAATTTTCCCGCCTACGGTCCACTGCAGCCCTTCTTTGGCTACAAGCGCGGCTTGCAGTCCGTCAGGTAAATACCTGTTTTGAGCCACTCGGCCAGTATATTCGTCAATCAACTCGATTTCACCGTCTCGGACGATGTAATCGACGTCTCTTTTTAGTAACGTTTCCACATGCAGCGCACAATTTAATGACGTTAACAAATGAGTATTATGGCTATTGTACAGATTGCCGCTTCTGAGCAGTGACTCTGCCTTCGCTGAGCCAGCTTCATTCAAGTAAACGTTCCGTTGGAACTCATCGAATTCGTAATGCTCTCCTTGTTTAAGCTGCTGAGCCACTTTTGCAAAACGAATGTCGTCATTCTTGGAAGAGCCCGACTCTCCACTAATAACCAGCGGCACCCGCGCTTCATCAAGAAGCAGCGAATCCGCCTCGTCGACGATGACGAAGTGGAACGGGCGATGAACCAGATCAACTTCGTTGAGCGCGATCGTGTCTCGTAAGTAATCAAATCCTGCTTCTTTAGCCGTCACGTAGGTGACATCGCTAGCGTAGGCATTCTTTTTCTCGTACAGATTCATGCCCGCTTGAACTGAGTTAACACTTAACCCAAGAAATCGATAGATCGGGCCCATCCACTCGGCATCTCGGTTGGCCAAATAATCGTTGAACGTCAGCACATGCACGCCTTGGCCTGTTAGCGCATTTAGATAAGCGGGCATAACAGCGGAGAGTGTTTTTCCTTCACCCGTGTGCTGCTCAATTAGAAATCTCTCATGCAGAGCGATGGCTGCCATGATCTGTACATCGTACGGGTTTAATCCGAGCTTTCTCTTTGCTACCTCGCAGACTAAAGCGTAGGCATCCACAAGCAGCTCACTCAAAGCGCTGCCTCCTAACGCTTCCTCTTTCAGTCGATGTGATTCCTCTCGAAGTCGTTCATCGTCCCAGGCCTCCAGATTCCTTTTTCTGATGAGTTTCACCTGATCGCGATAGCCTTTCAACTGCTGCCGGCTATCGCGATCTTTGAGTTCACTCATTAACTTGGTGACTACATTCATGGGTTAATCCCTCCTCGGTGGAAGTGCACTTCCTTTGCTCCATGAAGTGCACTTGGATTCGACATCATGAGTTCCAAGAACTACTCACTATCAGAGCAATTATTATATTCTTTTTCAAAATGAGAATGTGATTGCTGGGTTACTTTCCAATTCGTTTTGATTAGTATTCTAGCCGTGGCGGGACGCTGCTAGTAACATGTGGTATCCGAGTTAAATAACAGACTGTCAGAGTTCCAATTTATCGCTTCGGTACTCAATCCCTAATTCCTGAATTAAACGGTTCAGCCCAGACCAGAGATTTTCACAGAGCTGATAAAGCTCTTCCTTTTCAGACAAATCTCCACTGATTACTTTTCTCGCGAGCTCAACATATCCTTCTGGCTTAATCGGTCTATCTATAGATTCTTCGAGGGTAACGGCTCTACTCGTATAGTACTGCTTGTTCAACAGACCAATTAATTTTGCATTTTGCCATGTAAAATCAAAAACAGCTCGGGGTAAATAAGAAAGATTATTCGTAACTCGCATATTTCGTATCTTGCCCATCGTTTCGTAAGGCTCCCAAATGATAAATTCTGCGATCACTTCTCTAAATGCTTCTTCAGGTACGGAAAGTGCAGCTTCTTTCGTCCCTTCAAATATACCTTTCGGATCATACAAAGAAGTAATGTGTAATAAGCTTCCCGCTTTAATTGCCCATCCATCGTCTACTGAATGCGCTTGATCTAACCATTCCGATGCCTGCTTGGTAGAAATCTCCAATTTGAATGGATGATAGATTAATTCATGGCTAGGTATATTCGCTCCATCTCGACAAATTACATGTAATTCTATATCTGAATAAGGACCGTCTTTGCCTTGAGCAAGCGAACCATAGATACCAATGGCTTCAATGTCCCCATCATATTTATCCAACAACTTGTCCTTTATCTCATATACGAAATCCAATTTTTCTTGACGACTTGTACGGGCTGGAAAAGGCAGCATATAAACCCTCCTGTTATCATGGTCTCATTTATTTTAACATCCACTGAACTAAGCTGTCCGTTGGATTAGAGGGTTCATGGTTAATTATCCTCAGCTTAGTAAAAGATCATGTACTTTTTACGATTTCTCAAAATAAAGAAGTGCTACTCCTCAGATGGATGAGGAATAGCACTTTTTAATATATCTAATCTACTTCAGTTCTAAATCACTTGTGATAAAGGGATGGCTAAAACAATTTTTACTACTTTCGTACGGTTACATTTAACTTGGACGATCGGGTTTCCCCTGAAGAATTACGAAGTACAGCTTCATACTCATAGATTCCAGGTCCCCTTTCAGTAATTGCAGTAACCACAGACTGTGCGTTAGGCGTATTCGATTGCAGCGACTGTGTGTCGATCAATATACCATTTTCGTAGAGTTCGTATTCGGTCGCATTCGTTCCCCACCACAGATTCATGCTGACATTATAGTTGCCGTCACCGTCCCAGTTGTCGTGCGATAGAACGGCTTGCCCCGGAGAAGCATCGGTAACCGTGACTGTCAGCGGAACACTCAAGGTCGTACCCAGTGAATTGATCAACTCTCCGGTATAAATGTAGGTACCATTTTTCTTTCCAGTAATATCAACTTGAACAGATTGAGCGGATGGTGATTGATCGACCAGTGTGATTTCCTTGATCAATTCACCATTCTCATACAGTTTAAACTGATTGCCGTTATTGCCCCACCACAAATTCATCGTGACTGTGTAGTCCCCGTCTCTAAGACCCGTGTCGTAACCGTTATTGTCAGATAACACAGGCGTTCCAGGGGCCCCGTTCGCAAGTGGAGTTGCTTGGTTGAGCCATTCCTCCCACTTGATTAACACATTGGCCTGATCATCCGTAAAGACAGTTCCTCTAGCTGCTTGAACATCATTACCGTATGATGCAAGAAGTTGACGTGCCTTTGCTCCTTCATGATGGATAGCTGCCTGGTTGGCCTGCCCTAATGTGTTCGCAAGCTGCTCAGCAAGAGCACTTGCATTAGGATCGATCGATTCATTCGCAAAGGAGTTGGTCAGATTAATCAGGCTATCAAACGTAGCAATAACTCCAAAGCTATATTCTACCGTCTGTTCCCAACCAGCCAAATCGGATACGTTTGCCGTCACCTTGTTCAGGCCGGGTTCCAGTGTATAAGCCGGAGTGTTTAGGAGCACACCCGTCGGTTCTGTCACGCCGGATACCGAATCGGAGGCTGTATAACCGATTTCCACGTGCTGATCAATGGTATATTCGGTTTGACCCTGAATTTCAATGGTTGGTGGTACGAGATCAATAGATAGAGTCAGAGTCTGCTCACTCTCTTGGTTACCATCCACATCTACACTCCAGTAAGTGATGGTATGTGTACCTTCTTCGCTTAGAGTCAACTGTGTGCCACTCACTGCTTCGCCACCATTGATTTGATAATAGGTTCCTTCGATCTCGGAATCTTCATCATTTGCTGTAAAGGTTACTTGGACTGGAGAAGTAAACCACCCGTCGTGCTCATCCCCTTCCACGGATACCGTAGTATGCGGAGGTGTCTGTTCCGGTGTTTCCCCTTCCAGTGTCACCAAGGCTGACAGCGGTATATTCAGTTCTTTCACAAGACGTGCCACAAGTTCAGATACCTTGATTGCACCGTTCATCTGCAAATGTGTATTGTCTTCCGTTGTACCTACCCACATGAATATCGACTTGGTTCCTTCTGTCCCAAGCTCCTGGAAATACTCCCAGCTTGCCTGGTTCAGATCGATGATGAGTGTTTCCGTCTCCTCCGCCGTTTCTTTCATGGCCTGAACATATTCCGGGAAGCTTTTGTTCAGGGTCTCTCCAGTAAAATCACGACGGTTCACTGGTGTGACCAGAACCGGAATCGCTCCTCTTTGCCGAGCTCCATCAATGTATTCTATCAAATATACCTTGAATTGCTCAGGCGTAAGATAGCGCTCCGGGCGGGACGGTGTGGAATCGTTATGAGACCACTGCATAAACAGATAATCCCCTTCATGGATGTCGAGCAAAAGATCGTTGAGATATCCACCGACCAGGAAGGTCTTGCTGCTGAGCCCACCGACTGCCCGGTTATCCACGCTGACTTCATCTTGATCAAAATATCCGCCCAGCGTTTCGCCCCAGCCTGCTTGCGGACGATAGTTCTCCGCGTAATTGGCAACGGTGGAATCGCTCGCCAAATAAATGACAGGCTTATTGCCCGCGCCGTTTTCAGGCAGACGCTCAATCTTCAGTCCATTAATCTTCGGTGTATTTCCAGCGAAGTCAAAATTGAACACTCCGTCAATCAGAGCAATGTCATAAGTGATTTCTTTAAAATCGCCCTTGGCAATGGTTGTGAGCGGCAGCTTCGTCATCTGCTCCACAACGACACTTGCGCTCGTCGATTCCACCGCATCCCCAACAGTCATCGTTACCCGGTAATTGGCTGGTTCCATTTCCACCAGGAAGGAAGTTCCGTTTACCCGCGTAAAATCCTCCTTGAGCACATCTCCAGTTTCCCGGTTCACATCTTCGGTCAGCGCAGTATCGGCAAAGCCATATCCGTTGCCTTCGATGTACGCTCTCTTGGCATCTACCTTGATGTATCCATCAGCAGCGCTGCCGGAACCAAAATCAAACATGTACTCACGTACCTCTTCAGCCGTCTCTTTGGTCAATGAATCCTTGGCGACGGTTAACATGTTAAGCGCGTGGTAAACTTGAGCCTGAGTGGCTTCGGTATTGAAGATGGCTTCCGCAGCTGCCAAGGCCCGATTCACCACTGCTTTCGATGCGTCTGTATATTCCGACAGATCCAGTGCTTTGATCTCATCATAGAGAGCAACCAAAGCCGTTTGATCGCCGCCCTCGGAAGGGAGCTGAGTGCCTTCAATTCGCACGTTATCGATCTGAGTCGTCCAGTTCAGCGTGCCTCCACCGCCTTTTCTCGTACCCAAGAACCTAAGAGCTCTGACATTGTTCGCGTAAGCACCGGAACTCATCTGAATAGATTCGATTGTCTGTGTATCAGTCGGATCCGCCAGGTTCGTTAATGTAAGATCCAGCGTTTTCTTGGCAAAATTAACGGTTGCATCCACATTGACCCACTGGTTCTTGGAAATCTCTGTAGCCGTTCCCCCTTCAGGTATGGCTGTATCGCCTGTGCCGTAGTCCGGATTATAAGCACCGACATAATAATGAATTTTGGAACTTCCGGTTTTCGTATACAGTGTAAAAAGCGCATTTTCGTTAGAATCCATGATGGTAAGATGCCCCTCTGACGGATAGGCACTTACGTTGCCCGATTGCCAATCAAACTTCACATTAACCAGATCGCCGTTTACGGCATCGAACATACGGAACACTTTAGCCCGATGTCCTGATCCGGATCCCGTGACGGAGAGCACTTTATTTCCGCTTTGTTCTACAACCGTTCCCGCCATCGTTCCTGCAATACCCGTAGCATTAACCATCGCATACTGGTAATTGGCGGCATCGCCTTCAAAATCCTCTTCGTAGAGCTGAATTTCTGGCTCCGGTTCCGGCTCGGACATATCCGGGTCGATCACCAGAGAAGAAATACTCAACTCCATGTCTTTGACCGCGCCTGCAACCAGTCCGGCAATTTTCTGCGCGCCATAACGACTGAAGTGGGTGTTATCGTTGATACCATTCGGGTATTTCGGATATTCACCCGGATTAGCGTAAAGGAACACTTTCTCCGTTGCAGCATTACCGATTTTGTCGTAGTATGCAATGCTCAGCTTGCTGAGATCAATCAGCGGCACGTCAAGCTCCTCTGCCACCTCTTTGGCAGCCTGCACATATGCCGGGAAGCTGACGTTGAATTCCTGAGTTACCGTATTAAAATCTCTGCGTCCAACCGGAGTAAGCAATACTGGTGTTGCACCTCGCTGTTTGGTACCGTTTACATATCGGGCCAGGTACATCTTATAATCTTCAGGTGATGCATAACGGTCCGGTATCCCTGCACTGGCATCATTATGACCGAAGGAAATGAAGAAGAAGTCTCCCGGCTTGATTCGCTGCAGGATCGTATCCAGACGACCGTCTACCATAAACGACTTGCTGCTTCGGCCGCCGATCGCGTCATTCACGATCACTGCCCCATTTGAGAAATAACGACCGAATTGCTGACCCCACCCTTCTTGTGGTGCCTGCATCTCACTGTAAGATTGCATGGTTGAATCACCAGCCATATAGATCGTCGTTGCAGCACCGGCCGATTTATCCGGATATTTCTCAATGAGAATATCTTGAATGTCTATGGCTGTACCCGTATAGAGGAAATCAAGCTGACCATCCACCAGGGCAATGTCATAGGAATACTCCAGCGGTTCTCCCGCTTTTACATTCGTCATAGCTAGCTTCTGGACATATTCGGATTTGACTCCAACGTTGGAGTCACGCGAATCGCTACCTAATCGCAGCGTCACCTTGTAATTTGCATTTGGCAGATCAACGGCAAATGTTGTGCCTGTGTTGACCGAAACCTGGTTTGCCCCTACCGCAATCCCGCTCGTATCCAAGAACCCGAATCCCGGATCTTGCGCGTAGAGCGTATCCTGTACATTCGTACTTCCTGAGGCTGTCTCGGTACCGAAGTCAAAGCGATAGATAGACTCCAGCATTTCTGCTTCACGCGTCAGTGACAGATCGGCTTTGGGGAATGCTGTAGCTTCCGCTCCAAGATAAAAGCCTGTATGAGGCGGCTGGTTGTAAGATACATTTTGCCATGCTACACCAAGTCGATATACAGGGTCCTGCATCAGCGTAGGAATACGATAATCGGAAGGAATGGTCGTCGTATAGAGACGATATTCCGAGCTATCTTCGCTTCGCAGCAGAATTTCCTCTCGCCAGTCGCCCAGAATATCCGCCTGAAGCGCCGGATTTCCTTTGGTATGATTGTTCGTTAACGTACCGGTTGCTCGGAAGATTTCATCCAGCTTTTTGTTTTCGTAATCCCATTTGTAGATGAGTGGAATTCCTTTGGCGGTACTGTTATCCCACTCATGGTCAAACAGCTCCCGCTGAAGATCTCCGTCCCACCAGATGGCAAAATTGGCGGTTTTGGGTCCTTCGTCCACCGTGTAGATCGCCTCTCCGGCAGCCGAATAGGTATTGGTTACAGGTACACTTTGCCCGTTGGTAACGGTCGTGGCCCATGATTCATAGCCCGGATAGTTCGGATCAATGTCCGCTGACATCCCTCGACCGGTGTCAATGCCTGTTTTCTGCCCCCAGATAATTTCGCCTGTAGCAGCATCGCGCATCTCCAGTCCATATGCCGCATCCGAATGCTCGTGCACACTCACCACCTGGTACCCGTCCCGGTTCGGATCGAGCTGGCCTGCATGCATGGCATCACCGTGGCCGAGCCCGGTGCTGTACATCAAGCTACCGTCATCGTCGATAGCCAAGGCGCCGAACATGATTTCATCTTTGCCGTCATTGTCGGCATCCAGCACACTTAAATTATGGTTGCCCTGCCCCTGATATTGTGCACCTGCTTCGTTCGTGTCGAAGGTCCAGCGCTGCACGAGTTTTCCACCAACATAATCATAAGCAGCAAGCACCGTGCGGGTGTAATAACCGCGGCTCATCACCACACTTGGCTTCTTGCCGTCCAGATAAGCGATAGCGCCAAGAAAGCGATCTACACGGTTGCCGTACCCATCGCCCCAATCACTGACGTTTCCTCTTGGGGGATTGTAATCCACGGTGGATACGGCCGCTCCGGTCTCACCGTCAAACAGCGTGAGATACTCCGGCCCTGACAGTATGTATCCGCCCTCGTTGCGGTAATCCTTTGTGCCATCACCAATGACCGTACCCTGTCCGTCTTTTGTGCCGTCCGCTGTTTTCACAACGACTTCGGCTTTTCCGTTGCCATCCAGATCGTATACCATGAGCTGCGTATAATGGGCTCCGGCACGGATGTTGACTCCAAGGTCAATCCTCCACAGCTTCGTGCCGTCCAGCTTGATGGCATCGATATAGACATTGCCGGTATATCCTGCCTGCGAATTGTCCTTGGAATTGCTTGGACTCCACAGGAAGACGATTTCATATTCGCCATCACCGTCCAAGTCCGCAACGGAAGCATCACCCGCATAATAGGAATAGGTTCCACCATCCTTGGTCCGACCGTCAGCCGGCTTATCAAGTGGAATAGGCAGATAGTCGTTATGCCAGACCGATACAACCTCTGGCTGCATTTGCTCCTTGCCCGCAATAATGGTTGATATCTGATATTGCGAGCTGTCGAAGCCGGTTGTGTCCACATAGTTCGTCACGTCGCTGATCGGTGACGTGTTCACTTTGGTTCCATTTTTGTATATATTGAAAGCGATCTCATCAGGATCATTGTTCAGATACCTCCAGCTTAAAAAAACGCCGTTGTCTACGAGAACCGCAACGAGACCCCGGTTAAGATATTCTCCCTGGCGGCCCGTCAGGATGTCTGCACGTGCCGGAGCCGGAGGTACAGCCAATGAAATAACCATAAGGAATGCTAGAAAAGATACAAATATCGATTTCTGGATGGAAACAGTTCTTCGGTCCATTGGATTAGCTCCTCCTTTATCCAAAAATTCATACTTCGAATCTGGGGAAAGAAATCTTTCTGTTTTAAGACTGCCCCAGGAATTGTGTTCAATCTGCCCTGCTTGATGTTGTCGCTCGTTGCACTTGTGTAGCACTATTCCTTTGATGCAGGAAAACTTCTTTTTCACTAACCAAAGGAACACAAACGATAGTCACCCCCTTCTTATGTTACCGCTTACAATTATCTTACAGGTGTAAAAAAAGGCAGACAATCTAAAAAATGTGACGTATTATATAATAAAATTGACTTTTTTAGGCAGGGGATGAAAGTATGGTCCATACGGTCTCTTATGCTTTTCGTAACGACGATACATCAATCATGACACTGGACTCTATAGGATGGCAGATCGTCTCCAGCGAGCAATATCGCTGTCCAAGTGACGATAGACCGGACCCCGGGCACGTTGTTTTTCAATACACCCTTAATGGACAGGGCTATCTGGATATTGATAATCAAACCCTTCCTTTACCGAAGGGACATGCGCTGCTCGTTAAAATCTCTGGGGAGCATTGCTATTACTATAAACAGGAGAATAATGAACCTTGGGAATTTATCTGGATAAACATTCGGGGGGATGAAGCGAACCGAATCTGGGATATGATTCATGATAACGAAGGTCATGTCATTCAACGAAACGCGGATTCTCCCTTGATTCAGGAGTTATGGCAAATCATTCATTTGATTCATCAAGAGAAAGTAACGGACAAGTATCGTTTGTCCATGCAAGTCTATCAGTGGCTGCTTATCTTGGTTCAGACAAGCCGAGATGCGGAGAGAGATATCGGCGTCCTTTCGATTACTACGATCGAGAAATGCAAAAAGTTCATCCGGGAGAATTATGCTGCTCCATTGACGCTGGATGTGCTGGCCAGCCATTGTGATATCAATAAGCATTACTTGTGCAGATTATTTCAAAAATCGGAGAAAACTTCACCGCTAGCCTATCTCAAAGACAGACGAATTGAAGTTGCAGTCCGACTACTCCGCACGACTGAGCTTCCAATTTCCCAAATTGGCCAACAATGCGGCTTTGAGAGTCCCAGCTATTTTGGCAAAGTTTTTCGGCAATATATGTCCATGTCACCCAAAGAATATCGCTTGAATAAGTTAGCGTTTCCTTACGAGGCCATCTATTATGAGTAGCCAAACTCCCAAGTCGGCTAACACTGCATTCCAGTATTCTTTATCCGTATCTGTAATGATCTATGAACTGGGCATGGATTGCTAGAGCAATCACATTTTCAGGAATATTTTTGGTAACCAACGATCCTGAACTAATATTAGTCAATAAGAAACTCAACTTCTTGTTAAACGAGTATTTCAGTTATTTAAAGCGCAAAAATTTACATTTGTCTGAATGCTGCTGTTGGAATAACCCACATTCCTCCTATGTGGTGGAAGCTCGTAGTTCTTGATTTGTTGATACGCAATGACTTTAACCTCGCCGGAATTGTCTATATGGAATGTAATCAGATCTTGACCTACACTTAAGTGAGGACCAACGTACGGTTCAACCGTCACGTGGGCAATAATGTGTGACTCATGGTATTCTAACTTTAGGTCATTCCCACCTAGAAAAGGAGCAAACATAGGCTTCTCTTTCAATCGATTTTTATAAAAAAGGGTTAGTTGTTCTTCTATTTTTGGACTTAAAAGAGTTAGAATCAGTCTTTGGTTCTTACCATTTGTATCCGATTCAGCATAGGTTTTGGTGGGTTCCAATATAAGGGCTAGACAGAGAAGCGATACAAGCAATTTTCTTATCACTCTTCCAGACAAGGACTTCACCTCCGGTTAGAGATAGCGCACTCCAACATTTCTTCAATCTTCTCCCTTTACTTCGAAATCACTCGGAATTAATTCATACAATGCACGAACGTCACAACTGATAGAGTCGGCGATCGATATAGCAATTTTAAGCGGCATTACTCTTTTGTTTTCCATAAAGTCGTAAACTCGTTCCGGTTTAAAAAGCAATTCCTTTGCCAGCCACTCTGCTGACTTTCCGGCTTCCATCAAGCGTTCATTCAGTAAGCAGCGCCCTAGTTCGAATTTCAAGAAACGATAACCTCCTGTGTAACATTATATTTTCACTTTATGCCTCTTCTTTTGTCAGCATTGGGGTTTCCTTACTAGTGACTCCACTTTGAGCCCGACGGATACAGTCCAAATAAAAATCAATGAAACAACCTGTTTAAACAAAGAGCAACCCCATCGTTTTTGTAGTATTGTACCCTTCGGTGAATTCAACTATCCCGTTCGTTCACATATTGAATTTTTTTATTCTGCCACAACTAAAAAATGTCTAATGAACGAGTTAATCACTCATTCATTAGACACTTCACTTTTCTCCTGGCTACATATCAGCTTTATAACGTATTAATGGAAACTTTATCGCCTCTGTGAATCTAAAGCTTTTGAAGTGGTGATCCAGATGGACACCATGAGGATCAGTTCAAATATATTGGTTACAGCTGTGCTTGCTACAGGTATTTGGATCGCTTGACATACAAACAATAGCAAGGTTCCAACAAACAGCCATACCCATTTTTGTTTTACTAGAACGATTATACCTATTAACAACAGCAGAACCAACGATAATCACCATGAATGGCGGACCTGCAAGACTTTCTGACGTATACCTCAAAACCCCATACTCTTCCATGGGTATAAGACTTTCCACTTCCTGTAAGGTTGAACTTATTTGGTAAATGATAAGGCCAACTGTTATTACCCACGCAGCAATATGTGTAATGATGTGTTTTGAAAACTTGACTTGCGAGCTGCGCAGGATGTAGTAGCCTACAAGTACCAACGTGGGTGTAGCGAAGGCATGAAGCCAAAATCGAACACTGCTAAGTCCCATGAGCAGCTCTCCTTCACCTATGAAGCGACCTGCTGCAATAATTCCGTTATCGTACGCGAGACTGAACAATACAAAAATCTGGAAGATGGCGTAATTCAGCCATTGTCTTTTCCCAGATAATTGAGCAGCAATCCTGATAACAAGAAACAAATAAATTAGTGCCAGTGCCGAATAAATGACAAGATCCAAAAAGGTTCACCTTCCCTTATACTTTTTTGTGTAGCAGCTTACATTTTATCAGAATAGTCTATCGCCCCGTTATTAACCTGCATATCAACATTCTTATTCAAATAAGTTAAATAGCCTCCCCTTTATATAAGCTATGGTAAAAGTTACATCCAGTATGACTTTGTATTTAGGGTTCTTTTTAAGATGATCCGTGTAGCGCCCACTATTAGATGGAGATTTTATTATGTATAGTTTTTTGCTATGCTGATTTAAAAATGGTTAACGGGAGACTGAGCATTGATGCATAAAATACTAATCGTGGATGATGAAGCCGATCTTCGAAAGCTGCTGACCGATTATTTCGAAATCAATGGATATCATGTCCTAACGGCCAAGGATAGCAGAGAAGCGCTGCGGAAAGTCGAACAACAGCCCGACCTTGTTTTGCTAGATATCAACATGCCTGAACAGAACGGGCTTCAATTATGCGAGCAAATCCGTAATTTCGTCTCGTGCCCCATCTTATTTTTAACAGCTCGGATCGAAGATGCAGATAAAATAGCCGGGTTTCGGGCCGGAGGTGACGACTACATCCTGAAACCTTTCAGCATTCACGAACTGGGTGCCCGGGTTGAAGCTCATTTGCGCAGGGAACAGCGTATCCACACCAAATCCTCGGTGAGATTTAATGAGGATATAGTTATTGACTATACAGCACGGGTGGTCTACTACCAGGATAAGCAAATCCCACTGGCCAAAAAAGAGTTCGAGATCATCGAGTTGCTGTCTACACATCCCAATATCGTGTTCGAAAAGGAACGCATGTACGAAAAAATTTGGGGTTGGGATAACCAAGGTGATAGTAATGTAATCGCGGAACATATCCGGCGAATTCGTTCTAAATTAAAAGAATACGGATGCGATGACCGAATCGAGACCGTTTGGGGAGTAGGATACAAATGGCCAAGCACATGAATGAACGGCTATTCAAGCGCCTTACCTTGCGGCAATCTTTTATTTTACTATCTGTAGCCACAGTTATTGCTGTGCTCGCCGTCGTAACTATGGAGTTCGCCTGGGCGGAGAAGCTGCGGCAGCGTTTCGGAGAATCAGATTGGATTCTGCCCTCCCTCGTTGCGATGGTTATGCTTACCGTGGCAGCCGGAATTGTTATCATGGCCATCCTGTTTTACAGATGGAAACTAAAACGTCCGCTGGAGATACTCAAACAAGCTTCGGAAAAAATTTCGGCCAACGATCTAGATTTCCGCATCTCCTACGACAGCCGGGACGAGATGGGCGAGCTAATCGAAGCATTTGAACACATGCGCTCAACATTAGAGAAAAACGTAAGGACGCTCTGGCGATCGGTTGAGGAACGCAAGAAACTGAATGCCATTTTTGCTCATGATCTGAGAACACCGCTTTCAGTTTTAAAAGGAAACACCGAGCTACTTGCGGCCTATCTGCCGGAAAAGAAATTGTCTGAAGAAAAGGCGCTGGAACTGATCCAAACCATGAATCTTCACATTGTGCGTCTCGAGAGCTATGCGGAGGCCATGAACTCGATTCAGAAACTAGAAGATGTCCCCGTACGCCGTCAGTCGATGGATATAATCACGCTTACGACGCTGCTGAACGACAGTGCCAAACAAATGGCAAAGCAATCTGGCAAAACCTTCGTCGCCTCCATGGATTATGATCATGCCCAAATCAACGTGGACCCTTATATCGTCATGCAAATTTTCGAGAATATGGTGGCTAACGGAATTCGATATGCTGCCAGCCAAGTGAATGTTCACTATGACATTCAGAAAAGCTATATGATAATTAACGTCACAGACGACGGACTGGGCTTCTCAAATGATGCCCTAGGCAAAGCTGTCCTGCCTTTTTACCGGGGCGAAGTGTGGGATGCATCCGAACATCGTGGGCTGGGCCTTTACGTTTGTAAAGTGTTTTGCGACAAACATGATGGAAGCCTGTTGATTGAAAATGGACCTCATGGCGGTGGAAGCGTCACGGCAAGTATTGGGATCGAGTTGATAAATAGTTGAAAATATTCTGATAGCATTTCCTTATCTTGAATTATGGGAGTGCTATGATGCTAAAAATGAAAAAAAGAATGTTAATTACAATCACCTGTTCACTGTTGTTATGTTCAGTCTGGCAAAGCACGGTTTTTGCCACAGAAGTCCGTGACAAATCAGAAATCCTGCAAGACATCGACGAATATATGCATCGGAGTATGAGAGCCAATCACATGCAGGCTGCCTCACTGTCCATTGTTAAAGAAGATGAAGTATTTTATGCAAAAGGCTACGGAACATTTGAAGATGGTCAAAAGGTTACGGGCGGCACTCATTTTCCCATTGCTTCGTTAAGCAAGTCTTTTACCGCACTCACCATACTGCAGTTAGCGGACAACGGCCAGATTGACCTGGATTCGGCTTACGATTCATATTTTCCAAAGCATTCTATACGGGATCCCCGCGTTCACAACATCACGATCCGCCATCTATTGAATCAGACTAGCGGTCTCAATGACAAAGTAAATCCAGATATGACGAGGAAACCACAATTTCAGGCGCTGCATGAAGTAAATCAGCTATTAAGGGATGTACAACTTGCCCATAGTCCTGGAACAGCCTACAGCTATCATAATCCCAATTACGTGCTGCTGGCGAACCTCGTGGAAAATGTGAGCGGAGAGCGCTTTTCAGATTATCTGAATAACCACATTTTTAAGCCGCTAGGTATGAACCATACCTTTAGTGTCAGTACAACGCAGCAATTTTATGGGAATGAAGCTATTCCGATAGGACATTACTTGAGTTTGGGACGGGCGGTAGGACAAAAGGAACCGATATGGTTTATTGATGGCCCGGCAGGCATCGTTTCAACCGCCGAGGACATGTCGCGATGGATGCTTACCCAATATCAAGGACAGCTACTTTCTCCTACCCTAATGAAACAATATCACGCAGCGGGGACCATCGGTTCCTACGGCATGGGCTGGCTTGCTGACCAAGAAGAATCTCACGGCCGAATCATCTCGCATAGCGGCATTTTCTGGACATACAAGTCAGAAGAGAAGATTTATTTGGACGAGGAGATGGGCATTGCGGTAATGTTTAACTCCGGGTTAAACGCTTCTGTGAATTACTCGACTTTTATTGATGACATCGCGAAGATCATGAGAGGGAAACAGCTTGAAACCTCATTTGTGAATGGTCGAAACGTGGAAATGTTTATGATTGCGCTGATCATCGCTACGCTTGTATGGGGCATATATGCCTACTTTCACATCCGCCTCAGAAACAAACGCCTGACGACCAGCAAAATAATTCTGATAACGATTGGAAGGCTGACCCCGATCCTCATTCTCTTGACCCTTTCTCCATTGATGACGTTTATCGGTGGAGGACGTGTGCTACCTTGGTTTGGTATCTGGACTACGCTGTCGACTCCACTCATCTGGCTTGTTGTATGGTCCATCGTCAATGTTGTGCACTTGTCTTGCTATTATCACGTCTATGTACAGTATAAGAAGAACAGTCGGTTGAATTAACATCCGTTCATATGACTTCAATCGATAATATCAAGCATCCTGTCCAATTGTTAAACAAAAGCAGCCGATTTGATTGGCTGCTCCTCTGGTTTATTGAGCTACATCTCCCTTTAGTTTAAGGAGCTAGAACTCCCCATGATTCATTGTAATGTTACGAATAAGGAATCCCCTTCTCAATTAGTGCAGCACGCTCTTACGCTTTAATCTTTATCAAGTCACAAACAAGAAAAACAGCTGACAAATTCGACTGTAAGGTTCGAGTTTGTCAGCTGCTTCCTTGTTCCTATTCCATCTGTCGTTACTATTATTCCTTGGCAGAGGATCCTGTATCCGTAGTGGAAGCTGCAGCAGCATCCGAGCTTTCATCCGCTGGCTCAAGTGTGTTAACAATCTTAGCCTTGGAGCGCAATTCACTCATCCAATTCGTACTGAGCTCACCCACTTGCTGCTCCACCAGTATGTTACGAATATCTTCTTTTTTGTCTTCCTCAGTTGGATTGGTTGCCTCTTTATGATCTGTCTTCTTGATAATGTGGTAACCAAAATCGGACTTAATCGGGTCGCTAATCTCATCGATTTTCATGGAGAAGGCTGCTTTTTCAAATGCTTCTACCATTTCACCTTCTCCGAAAAATCCAAGATCCCCGCCATTCGCTGCAGAGCCTGTATCTGTGGATTTTTCTTTTGCCAGGGTTGCAAAGTCTGCTCCCTCATCCAATTGTTTTTTGATATCATCCGCTTCTTCTTTTGTCTTCACAAGGATATGAGATGCTCTAACCTGCTCCGGAGTGGCGAATGTTGCTTTGTTCTCTTCATAATAGGCACTGATATCTTCATCTTTAACAGTGGTTTGTGGTTCAAGAATTTTACGAATTTTCACTTGGACTTCCGTATTTTTCTTGAGTGAATCCATGGTCATACCAGATTGAGAAAGTGCCGTGTTAAGCCCTTCTTCACCGCCATATTGGGTTTTTAGCGACTCAATCTCGGCATTCACATCTTGTTCAGTAACAGACACGTTAGCTTTTGAAGCTTCCTGGTCGATTAACTTCATTGTAATCATGCTGTTTAGTGTGCTCTCGCCACCAAGAGAAACCAATTCATTATACAGCTCATCCTTAGAAATGTTCGCCCCATTGACCGAAGCCACAGACTCCCTGCCCCCACCAAATGGTGGATATACAAGTACAACGATAAGTGCTGCAGCTAGAACGCCTGAGATTGCCATCCAGACCACACTTTTTTTCCCTTTAACCACTTGTGGTTGCGCCTCGGATGAATGCTGTTGATTCTCTTCTTCTTGCATTTCGGGCAAAATCGTTGTTTCTTGCTCGGTTTCCCGCTCTTCGGTCAAAGAATCTTTCATTTCTTCTTCATTGTCAGGTTGCGACGGCTTGTTGTTGTCCATTAAATAATGATCCCCCTTAGGTCTTTTCCTAAATCTACTTTTTAATTAAATATAATGTATTCGGAAAATAATACCTTAAAATAACATAAAAATTCTTAAATCCTTATTTATTTGATTCGTTTAAAAGTGTTATTTGGTTATGTAAATAGATATTGCCTTCTCCCACATCCACATGTGTAATATCTTTTAGCTCCTAAGGGGATATCTGCAAATGGTACGTATCGGTTTGGTTCTACTTCTTTATATACGCGAACAAAATGGACATTAAAGGTTGGATAAGGAGCTAATTCGTTCATTGCTAACTGTTCCATTTCGTGGATTTCAGTTCCATTCATTCCCCAGCAAGTTTGCCCCAAGGTCAAATGAGGATGATACTTATCCATTTCAAAGTAGCGATCTACAAGTTCTTGTGATGGGGAAATCACGTTGACCAATCTTCGATGTAAATCAATTACTTTTCTCGTTTCAACGCTAAGAAATAGAACTTCACTTCCGAATGATCCAGGTACCGATAATGTTAATGGAAAAGTTTGAACTGAAGAGCATGTTTGTCTTACCTTTTCTAACCATTGCAGATCTCCATGGAGACCACCCTGCGCTTTTACGGTGATGTGCGGCTCTACTACATCGTTAAGATAACTACTAGACCAGCGATCACGGAATGCCACTATTTTTTCTTTGTAATCTTCTGGAGGAGTAATTCCAATAAAATAGTTCATTACACAGTCACATCCTTTTTAGCAACCATTACGGAACATTTTACAATTGCTCTCACCATTCTTATTTCTTCGATTATTCAGACGATCCTGCCTGTTAGTTAAATAAGTGTCACTCCCAAGCAAATTCACCGATAACACATGGAAACATAGTCAGATACAAAAATAGACCCATTCTTATAGAATAGGCCTTCCCTTATATCCTTATAATCCTCTTACTTAACTGGAATCTTGAAGTAATGGGTAGTTTGCCAAGTATAGGCTCAACAGAATAAATTTATCTACGTCCTGAAAAAAAATCCCCAATCATTTTCAAACTTTCAAAATGTCGTTTCAGATTCCTAAACATGAACGCTTTTTAATTCAGGTGTCATAACTGACCAGATAATGATGAAGCTCTGTATTATAGCAGCCGATACTGTGCTCTATTAGCCTTCCTTCCCCGTCATAGGAGTTACGTAGGCGTTTGAGCACATGCATCCCCGCGGGGATCTCCAGCAGCTGGCAAACCTCTGGAGGTGCCGGCTCTACAAAGAAACGGTCCCTGAAGTTTTCCAGCATAATGTCGTTCTCCTCCAGTGAGTCGTACAGCGATTGAATGTCTGCATTCATTTCTTGTGTACCGCCCGGCAGGGCAGCAGCAGCCAGGAAGTGTATGAGATGAATATAAGGCTGACCGTTCAGAATGTAGAGCCTTTCCATCCGCTGGCAATACGGACCGAAGCGGTTATATTCCTCCGTCCCTTCATCATTGGTGACTAATTGAGAGTTCAGCACTCTCTTTTCCAGTTTATGACCCTCTTCTACGAGCAGCTCCGTAAACCGCTTTCCCTTAGAGAGCTTCTGATGGGAGGTATTGCGCATCACAATCGTGCCAACACCACTTTTTTTCTGCACATATCCCTCTTGAGACAGCTCTTGGACCGCACCGCGAACCGTCATTTTACTGACGCCGAATTCCTTCTCCAGCTGTGGCTCAGAGGGGATGATGCTTCCGAGAGGATATACCCCATGGAGTATTCGGTCTTTGAGAATTTTTTGAATTTGCTGATATAAAGGACCTTGCTTGCGCTTCAAGGACACTGCTGTTCACTACCTTTCAACATCTAAGGTATGGTCTGACAGCGCCCGGAGCACCTCACTCTCGCTAATAAGCGCTGTATCGCCTGGAGTGGTATGGGCCAGCATCGCTGCCGCCACTGCCATATTAATCGTTTGCTGCTGCGGGTATTGCTGCAATTCCCCATGGATAATGGTGCTGGCAAATACATCGCCGGCTCCGATTCGGTCATATACCGGGAAGGTCAGTTTGCCGGAAAACACAAACGTACCTTCATGACAGATATAACCTGTAAGGGAATGCGTGTTGTCAGCGTTAATCTCTCGTTGCGTTCCCGCTGCCGTTCTGATGCCAAAGCGCTCCACAACTTCGGGAATCACTTGCATTAACTGTGTTATTCTATCATAATCTCCAGCACCAATGCCAAGAATATAGCGCGCATCCTTCTCATTAATCAGTGCGATGTCCGCAAGTTCGAGCAGTTCTTCATAGTGTGGACGAGCTTTGGTATAACCATCTGTTCCCCATAACGCAGGACGGTAATTGCAATCAAAAACAACCTCTCCCCCAGCCCGCTTCACTTCTACAGCAAGTTGTTTCATCTGCTCGCGAACGCCTTCATTCATTGCCAGCGTAATGCCGCATAAATGAAGAACGTCGACTTTGGCTGCAAGAGCCGGCATGTCATAGTTACTCGCCGCCGCGGTATTGAAACTGCTGCCCAGCCTGTCTGTATAAGTGACTCTGCCGGGACGGGCTCCAAAGCCATTCTCCAGAAAGTACATTCCCAGATACTTGCCGCCACGGCTGATCAGTGAAGTATCTACTCCAAGCTTGCGCAGATAAGCTATTGCTGCTTCGCCCACGGGCGTTTCCGGCAAGGTTGTTATAAGCGCACCGGTATGGCCATATTTAGCCAGTGCTGCCGTTACATTGACCCCGCTGCCAGAGAAAGAATAGTCCAGCCTGCTGCTCTGAATCAGCGTTTCATAGCCCGGAACCTGCAAACGCATCATCACTTCACCAAAAGCAGCGATCCTAGGCATACCGGTCCACCAGTGATTTCATCATATTGAGAAGTCTGCGAACATCCTCCACGTTTGTATTCCCCGTCTCTGGATCGATAATAGAGGAATAGACATGCGGGATAACCTGGGGCACACCTGCCTCTAACGCAATCTCCAGTATGGCTTCAAAGTTATTCAGATCGATTCCACCCGTAGGTTCCAGTGCAAACCCGGCTTCTCCGCAGGCCTTGGCAACGGCTCGGTACTCCTCCTCCAGCTTCATACCCTGCATGGGATAATATTTGAGCGCATTGCCACCCATGTCACGAACCAGTGCAATCGCAGCTTGAACCGGAACAATCGCATGCGGAGTGGCCCCTGAACTGACAGGCCCCGTTGATATATCTACATAGCCGGGTTGCCCGCATGGAGAAACCAGGCTGTTAATCCAACTGTCCTTAGCTCCCAAGTTCGCACGGGTTGCCCCCACTGCCGGGAACACCTGGTTGATATGGCTTCCCGGATAACTTGCTGCAATCTCCGCCACAACAGCCGCCTGGCGATTGTCTCCGGCTCCGAGCCCGATGGATACGGCATCTTGAATAGCCTGACCATATGCAGTCATGGCAATTGCCGCTTCCTCCGCCGTATCGTAGTTTTTGGAGAGCACACCTATCAGTACATATCCTTCTGCAGCTTCGAATACTTCCTTAGCGTTCCCGATACTGCCAGCCAGTACATTAAGTGCGACCCTGTTCTTATACAGTCGCTGCTGAATATGACTCATGTACGCTCACCTCCCACGATTTCTTGTATTCTTGTGATAATCACCTGTAGATCATCACCTTGCAGCGGCCTTGGATCAATATCGAAATAACCTTGCTTAACGCCATAGTCTCGGGTATATACCGCAATTTCACCTTCACGCAGCTGGTCATTCACATCCTTCGCATCCATTCCTGCAACATTGGAATCAACCTGGATGCGTCCACGGTAGATCGCTCTGCCCGCTTCATCTTGTACGATGCGAACGGAAACCCCAGGAATCTCAGCCAGCAGCTGAAGATCCTCCAGCGCCTGCTTCTCCCGTTCGCTGTTATCGGCCTTATTCTGGTATTCCTCCAGCGCCTGAAGCAGCCCGAAGGTAGTCTCTTTACCAACCTTCATACTGCGGCCGATCCCGTGCAGCTGTATCTTCAGCCACTCGACGTATTTCTTTTTACCAGCGACAATCCCGGAGGTGGGGCCCTCAATCGCTTTGGATCCGCTGTAAATCGCCAAATCTGAGTACTGGACATATTTGGACAGGTCCTCTTCTGCTGCGGCATCAACAATTAGCGGAACTCCTCTGCGCTGTGCTACCTCCCAGGCCTCTTCTACAGAAATCATGTTCTTTTGGACAGCGTGGTGAGATTTGACATAGAGAATAGCCGCAGTATATTCACCGATGGCCTGTTCAATATGCTCCTGCCGGCCTTCATTGGCGTATCCCACTTCCACAACCTGGCCGCCGCCAAGAAATACCATCGTTTCAACAGGTGCTCCATATTGCACGTTATGCCCTTTTAGCATAATAATTTCGTTTTTCATTATCGGCTCTTGGTGAAGACGAAGACTAAGCCGCGGATCTCCGCCGGTCACCATGGCTGCCACTGACAGAGCTATGCCGCTGGACGCCGAGTTCACAACAGCTGCCCCTTCCGCACCAAGCAGGTGTGCAATATATTCACCCGATTTGTCTACAAGGTCCGCGATTTCCACGTACTGTTGTCCACCTTGTTTCATGGCCTCCATGACCGAATCCGTTGGTGCAGAAACGCCAAGAATGCTCATTCTACCACTGGCATTTATCACACGCTTCAGTCCATATTTAGCTTGTAATGAGTGATCCATTAGCATAGACTCCTTTAACCTTAATATAGTGCTGTGCAATTCGAACATCGCCTTCCGAGTCCTTAAGCTGCTTCTCACCTGCTTCCAGAGCAAACAAAGTCAGATTCGCCTGCTGTCCCATCCTAATCTGTCCGAGCTCCGGCTTGCCGAGCCATGCTGCTGCGTTGATTGTAACCGCGCGGATGACCTCTTCCAAACTGTAGCCTAGAACGAGAAACTTGGTCAGCACATTGGACATACTGTACACTGGCCCGTTCAGACGGTTGCCGCGGTAAATATCCGTACTGATTGTATTCAGCTCAATGCCGGCCTCTTTGGCCTGTTCTGCAATCCGGAATGAGAAGCTCGCTGTGCCATGGCCCACATCCAGATGAACTCCACGGGAAGCAGCATCAATCAGTCCTTGTATGGGTGTGCCGTCCTCATGGAACAGGTTATTGGACTTGCCATTAAGATAATGGGTAATTACATCGCCCGGCTGTAATAGCTCCAATACTTCGGAGATTGCAGGCGGAGCGGAACCAATATGAACCATGAGCGGCAGCTTCGTTTCTTCGGACAATATGCGTGCCAGCTTGAGCGGTTCAATGCCGTTGTCTTTGACAACGCTTTGGCTTATGCGTGCTTTCAGACCAACGATAAAATCAGGATACGCCGCTGCTGCTGCCTGGGCCTTTGCCCGGTCTATCCATTTCAGCTGTGACAGCTCATCTGTCCGTTCAAGCCCGATCCTCGAAATATTCAATAGTGCAAACACCCGCGTCTCAGCTTTCAGGCTGGCAGTGTACAAGGCACCGATCCGATCTGCACCGCAGCTTCCGGCATCCACGAGCGTGGTTACTCCCTGCTTCACACCAATTTCGTCGATATCATCGCCGTAGGGATCAAGCTCTGGCACGGCATGCACATGCAGGTCAATCCATCCGCTAGACACATATAACCCGGAACAGTCTTGACCTCTCTTAGCTTCCCCAGCCTGGCCTGACGGTGTAATTTCAGTGATGATCCCGTCTTGAATGGCGATATCAATGATCCGCCCGTTAACAAGCTGCAAATTGCGCAGCACATTCTCTGTGCCCAATCATCCCATCTCCTTCTTCGACCCAGGTATACAGGCAAAATTCAAAATTGGATTCATTTCATGAAATCTGTACCTCCTTCTATTAAAAATAAACCTGACGTGTTACTTTATTCCAAAGATTATAATGTTATAATGTTTATGCTGACTTAAGTATACTCCAGAACAGAACATAAATTTATATTCCAGAATGACTAATTCGAACTTTTTAAATGCGGGAGGGACAACTATATGGCTAATTCGGCAATCAAGCCATCCTTGCTCAACCAATTCAGACTCAGCTGGAATCATTTCAAATCAAGACTTCTTCTAAAATATGCATTTTCCTACATTCTCATATTTCTCATTCCTCTAACAGGGGTTACTATTTTCGTATATGAAAACGCTGTCAAGGGCCTTCGTGTCGAAATTGAACAATCCAATGTCAATCAGCTGAATCAGGTGAAGAACACCATCGATACCCGTATGAACGAGCTTCAGGAAATAGCCGGACGAATCGCTTATGACAAGTATTTGACCCCATACATGGTGAAGGATCCCTACTACAGCATGGAGGCGATACAGGCCTTGGCGAATTACAAAGCCAGCAGCAACATTGCCGAGGACCTGCTTCTGTATTTCCATAACGACTCCAATATCTATTCTCACCGTGGTCTCGCTGATCTTCATGTTACCTTCGATACTCTCTATCAATTTGAACGCTGGACCCCTGCAGAATTGCGGCAGGACTTAAATGAAACCCGACAACCGCTGGTACGTCCCGCGGAAAATGTAACCATTAATTCCCGGACGGATCCCATGCTTGTCATGCTCGTACCCATTAAACCGAATGACCCTTATCCATATGGAACGGTTGTCTATTTAATGAAAGAATCCAAGCTTACCGGAGTTATGGATTCGATTTTGAGTGACTTCACGGGGAGCAGCTATATATTCGGTCCTACTGGAGAGGTGTTGACCGCAAACAGCCATGGCGTCACCCTTCCCCAGAACGAGCTTGAGAAGATATCCCGACTTGAGCCTGGAATTCATAATCTGAAGCTGGACGGGGAACAACACTCCGTCGTTTCAGTGCAATCGGAAGAAAATGGATGGACCTATGTGACCACGATGCCAAGCTTCCAATTTTTCAGCCGTGTGGCCCATGTTCAGACCCTGATTTTAATTGTCTTTTGTATTACAGTAATCACTGGAATAGCTGCAGCACTGCTGTTGGCCAAACGGCAGTACCATCCGATCAGGGATCTGATGGAATTCGCCAAGCTGAAAAGCAGCGGCAAGGATGCTCCCAAGGTTCGCAATGAGTGGGAATGGATCCGGCAGACTCTCCACGATTACAGTGCCAAAATTGATTTACAGGAGCCTTTCGTCCGCAATCAGTGTATGCTGCTGCTGCTTAAGCACGGCAAACCGGATGACCCTGAGATTGAGCAGATGATCTTCAGTACCGGCTTCAGGCATCCTCAGGGAGAAGGCCTCTATTTCTCAGCTATACTGTCCTGGGATGACACCAAGCCGGGCAGCAAGTCCTGGCAGGAACGGCATCTCCTGCAGGAGATCCTCAGCAATTTGTGCTTGCCCACTGCTGGTGCACAGATCTTTGGTGTGGAATTTTCGGTCAAGGACCAATTTGCCTTGATCATTTCACTTCCCGGAGAAGCGGACATGCTGGTCCAGACCCGAATGGAGCTGGTTATTGAAGGCATTCAAACGATCATTCGCGAGCACTCGCAGCTGTCCTTAAGCATCGGTGTCGGTATGGCATACAACGACCTGAGCCGTCTTAACCAATCGTTTATCGAAGCTGCTGCGGCACTGGAACACCGAATGATCCGTCGCAGCGGACAGGTAACCTACTTTGAGCAGCTTGCAGAGCTGAACCCTTCCGCCACCGAGAATTTCTGGATTCCGCGCAAATCCATGTTGAAGCTGGAGCAGAGTCTGAAACAGGGCAACGAACCCGTAGCCGTCCAGATGATTGCTGATACCATCGAGATGATCAAAGACGAGCCGCTGCAGGTTCATCTGCTGCGCTGCATCTGCTTCGAACTGCTGAACGCTTTTCTGCGCACGGCCTCCGAACTTGGGATGGACAGTGTGTTCGCCAATATGCCGGAATTGACCTCCTTTGAAACGATGGAAGAGCTGGAGAGCCGCTTGCTCTCTCTGGCCGCTGATATATGCATGCAGGTCGAGCGGAATACGGAGACTAGCGAATCTTCGTTAATGGATGACATTCTGGCATACGTGGACGAGCAGTTCGCAGATTACACACTCAGCCTGGAACATGTGGCGCTTAAGTTTGCCATTTCAACCTCTTATTTGAGCCGGAGTTTCAAAGAAAAGACTGGCAGCAATTTCACACAATATATCTGGCATAAACGTGTGGATGAAGTGATCCGGCTGTTGGAGAACACTAGCGCACCGCTCAAGGAAATTATCGAGCAGGTCGGTTATTTGGATACGCCGAATTTCATCCGCAAGTTCAAAAAAGAAATCGGTCTGACTCCAGGGCAATACCGTAAAGAACATGCTTTGAAGGGGACTGTTGTGAAAAGGTCCATTTAATTCCGGGCTTTCTTCTTCCCCCGCAAAGCACCTGAATCACTAACCAAGTTGGCCCTGCTTACTGCCCTTCCCGAAGAATATGCTCTACCAGTTCATCCAGAGGAACCGTGGCGAGAGCGATCGCTGTATCCGTTACGCCGTAATAGATATAGAGCAGTCCGTCTTTGACCACGTTTCCTGTCGGGAAGATCACATTCGGAATCTGGAATCCAAATTTCTCGTAGTACGTCTCCGGCTCCATAATGAAATGATGGGTCCGGGCAATGATTTTCTCAGGCTGCTCCAAATCCAGCAGCATTGCTCCCACGCGGTAGACGATATCTTCATCGACGCCGTGATAAAGCACCAGCCAGCCCTTGTCGGTCCGGATTGGAGGCGTTGAGCCCCCAATTTTCCGCGATTCCCAGGACTGGTTTCCGGCGGTGGCGAGCAGCTTGGGCTCTTCCCAGTTCACCAGATCCTCGGAGTAGGTAATCCACATGGCCGCCTTATCCGTACCGTAGTCTTCTCCCACATATTCCTCGGGGCGGCGCAGCAGCACGAATTTGCCACCTATTTTTTCAGGAAACAGAATGTTGTCCCGGTCGTTAATATCAAGAGGCGTCGTATCCGCCACAAACTCCCAATCCAGGAGATTATCCGATTTCAGAATGGAGGACCGGGTCAACCAGTGTCCCTCCTCTTCTCCCCAGCCATCCGGATATTCGGGAATAGAGCGCAGGGGGACGCCTGCTCCGGTAGGATAATAGCTCATGGCACAGGGACGCAGGGCATAGTTCAGATAGAAGGTTCCATCAATTTTGACAATACGAGGGTCCTGCACACTGCCATAAGGAAAACCCAGCATATCGGGCGTCACAATGGGCTCATCCTTCACGTGGGTGAAGTTAACGCCGTCATCGCTCTCCAGCAGCCCCAGATAATTCTTGCATGGAGTCAGGGAGCCAGCAGTGCGCTCAATCATGTAAAATTTGTCGTTATCTATGATGACCGCCGGGTTGAAGACCGTAACCTTGCGCCATTCATAGCCGCCCGGGACGACTATGGGATTGTTCGGGTGTCTCGTTATTTGCATGTCTGTTCCTCCTGGGATACATGTTCAAGGTATAGTTTGCGCAGAGGCTTGATTAGTTGGATTTCCAGCGGTCATACGCAGCCTGATTAATTTCAGCCACACGCTCTCCGCCCATTTTCTTAACGGTAGCCACATAATTGTCCCAACTGGTAAGCGGCTCTGCACCGGTGATGAACTTCGCTTCCATCTGCTTCACGTAAGTGCTCAAATCCGAATTCAGGTTGCTGATTTCCGTCTGCTCTTCCACGGTCAGGAACAGTGTTGGGAACGGAATCCGAGCGCCTTTATCGAGAAGTTTATGCTTAGTTTCCTCCTCTACCCAGAGATCAAAGTCTGTCTTCAGCCCTTTACTAATGTCATCCATGGACAGGGTCGGAGCAGGAATACCGTAGTTAGGTGTCAGAGTGGCCCGATAATCTTCCATTTCCTTTCCGTCCGGTACAGGCAAGTATTTCTTGACCCGGTTCTCTTTGTCTGTGTATTCCCAGAGAATGCCCTCTGGCCCTTTGTTGAAGAACATGGCACCTTCGTAGGAATAGAGATAATCCACCCAACGCATGGAGGCTTCCGGCGCCGGGTTGCTCTCCGTAATAGCAAAGGCACCCGTTGTAATGCCTCTATTCTTCGCAATCGCCGGAGCAGCAACCGATTCGCTGCGGACAGGTGCAAACATCGGATCTGCCGTCGAAGGCTCTCCGCCTTTGGACATGTAGGCATGCCAGTCGGAGAAGAGGGCGACCTGATTGTTCTGTGCCTTGGCCTTCTTTTGCTCCGCCGTCTGCGAGAAGCTCTCATGATCCAACAGCTCTTCGGACCACAGACGATTCATATAGGTTAAATATTCCTTATATCCTTCTTCAAGGGGTGTATAGTGCACCTTATCGTTATCGTCCACGTAAATTTCTTCTTCATAAATACCGAAGGCGCCAAGCAGCCAGGTACGAATATCACGAAGGTTGGCAGCAGGTGTTGTCACCGAGGATATCGGAATTTCATCGGCGATACCGTTGCCGTTCGGATCTTCTTCCTTCACACGCTTCAGGTAGGTATACAGCTCTTCTGTCGTTTCGGGAAGCTTGTCAATATTCAATGCTTTCAGGAAGTCCCCGTTGTACCACATTGGGTTGCGATACCAATGCTGACTGAGCTCTACTACCGGCAAAGAATAAATATGCCCGTCCGGTGCTGTAATGGATTTGCGGACATCCGGATTCTCATCCAGCAAGGCCTTGAAGTTCGGAGCGTATTCCTCAATCAGATCTTCCAGAGGAACGAGGATACCCTGCTCTCCATAATTCATCTGCTCCGCAGTGGTCAAACCGGCAGCATAGAGAATATCCGGGTAATCTCCGCTGGCGAGCACCAGATTCTTCTTGGTCTCGAAGCTGTCCTTCGGTGCATTCCTGTATTCCAGCTTAATGCCTGTCTTCTCCTGCATCTGCTGGAGCACTTTCATGTTCTCCCAGTTCTGAATCCCTACATCCGGCGCCATAAGCGTAAGAGTTACGGATTCATTGACAATCGGGAAACCCTTTTTATTCACAGCAACGGCTCCGGTACTGTTATCTCCTGCTCCTTTGTCAGCATTGCTGCAGCCTGCCAGCAGTGTAAGAACTAGAGCCGAAGACAACAGAAGCTTCCATGGTTTGCGCGTGGTCTGCATGAATAATTCCTCCCTTGTTATATACACATTCTAATGGTTCAACCTTTAACAGAGCCAATCATGACCCCTTGGACAAAGTAACGCTGCAGGAATGGATACACCGCCACGATCGGCAGCGTGGAGACCACAATGACTCCATATTTGATTAGTGATGCCGTTTCAGCCTTGTTATTCATGGCGGTCGCTACCTCGCTATTGATCGAAGCGCCCGTGGTTTCAGCCGACATCTCCTGAAGGACAAGAATCTGGCGCAGAACCATCTGCAGTGGATATTTGGCTTCATCATTCAAATAGATCAGGGACGGGAAATAACTGTTCCAGTGGCCTACTCCATAGAATAGAGCCATAACGGCTATAATGGGTGCTGACAATGGCAGAATAATGCGGATGAACAGCTTCAGATTCGTACAGCCATCGATGTGAGCCGCTTCCTGCAGCTCTTTTGGGATAGTTGTCTGAAAAAAGGTGCGGGCCACAACAATATTCCAAACTGAAGCAGCCACCGGCAGAATTAAAGCCCACATGCTGTTGATGAGTCCGAGATTCTTGACCAGCAGATACGTCGGCACGAGCCCGCCGCTGAAGAACATCGTAAACAGAATGAGACCCATGAACAGATTACGCCCGACAAAATCAGATCTGCTAAGCGCATACGCGGCTGGCAGCGTAACGGCGAGATTGACCAGTGTCCCTACCACCGTATAGATAATTGTGTTCAAATAACCATTCCATATCTTCGGGTTTTCGAATACAAGCTTGTAGCCATCCAGTGTAACATTCTTCGGAAACAGCCACATGGCTCCCGAATTGACGTCCTTCGGCGAACTGATAGAAGCACTGAGAATATAGATCAGCGGATAGAGAACAACGAGCAGTGCAAGAACTAAATAAATATAGGTGCAAATCACAAACAGCTTGTCTCCTCTGGACTCTTTCATGGCAGTAACCAAAGACCTCAACTCCTTTCTACCAGAGGCTATTCTCACTGGTACGTTTGGCAATTTGATTGACAGTAACAAGCAAAATCACGTTGATGACCGAGTTAAACAAGCCAACAGCCGTTGAGAAGCTGTACTGGGCATCCACCAGACCGGCGCGGTAGACATAGGTGGAGATTACATCGGAGGCTTCCATGTTGAGTGAATTCTGCAGCAGCAGAATTTTCTCGAAGCCAAGGCCCAGGATATTCCCCATATTTAAGATCAGCATGATTGTAATCGTGGGTACAATGGTCGGCAGATTGATATGCAGCATCCGTTTAATCCGGCTCGCTCCATCCATAATGGCCGCTTCATGCAGCTGGGGATCTACGCCAGACAGAGCCGCAAGATAAATAATCGTACCCCACCCTGTACTCTGCCAGACGCCCGAAAAAACATAAATCGTCTTAAACCAGGCCGGGTCTGTCAGGAATTGTGCAGGTTGAAAGCCCAGGAATTCGATGAACCGGACGATCATTCCACTGGAAGGCGACAGAAAGGTAATGATCATCCCCGCCATAACAACGACGGAAATGAAATGCGGAGCATAGGTTACCGTCTGAACCGATTTCTTGAACGCACCGTTCCGCACCTCATTAAAGGCTAGCGCCAGAATTATCGGAAGTGGAAACCCGATTGCGAGTTCATAGAAGCTGATGCTGAACGTGTTCCAGAGCAGATCCCAAAAGAAATAGGAATTGAAGAATCGTTCAAAATGGTCAAAGCCAACCCATTCACTGCCTGTAATTCCTTTTGAAGGTACGAAATTCTTGAAAGCAATCTGAATGCCGTACATCGGGCCGTAATGAAAAACGAGGAAATACAACAACGCGGGAAGCATGAACAAATAAAGCTCCCAATTTTTCCAGATTCTTTTGCCAAGGGATTTGTTCTTTAATGAAGGTTTTACGGATACTGCAGCATGACTCACCTTCATTCTCCCACTCCTCTCTATGGTTTTTTTCGTTACATAAAATAAATTTGTATCCGCTTTGCATGTAGCTGACCTCTCCTATGCTAGCGCTTACAATTCAAATTGTAGTGAACCCTAGCTGACACCGTAAATATGTAGGTTGTGCATTGTCATATTAGAAAGCGCGTAAAACCCCGCTGCAGCGGCACTTTTCGGCTTGCCAAAATGTAAATCCCCCTAGATGAAAGATGGCTATAATGTGTGAATTATGAACCTCCCTTCACGCTGCAAAAGTTACATATGGTGATCAACAGACAAGTATGCAAACATTTGCTACGAATGCCAAGGCTACCCCACGCACGGATGATATCAGAAGATTTCTAATATGAACCGTGCAGCCTTACCCTAACTACGTAGGAGGAGTTATGACTATGAACCTGCCATCTTCCATTACCGAGTATTTGAATGAGGCCGACGAACGCCTTGCCCATCATCCCAAATTGCAAAAGCTGTTCCGCAACTGCTTCCCTAATACACTTGAGACGACAACCAAGCTGCTTGAAGACGGCACCACTTTTGTATTTACTGGCGATATCCCAGCCATGTGGCTGCGCGATTCTACGGAGCAGGTGCGCCACTACATTCCGTTTGCCAAAAACGACTCTGAGCTTCAACGGATTCTCCGCGGCCTGATTGCGCGGCAGATGTTCTATGTGAATATCGACCCGTACACGAATGCATTCAATGAAACAGCAAGCGACAAGCATTACCGGGCTACGGATGATTGCAATTTAAATCCCTGGATGTGGGAGCGCAAATACGAGCTGGATTCCCTCTGCTTTGTCGTTCAGCTGGCTTATACGTACTGGAAGGAAGCGGAGCAAACCGATATCTTCGACACCGAATGCTACCAAGCACTCAGCTCCATTGTGAACGTTATTGAAACGGAGCAGTACCACGGAGAGAAGTCGTCCTACCATTTTATCCGGCAGACGCTTCAGGATACGGAGACGTTGCACAATAACGGACGCGGCATGCCTGTCAACTATACCGGCATGAGCTGGTCGGGCTTCCGCCCGAGTGATGACAGCTGCGAATTCGGCTACAACATCCCCTCCAACATGTTCGCTGTGGTGATTCTGGGGTATATCGGGGAGATCGCCAGCGTTATCTATAAGGACGAAAGACTGGCTGCCAGAGCAGCAAAGCTGCGCAAGGAAATTGACTTCGGTATCCGGACGTACGGGATTGTGAATCATCCGAAATACGGTCGAATCTACGCCTATGAAACGGATGGATTCGGGAATTATTCCCTGATGGATGATGCTGGCACACCGGGATTACTATCTATTCCTTATATTGGTTATGTAGGGGTGGAGGATGAAATATATCAAAACACCCGCCGATTTGCTCTCAGTTTCGACAACCCGTTCTACTTCGAGGGTAAACATGCCAAAGGCATTGGCAGTCCTCATACGCCAGGAGGTTATGTGTGGCATATGGCACTGTCTATGCAGGCACTAACATCAGATAATGATGAGGAAATGAAAGAATTAATCGATATGCTGATCAGGACTGATGCAGATACCGGGTATATGCATGAAGGCTTCCACCCCGATGATCCCTCCGATTTTTCACGTGAGTGGTTCGCCTGGTCTAACAGCCTTTTTGCTACGCTGATCGTCAAAGCGATGGACAAGGGAATTATTTAAGCCCACTAAGATATACACTCTTTTAGAGACAGCTACAGCGAGAATTATCGTATTCCAACAAAAAACCTCTGCACATTCCTGTTTATAGGAAAAGGCTGCAGCAGGTTTTTCGTTTTTTTGTAGGTTTCCTCACTATTGTATATTTAGTAGCTAATCCGAGTCCGATCGATTTTCACATGAGACACGCTGCCGCTTGCCTCATAATACGTGCTTTCACGCCGGCGTAAATGATTCACAGACAATACAGGAGCACCAATGTCTCAAGGTGATCCTGTTGAAAAAATTCTCATGTTATTTAATTGCTGAACTCATTCTATTATCCCGGTGAGCATTAGTACGTTCATTCTTGACAATGATAATCGTTATCAATAATGTGGATATAGGAAATACATTGATTAATTAACTTCAAAATTTAATCACAAACTACTATTGAAGTGAGGTCGCACTGTGAACATAAACATCAATCTACTAGCAGAACACTTTGCACAAATTCCTTTTCAAGTAGAAGGAGTATACCGATATGGTAATAAATCTGGAGTGCCCTACGCAGATTATACAGATTCTTTCCCGGGATTTGTGTTCCCCTTGACAGGGAAAATACAATTTCATTTTAATGGAATGCCTTATATTTTTACGCCAGGGAAAATTGTTCATGGGGGAGCGAAAATGAAACTTGAACAAAAAATGTTTGGTGACACTAACTGGGAGTATATTCTTGTGTTATACCGGATACATGACTCAAAATTAAAAGAGTCGTCCTTTTCTCATCAACATTTTGAATTGCCAACCGGAGATTCCACCCGTCTAACCGAATTAATTATACGGCTTTGGCATGTGTATAATCAGCGAGGTGGAATTTCGATGTTTCAGACAGAAATGTTGTTTCGTGATGCACTAAATGAAGCATTAATATGTGCGGATAATAGGCAAACTAGCAGTGAATCACATGCCCTATTCCAACGTGTATCAAAATTCATACATGAACACTATTACCAATGTCTTACAATACCCTCACTCGCAGAGCATTATAACGTTAATCGAAATCGACTTTCTTATGTGTTTAGAAGACATTCTGGTATGGGGCCAGCAGAATATGTACTGAAATACCGCATTAACATGGCGCAAAAAAAGTTAATTACAAGTGATGTCTCAGTTCAGCAGATTGCAGAAGCTGTTGGTATTACAGACCCCTTTTATTTTAGTAGAGTGTTCAAAAAACAATTTGGTCTCTCTCCCACCGAGTATAGGCAGAGATTCACCAATAATCCATGTTAGTTTCAACAGGTATCCATTTTAAACTGAAAATAAAAATTATATGCTAATAGCAAGCCAAGAAAACAAGATGTCGGGAATATTGCGTATGTAGAAAACGTAAATGTCTGATCATCCCAAAGTGCTATGGTACGAACCTTAGGTGGTGAATCGCCAGTTTCGGTGTTTGCATTCTTGTGAAGCAAAGTACATAAAAATAAGGAGTGATTACGATCCATTATCAAGTTATTAAACTGAGTGAGGAACTATCTACAATTCATGATCAATGGACTCCAAAATTAATTGGTGAAATGAATGACTATCAAATTAAGCTAGTAAAGATTGCCGGAGAGTTCGATTGGCATGTTCATGAAGAAACAGATAAGGTATTTTTCGTGATCGAAGGGGAAATGATCATTGATTTCCGTGATAGGCAAGTGAAGATTTACAAGGATGAGATGATTATTATCCCGAAAGGAATAGAGATCAAGCCATCCGCCATAAAAGAATGTCATATCATGTTGATGGAGCCAAAAGCTTAGCAAATACGAACGGGAATTGGGGCCGACTATACAGCCGTCAAAGGTCTTTGAACCTCATGGTTTGTTTGTAGCAAGAGCGTCAGTGAACTGATTTAGAACATTAATAACAATTCATTTACCTAAGAAAGGAGCTGGTAGCAGAAGCTCCTTTCTATTTTTTTCAACTCTTTGGTTATTAGCTGTTATTCCCAGTACTTTTTTTATTGAGCTAGCTTCAAGTGTTATCTCAAAGCCACTTCAATTCAGTCTAATGGTGATTATGAGCCGCCGTTATAGCCTCGCAAACGTGATGTAATCGATTGGGACAGGCTCTGCCGAATTAATTCGAAGCGCTTGGTTGATCTGTCCCCGGTGATATTGCCCATGTAAGATAACCTGTGACAGGATGTCCCGGACAGACGTTTGAAAGAGAACCCCACTCTGGTTCACGTAGTCAAGCATCTCGTCCAACCGGGATTCATCAAGTCCTTCCATATAGACACGATATTGCTTGGCGTTTTCCTCGAACATCGACCGGATCACCGAGAGGTCTTCTGCCTCCTCCCACAACGAATACTGCCTGCTATCCTTGCCAAGCAATCTGGATAGCCAGACACGTTCTGCAACCGCGACATGCCTAACCAGCTTTAACAGGTCTTTGTTCTTCGTCTCACTTTTCTGAAGCGCGTCCAAGATGCGTCCGTCGGCCCAGTACAGATGCTCCATCATAGCCTTAATTGTCTTCATTTCGACAATCCCCTCTTCCTCTCATACTTTAAATTCGCCAAATCAATTCCAATCAACCACATTCGACAAACGCTTATTTTCTTATTGTGCAATTGAACAATGCATTAGTTCATCTCATATTTTGTAATATTTTAACATAATAAAAAGGTTGCAATGTTTCATGAATTTAATTATATTTGACATATCAACTATTGACTAGTCAAATATTGATGCATCAACTAAATAGACAAAGGGAGAGAAATAATTATGAAACCATCTCAAAAAACAAACGATTTTAATGAAATTATATACGGACGCCGCTCGATTAAGACGTATGATCCATCCGTCAAAATTTCCAGAGAAGAAATGACTCAAATGATCAACGAAGCAAGCACTGCTCCTTCCTCCATTAACATGCAGCCTTGGCGTTTCCTTGTTGTGGATACACCAGAGGGAAAAGACAAACTCGTACCACTGTCCCGCTTCAACAAAGAAAAAGTAGCTCAAGCTTCAGCTGTGATTGCCGTATTTGCGGACAAAAACAACTTTGATTATGCCGAAAACATCTATGGAAAAGCCGTTGAGCTCGGATTAATGCCGCAAGATGTTAAGGACTTTCAGTTGAATGCATTCAAACCGATCTATAACAGCATGTCTGATGCTGAAATGAACGATGTCATTATGCTTGACTCCGGTCTAGTTTCCATGCAATTAATGCTCGTTGCCCGTGCGCATGGATATGATACCAATCCAATTGGTGGATATGAAAAAGATCAAATTGCCGAAGTGTTTGGATTGGATAAAGAACGTTATGTACCAGTTATGCTGCTGACCATCGGTAAAGCAGCGAGCGAGGGATATACCTCCTACCGCCTGCCCGCAGAAGAAACTACATTCTGGGCTTAAATCAAATTAGCTGCATGCCATGATGCGAACAGCCATCACATTGTGATATAGTTGCCTTTAGCTGCTGAATGTCTTGGAAGAGATGTGCCTTGGTTACCAGGCTGCTTTTCCAGGATATTCGGCACCATTCAAGGAGGGGCACACATGAATTGTTCATTGGAGCAAGAAAACCTACTAATTCTACTTAAAAATATAAGTAATCAGCTGAAACCCAAATTTGAACGTTGTACGGGGATCAGTTCCTCACGATATGTTCTGCTGTATCATCTCTATATTCATGAAGAGGTAACTCAAAGCCACTTGCAAAAAGCCATTCACATTGACAGTGCTGCCATTACACGCCATTTGAAGCAGCTGGAAGCAGATGGTCTCGTATCAAGAAGACGAAATCCCATCGACCAAAGAGAAACCTTCGTTCGGTTAACGGAACAAGGACTCACGCATATAGCCAACTTCAAACAGGATCGTAACCAGTTCGTTCATCAGATGCTGCTTGATTTCAGTGAGGAAGAAGTTGCCATGATGACAGACATGCTCGCACGTATGCAATTCAATATGAAAGATATGTAACATTTAACGATGCCAGGCAACATTTTTGAGGAGCAATTTTTTCGGTTTGAACGATGCTTAACGTTTAGCCAAGTTCATTTTGGGTGGAATGTAACCCAGATGCCGGCCTATTTTTAAGATTTGTCCCTGGTGATGAAATTCGTGAGTGATGGAGTGTGTAAATAACCATAATTCCGTTAATTCTACGCTGTCACTATGCCAAGATTCCCGAACTTCAGGGTTCCATTCATGTCTAAAATCCCTCAAAAATTGTTGCATCAGGTCATCCGTCCTCTTGAATAATTGACGCATATCTCCTACATTTTCAATGGATTGCGGTTTCACTTGAGCAATTGATTGCTGAAGGGCACATACACCTAACCAAACTCGATAGCAATCAGCTACATGCACATGCAAATTCCGTATTGATGCTCCGCCTAGTAGTTCAACCTCTCTCACGTAATCTTCTTGAGTAATCTCCTCACAATAGCGAAATAATAATTCCCTGGTTTGCTGGATCATCCAATACTGATTTTCGAATATTTCCATCTTCCCGCCACCTTTGCTTAACATTATCATTTCATTGCCACAATCCCTTTTTAAAATCCAAGATTATAGGTTTAGATTACACCAAGGTTTTCCACTCACTAATACAGACTTCGAATGTCTATTATAGCTTTAATATTCCCCTGCCTAAACCCACACATAATAGATTGTCATCCGGCTTGAATCATACCCAGTCTGTCTGTCCATAGTAAAAGAAATGATACAAACTCTCTTGTTATCGACTCTCGCTTCAGAACTCGTACAGATATAGCAAAAAAAGCCGCTGTAATAGCGACTTTCTTTTGGAGCATATAATAGTCCCTCAAAATTCATATATAAGACAACATCCTACTTCTCCATTGGCAGCGGTGTAAAGAGCAGGTTAACTGGCAGGTTGCTTCCTGGCGCTGCTGAGAAAAGGATCGTTACACTTTCCGAAGAGGATCCTGTTCGGTATAGTACGCTTTGTTCACTGGACGTGTTGATCGATAAGCTACCATCGACAATTTGTACAACTTGACCGTTCACAAGAGCTACTCCAAAGTACTTTCCTCCACGTGGGTTAAACGAGATCAGTGTACGCGGAGCAACATTGCTTAACGTGATTTTGTATAACACCCCAAAGTTACCTGCATTGGATGCATCGGTGTAAGCCATCGGATCCGTTCCAACCAAATTCGGGTCACTGGCATTGTCTCCAAGGGGCAATCGCGCTGGTGTGGCTCCCACTTGCTGGTCGTAGGTTATAACACGAGTTGCATTCGGGTATGTGCCACGGTTGTGCACACCGTCACGATCGAGTACAGGCAGCGTTGGTAACGCTTCGAACGGGTCTTTATTTTCTTCAACCAGAATAACGTTATAATCCAGGGAATAATCGCTGAATGCATCCGAATACAGTGAGATTACTTGTCCTTCTTTCATCGGAGTTTTATTGAGTTCGGTCAAAATCAGTTTACTTTCCCCTGGTTCAAAATATTCTTTCTTTTGATCCGCTCCAGTCTGTATCGACTTGAACCATTTATCAATAGACAATTTGCCGGCTACAGTAGCAAACGGTGTCGGTCCTGCGAAGCCCATATTTTGCTGCTCGAATACTGCTGGATATGGGTTGTTATTTGTTGCAATAACATACATTTTTACTCTTTTGCCTGTATTGTTTACATGGTGAATCATGAAGCGCGTTTGCCCTGAAGAAGACTCCTGGTACACAATGCCTTCCGTATTAACCGTTTCCGGACTGTTGCTGCGAATGAGCAGACTTGCCTCATCCCTATACGTATAAGGTACTTTCTCCATGGAAGTCACTTCGCCACCATTGAAGGTAAATTTCTGTCCAACCGGTGTGAAAAGTAAATTAAAATCCGAAACATTATATAACGTCTCATTGGTTATGTTTATGACTTTGGAATACGTATCAGTAGCCCCATGGTTATCTGTGACGGTCAAGGTTACCGTTTTGGGTCCAGGTTCAAAGAATGCAAGCGGATTGTTATCCCAAACCGTTTTCTCAATCTTGCCTTCATCATCTGTACTTTGATCCAAATACGTTATTTTTTCGCCCATTTTATATTGGTCCTTGTCCGTTGTGAACATGGCTACAGGTGGAAGATTAGGCTGCAAAACTTGAATGGTAACCGAATAGGGATCACTCCACTGGCCGTTTGAATCCTGAACTTGATATGAAATGGTATATGTACCCGCTTGATCAAACGAATCCTGACGACCTGTCCAGCGTTCGCTCGTGATCTCCAGACCGTTTGGAGAACTATAGGAAGTCACATAATCCACAGTATCTCCCGCAAAAATTTCCTTTTGGGAAATCACAAAGCTTGCAACAGGTTTCTTATGTAGATTGAGCACAACGGTTTTTGCCGACTGATTCACTTTATAGGAAATGTTCAGCGCTTGAGTAATGGAAGTTAACGGCACCATAAACGTATTTTTTTGCTGATACGCAGGGCCTTTCATCGTTCTGGACTCACCATTAACGGTATAAACCTTGCTGTTTGTTTGGAATCGGAGCTCATTGTCACCACTGATAATGATGGTCTCCTTGGTTTTGTTATCGTATTTAACTCCGTATCCCACACGATCCACCAATGCACGAATCGCAACATAGGATACACCGTTTTTTACAGTCATTGGCTGGCCTGCAAGGTACGATTTTCCATCCTGCTCCATTTTATTGCTGTTCATGTACAATGTAAGGTCTCCACCTAATGTACCAGTAGTGGAGTTTCCTGTCGCAGGTTGTTGCTCGACTTGAGCCGGAGTAGCTGGCGTCATGTCATCCTCGGCAGTTCCTTCCTGGTTCGCGGTACCCTCCTCGGATTCATTCGTTGTTGCTGCTTGATCAACAGCAGCCGGATCGTTTTCTGTCGCCGGTGTTGTCTCCACAACTGCTGATTTAGAGGCTTCAGTGTCCTTTACAGTAGATTCAGCTTTTGATGATGTGCTGCTTTTTATTTTCACTTCATTCTCGGTAAGCGGCTGTTCTTTCTTCATGACCTCTACGGATTCCACTTTGGCAGGCGTTACAACTGCCGCTTCCCCTTGATCCACGGTTTGTGCGCTCGCTGAACCAACTGTAAAAGCTTGAAGTACAGCTACCGCCGTGATAATGGACATATTCTTTTTCAAATTCATTCTTTATTTCTTCCCCTTTCGCTCCCTCGCAAATTTGATTCTATTAAAAGTCATACTATTAAACGCTCGAATACGGAAAAAGTTACTAAATAAATTCAATATTATGGATTTGATACAGCTATTTTCAATAGGGATGCTATTCATATAACAAGATTATTGAGTCATCTCTAGCTCAGACGCTATCCTTTCGTTAGGTTAGAAACACATCAAAAACAGCTGATCATATGGATCAGCTGCTTTGATTCGGTAAACTAGAGATAGATTTTCAACCTCTACCGCTGAACCGTTTAATCGCTTCCTCGCTCACCGGCTGGAAGAGGTTAATGAGATTACCGTCGGGATCACGGAACAATATCGCACGATTCCCCCACGGCATCGTAGTCGGTTCCTTCACCCAGTCATCAACAATGGGCTTCAAGCGCTTGTATTCGGCATCGACATCGTGAACACGGAACTCGAGGATGACACTGCGATTATCAGCAGCCACTGCGGAGCCAACACCGAACAGTGGTACTGTCTGGGAGTGACCTATAGCCAGAGTGCACGAATGCAGAACGAGTTCGGCAAAGACTGGCGCTGGACGTTCCGCTGTGATGTCCAGTACTTCCTCATAGAACTCGACAAGACGATCCACGTCGTCGGTAATCACACGTACAGAAGTAAAATTCATAAAAGTACATCCTTTCTACAATAAAAGATACAATGCCAAAACAACTTTGGGGGTTAAAGCAAGCTTCACCCTTGTAAATCATAAATGAACGCTACTGACCACGGTATGTCAGTAGCGTTTACACCTCATATCTTCTTAGATCCTTAAATTTTTTAATCATACAAACAGATTCAAATTTTATGTATTAAAAAAGGCAGACTGCCATTCCGCAGACTGCCCGTGATTTTGAGTTTACCTTTTCGGTTCTTATTCTTAGTACATGGCATGAAATTACCTGCTTATATGGGTATGATCGGCTTGGTCCCGGAAAGCCCGGTAGCTCAGCAAACCTACCAAGAGAGCTAGAATGGTTAGTCCAGCCGCGAACAAATAGAGATTCACAATCCCGATGTATTCGGCAAGTCCAGCCATGCCCAGCAGCGAAATGCAAAATACGAGATGCATAAGTGAAGCTTGAGCAGATAACACCTTAGGCAGCAGCTGTTTGTCAACACTTTGCTGAATTAATGTGCGGTGGTTAATTACGGATAGTTCCGCGAATGGCCCCATTAACATAACTAAAATAAGAGCGACAAAAGGCAGCGTGTTAAGTGCATAAAGCGCGGTCAGCACTCCATATCCAGCCATACCAATCATCATCACCAATACATAACGGTTACCGATAATCCGTGCCAATGCCAGTACCAGCAAACCACCACCTATGGTCCCTGCAAAATAAGCTGCATTAATAAATCCCCACCATTCTTCGCCTTGACCAAGTGCAACTTGTACAAAAGCAAGGGTAAATGCGCCTACCCAAATGGATGCTCCGAGCATGTCGATAATGTCCATAAAGGTTAGCACCCTCAGGCGAGGTGTTTCCCATATCATTTTCCAGCCTTCAGTTAACGTATGCCATTTGGATGTGCCAATTTCCGATATGGGATTAGAAATTGCATTTAATTCCTTTTCGAAGACTTCCGATCTCACGGGTTCTTTGACACCCAGCGTAAATACCGCGGCCAGACCATAAATAACAGCGGTGAGCAATAATGTGGGGCTAGCTCCCATAAATGCAACGATGATACCGCTTAGTCCCCAGCCCGCAAATTGCACAATCTGGTCGCTGACGCTAAGCAGTCCGTTGGCTTTGAGCAGACCTTGCTCACGCAATACCAAACGCGGAACAAGTGCATTACGAGCCGGAGTTGTCCATCCATCGAGAAAAGACATCACGAATACAAGCAAAAACACCAAAACAAATGATGAAGCCTCTCCGTTAAACTGTAAATAAACCGCCAGGCCAATGAATAACAAAAATTGTCCCACTTGCGACATCAATAGAAGGTTGGACAACTTGAAACGATTAATCAGTAATGGCGCAATCAAACTGCTCAGCATTTGGGCTCCGCTGCGCATTAGCGGCATAAGCGCTGCCGATACAAGAGAGTCAGTTCGATCAAGGACCAGGACTGTAAGTGCCATGATGTAAAGCACGTCTGCTGCATTCGCAGCAGTCTGGGTCGTCCATAAAAAGTAAAATGGACGGGTTAAATCAGATGACTTCATCGAAGCTTATTCTCCATTTCTCAATAAGTTACTTTAATAACTAATATAATTGATATTTCAATCAAAATAAGATTACGGCACTTAAAACCGTTTTACAACAAAAATCAATATAAAAAATATAGATAGCAGCAAGTCACCGTGATAGTTGTACACAATATTCCAATACATAGATATCCCCCTCCTAAAGGAATAGTCCTGCCAAAACAAAAAAGCCGCAAAATAGCGACTTCCAACAAATTGCTAAGGTCCGACTAGAAAAGGGCCGTTAATTAAGAAGACAAGGATAACTTCTGAATCAGCGGTATCATACTCTTTTCAACTGTTTATACAAAATAATGTACATGGAGACAAGTTAACTGCATTCCTGAAGAAAAGTGCAGCTAACGAAAAAAAGGCGAGCCCTAAGCTCGCCAACATGTGACTTTCAAGCACTAAATGATTACAATAACTACTATTGTACCAACATCCGATCATTGAAAATGAACATATACGCAACAAGAATAACAGTTATACTTTCATTTCCAAGCTGATATGTTTAGTAAATCGTAGGGACCATTCCTCCATCCATACGAATCGGTGAACCTTTAAATGGCGCTGCATAAGGGCTGCATACGAATGTAGTAAGTCTGCCGATCTCGCTCGGTCTGATGAAACGCTGCAGCTCGGATTGCGGGAGATTCGCAGCCATGAATGTCGTTTCTTTTTCTTCAAAAGTCATGTTCTCATCCTGATAAACGCTCTCGATGATCTGTTGTACATTCTCCGAAAGTGTTGGTCCAGGCATGATTGTGTTGACCGTTACTTCCGTTCCCACTGTCAGCTTGGACAGGCTTTTCGATAACGAGAGCAGCATGGATTTGGTAACGGCATATTGCGGCATATGACCTGGCATCACGGCTTCTTCACTCGCTATAAAGACGATCCGGCCAAATCCGCTGTTCAGCATAGCGGGCATGTAATATTTGGTTAATGCATTTGCGGAAAGCACATTGGTCTGAATGTATTTTTCCCACACGGCGTCATCTACATCGTAATAAGACATGATCTCATAAATCCCGGTGTTATTTACCAAAATATCAACCTGCGGGAACTTTGCAAACAACGCTTCGCGCTCAGCAACATTGACGATATCAGCTGCCGCATTCTGAGGCGAAGTACTCGGGTACGCCGACTTGATCTCTCCGACGACACGTTCAACATCTTCATAATTCCGTCCATTAATCAGCACGTTGACCCCTTCTTTGGCCAACTCGATGGCAATCGCTTTGCCAATTCCTTTCGTGGAACCTGTTACCAACGCTGTTTTGTTATCTAATCCCATATCCATGATGCATTTCTCCTCTGTTCCGGTTGTTAATGAATATTCAATCTTTCTGAAGGCATATCTTCTGCACGAATCTAATGATACGCTCCACAATTCGAGGTGTAACTAGCAGAGAGCGACAACAAACTAGCAGATCACGCCTTTCTCGGAGGATACGTCCCTGAGATCAAACCAGGAGATTTAGGAGCCCGAATGCACTTGTTTACAGATCAAAGGTACACATCAAAAAACTGTTGATCTTGAAATCAACGGTTCATATAATATTTAGATTCTCATAACGGTTATGTTCTCCAATAATCTATAAAAGACCCTTCATGACCGAATCACTATGGATTTCATTTGAGAATGGCGTTCTAAATATCCCCCCCCGACAGTTCCACTAACACTGGAACCAACATAATAAAAGAATAAAATACAGGGCATTTGCCTGCGACTGATGATTAATGTAATAAACAGAAGTATATCTTCTATCGAACATAACATCAGTCATTCTGACCAAATTAGTATGAATTGATTTTTTAAATGACATCTTATCTGATAAGATCATGGATAGGCTCCAAATTTAAAATAACCACCTATATTTTTTGAAAGGAAGAGATTCAATGGACGTTCGAGTGCTTCGTTATTTTCTTGCTATTGCACGAGAAGGAAATATGACGAAGGCTGCCCATCTGCTGCACCTGACTCAACCAACACTTTCCAGACAGATCAAAGAGCTGGAACTAGAACTGGGAAAGAAATTATTTGTTAGGAGCAGCCACAATATTGTCCTTACGGAAGAGGGATTGCTTTTGCGGAAAAGAGCAGAAGAAATTGTGGACATGATGGAGAAACTGGAATCGGAATTTCAATCCATGGAAGAAACCGTCCGAGGAGATGTATTTATTGGTGGCGGTGAGACCGATGCAATGAAGCAAATTGCACGACTCGTTAGGAATATACAAGCACACTTTCCTGAGATTCGATATCATCTCTATAGTGGTAATGAAGACGATGTTACGGAGAGATTAGATAAAGGTTTACTAGACTTTGGAATTTTAATTCAACCTGCTGACTTGTCTAAATACAACTATGTAAATATTCCAGCCAAAGATGTTTGGGGGGTAATCATGAGAAAAGACAGTCCCTTGGCTAAGAAAACACAAATTCAAGTGAACGATCTATTAGACCTCCCTCTTATTTGTTCAAGACAGGCTATAAAACAGACCTTTTCCAAAAATGAGTTTCGTAACTGGTTTGGTGAACTTTTTGAAAAGTTAAACGTGGTAAGCACATTTAATCTGGCATATAACGCAGCGATCATGGTCGAAGAAGGTGTCGGTTATGCGATATCTCTTCATAAGATTGTCAACACCTCACCCGATAGCAACCTTTGCTTTAGACCGCTGGAGCCCAAGCTGGAATCGGGTTTGAGTATTGTTTGGAGAAAGAATCAATTATTTTCTGCTGCTGCTGAGAAATTTCTCGAAGAAATTCAGGCAAACTTTCAGAATCCTGATCTCGTGCTTTAAAATAAAATTACCCCCTCTCTGGACTTAAGAATTCCATGAGGGGAATTTATTTATAAGGACGCAGTCCATTTTTCGGCTGATTTATTCAGATAGCTTCTGATCAAAAGCATAATCAAACTTAATACAACGCTGAAGATACCGACTAATATAACATATTCCACCCCCATAGTGGAGATTAGTAAACCTCCAAAGGCTGAACCTACTGTTGTACCCACGTTGCAGGAGGTCACAAATAATCCATTGGCAAAGTCAGGAGCATCCCCTGCCACGGATGAAATCAGATACTGATTCAGATTGGCCATGATTCCCCCAGCCAAAACTCCCCACAAAATCGTCAGAAGCGTCACAGGTACTCTGTACTCTCCAATTGCAAAAAATACAATATAAACAATACCCAATAAGAGTGGAAACATAAGGACAGACTTCGCGGGATAATCCGTAAGCACCTTCCCAGCAATGATGTTGCCTAATATGTTGGCTCCTCCGAACAGAAGTAATGCCATGCTGGTCCATTGTGGTGACATATGAGTCACGGCGTATAAATATTCTGTCACATAACTGTACACGCCAAAAACAGATGCATTTAATAATAAAACTGCGATCATGGATATCCATAATACCGGTCTTTTAAGTACCGAAAATTGGGCGCCATACGAGAGTTTTTCCTTTACGGGCATGGAAGGCACAAACAGCAGCGTTGCAACAAACACAATGATGTTGACGATTGCGATGAACGTCATAGCCATTTCATAGGAAAAGGTATTATCGATAAAACTAACGATGGGCACACCAGCTACCATGCCTGCTGAAACTCCAATGAAAACTTTGGCGACTGCTTTTGGAGCTTCTTCTTGACTTACAGATGATCCAGCTACGGTGAAAGCCAGAGACATATAGATCGGATGAAAAAGAGCCGGAACAATCCGTGCGATGAGCAGAACTGTGAAGCTGGTGGTAAAGACGGAAACCACATTTCCAACAACGAAAATGCCTAGTACAAGCAGCATCACTTTTCGTCGGTCCAGTCCAGAGAATACCAACGGTAGAATCGGACCCGAGATAGCGATCCCTAGTGCGAACAGGCTTACTAGCAATCCGGCTTGCGTAACTGTCACATTAAAGTTCTGAGCAATGGTAGGCAGTATGCCTATGACTCCCATCTCCGTATTTAGGATACCAAAGACCCCTACTGTCAGAATAAATATTAATAATTTCTTATTGGTTAGCAAAAAAACATCTCCTGTCGTGATATATAGGATGATCTGAACGACTATTTACAGTTCAGTTGGGATAAGGAGTTTAACAATAAGAAATCTCTTACTTATCCTAAAGTTTTTTCATGAATTTACATAAAACTTTATTTTCTTTTTCATCTTTGAACTCAAAAACGGCATTGGGATTATTTCTTCTCCCAACCGGGGCACTTATTTCAGCCTGTGAATAACATCAACAAGCTAATTCGGTTTTATATCGAGGATAATGTTTCTTATTGGATCTTCGGTGCACTCGAATGATCGGATCTCCTATATCTTTATTGTATGGCGTATTTCATATATTTCAAATACCTATAACTAATATCATGGAATGCCTATAAGGCATTTCTAAACCAAAAAATGATTAAACCTTTTTGGACTTTCTATAGTACGAATCCCTCATTTGTGTTGTTCATGATGGTTGAAATATTTAAATTGAAGTAAAACCACAAAAGGGGCATTACCATCCATTGGATAGTAATGCCCCAGATGACAAAACCAATCTCTCCTGCCGTCAGTTAGCTTTCGCGAGTTTCGTGCCACGTACTGATGATATCGCATATACGATCAGTGAAGTCCAGATCAACGCGAACCCAACAAGGAGAACCGGCGATACTGATTCCTTAAATACAAATATGCTTAGGAACAGCATGATGGTTGGCCCGATGTATTGTACAAATCCGAGTGTGGACAGCGACATCCGTGCAGCAGCACGCGCAAAAAATAACAGCGGCAGCGCTGTTACCACGCCAGAAAGAAGCAGGCCGATGAACATAGACGAAGACAGCGTCCATGCAGTCGATTCTCCTACGACCGCCAAATAGATCCAGTAGCCTAGCGCGATGGGCAGCACTACAGCCGTCTCCGACAACAAGCCTACAGAAGCGTCTTGCACCGTTTTTTTCTTAGCAAGTCCATACAAGCCAAACGATGCAGCCAGCGAGATCGCGACCCATGGAAAACGACCATAGTCGATGGCGATAATGAGCACCGCGGCACCAGCGATAGCAATGGAGAGCCACTGACCGCGGTTTGGCTTCTCATGAAGGAAAACAACGGCTAGCAGTACGTTTAGCAGTGGGTTCAAGTAGTAACCTAGACTCGTCTCAACAACGTGCCCATTGTTGACCGCCCAGATGAAAATAAGCCAATTCACTGCGATCAACAGTCCACTTGTGGCGAGCGATAGCAGCTGTGACCGATTAGCAGCAATCCGCTTCATATCTCCCCAGCGGCGCTGGACAGCCACGAGAATACCCATGAAGACAAACGACCAGACGACACGGTGGGACAGAATCTCGCCTGCTGGCACATCGTTGAATAATTTCCAATAGAGTGGGAGAACCCCCCACATGATATAAGCTATTATAGCGTTGACTAACCCGTTGTTCATGAATCCAATTCTCCTCTTCTCTCTCTGATGTCTGAACGGATTATACGCCTTGATCCTAACCTAAGTAAAGGAAATAATCTTACATGCATGAAGCCACGCTTTTGACCTACCCTCCAGGTATCTTGCAAAGAACATATCAAAAAGCAACCGATTGTTAGCCAGCTGCTCACATGAATTGTTGCTGAGTCACTAATAATACGACAAGTGAAAAAATACAGCTTGCTATTGCAATGATGATTTGAAAACAAGTGAACGAGATTTTTTCCAGAACATTTCTTCTCTTTTTTTGACTAACGTACGAGTAAATTAACACAGTAATCACAACAGGCAAATATTGATGAGGGTCTGGTCCCCCCCTACTCGGTAATACTTTTTGAATATACCCACCTATAGTCTCGTCAATAATCATAAAGCTATATATAATTCCGATGATCGCAGAAATAAAAAACGAAAAAGCTACCTGAACTAGACCTTTACTATGAGTGATAGGACCCCGTTTTCGGTGTAAGTCTTTTATCATAAACGATTACTAACCTCCTCCAATTTATTGATCGCTCCTTACTTTACCACAGTCTTCCAATTCATGCTGTCTTGGGAAGCAACCGTAGAGTATAGTAAGTATAGTTCGAAATATATTCCAGGAGGCTACAGCCATGTCACAGGATATCTGGATTAACCTGCCAGTCAAAGACGTTGAGAAATCAACTGCTTTTTTCAATGAGATTGGATTCCATGCGGTAAGCGTTGGTAGCGAAAGAGCCAAGCTTACCATCGGGCAAACCACCATTCTGCTGTTCCCGGATGCGGCGTTCGAGAAATTTACAGGTTCAACCATCACAGATACTTCTCATAGCGCAGAAGTCATATTCTCAATTGGTGCTGATAGCAGAGAAGAAGTCGATGCTTTTATTCAGAAGGTTGAATTTGCCGGAGGAAGCATCTTTGGCAAACCAAGTGAACATGAAGGCTGGATGTACGGTGCAGGATTTGCAGACCTGGATGGTCATAGGTGGAACCTGCTCTACATGGATGAGAGCAAAATGCCGAAACGCTAATAGAAAAACGCCGGTAACCTTCTGAAGGTCACCGGCGTTTTCGTTATACCTCTTCACTCTTACCCTCTTGCCTCTTACTGATTACTCATGACATGGAGATAAAAGTTCAGGTCGTTTTCCAGGTGCTTTTTCATCAACTCTTCGGCTTTCTCGCCGTCTCTGGACTTGATTGCATTATATATTTCTTCATGCTCATCAATCAGATGAGGACGATTGTAGATGACAACGGTTTTCCTGAACAGATAAATAATAGCCTGCATCCGGTCTATAATATCGATCATGAGCGGATTATTACTCGCTTTTACAATGTCATTATGGAAGCTTTCATTCGCGGACATAATCTCATCCTTGGTCCCCGATCTCCCGATTTCCACATACTTGTACAGTTCCTCAATCTCGTTGTCTTTCAGGAAATTCGCCGCGCATTTAGCTGAATACCCTTCCAACAATATCCGAACATTGAACAAATTACGCAAATCCTTTTCCGTTGGCTTAACCACTTTCTTTTGAACAATTAATCCTTCGTTCTCCAGTTTTCGTATGGAATCCCTAATGGGCGTTCTGCTAACTCCAAGCTCTGCCGCTAGTTTCTCTTCAACGATCTTTGTACCGCTAGGAAGCTCACCGTTTAAGATCTTGTCGCGGAGAATTTCGTAACACTGATGATACGCCGGTCGTGAGCTATTATTGTCATGCACTAACTTCACCTCAGTTTCATTTCTCATCATAAATATAGTACCAAATTATGTTCATAAAATCATTCCAATAAACGATGCCAAGCATTAAAAGTATACGTTAATTCATTAATTGTATACAATTTTATATTTTAATGTATACAATTTTTAATTTTTAGTATACAATGAAAACGCAAACAACGATGTAAGCGGTTGCTGAAGCAATCATTTTATATTCCGTAACTCAAGTTCACTTCAACGTTGTTTGAATCTAATCTGTGTACAGCATCCAATTCATAGGCATATAAGCCTTTCTTAGAAAAGTTATTAGGAGGAAAACATCATGGCAAAAAAAGTTGGCTTTATTGGACTCGGCATCATGGGGAAACCGATGGCTCTAAACCTCAGAAAAAAAGGACACGAACTAACCGTTAATGATCTGAATCAGGAAGCGGTTCAAATATTGGTAGAATCAGGTGCAGCTGCAGCTTCCTCACCTAGAGAAGTCGCTGAAAACTGTGAAATCATCATCACGATGCTCCCTGCATCCCAACATGTGCAAGCTGTTGTTTTGGGGGAACAGGGCATTTTATCCGGAGCCAAAGAAGGCTCGATTATTATCGATATGAGTTCCATAACTCCTGCTGTTTCCATTGCACTTGCTGAAGAAGCAGCGAAAAAAGGCGTCGGCTTTTTGGATGCACCCGTTAGCGGCGGAGAACCTAAAGCGATTGATGGCACATTAGCCATTATGGTGGGCGGTAAAGAAAACGTATTCGAACAAGCCAAGTCCGTATTGTTTGACTTGGGAACGGCTGTCACCCTAGTTGGAGATAGCGGATGCGGAGTTACAGCGAAGCTCGCGAACCAAATCATTGTTAACTTGAATATTGCTGCGATGTCCGAAGCCCTTGTCCTGGCTGCCAAAGCGGGCATCGATATTGAGAAAATGTATCAGGCAATACGAGGCGGATTAGCAGGCAGTGCTGTTCTTGATGCCAAAGTTCCGCTTATTTTGGACAGAAACTTTGCCCCGGGAGGCACGATTGCGATCAATATGAAAGATATTACGAATGTCATGGATACAGCTCACGAGATTGGCGTACCTCTTCCCCTTTCCAGTCACCTGTTGGAAATATTCCATGCCCTAAAAGTTGACGGGAAATTAATGGACGACCACGGTGGGATCGTACAGTACTATGAAAAATTAGCAAATGTCGAAGTTAGGGGTCTTGACCATGAAAACAAATAACCGGTCTGTTGAAGAAGTGTTCAGCAACATTCCTTCTGTAGATACCAGCCTTGTCCATGAAATGATCGATAAAGAGCTTCAACGCTTTAACCACAAAATTATCGTGCTCGATGATGATCCAACTGGCGTTCAAACGGTGCATGGTGTATCGGTCTATACGGATTGGTCGTTGGAAAGCATCGACAGAGGTTTTAAGGAAGAGAATTCGATGTTCTTTGTTCTCACCAACTCACGTGGCTTTACAGCTGCAGAAACGACAAAAGCACACCAGGACATTGCTGCAAATATCGTAGCAGCTGCCAAGAAAAACAACCGTGAGTTCACCATTATTAGTCGTGGAGATTCCACACTTAGAGGCCACTACCCGCTGGAAACGGAAGTATTGAAGGATACCGTTGAAGCCCAGTCAGATATCCGATTTGACGGTGAGATCATCCTTCCTTTCTTCAAAGAAGGCGGACGATTTACAGTTGATAATATTCACTATGTTCAATATGATACGGAACTGGTTCCTGCTGGAGAAACCGAATTCGCCAAGGACCGCACCTTTGGTTACACCAAGTCCCATTTAGGTGAGTGGGCTGAGGAAAAATCGAATGGTCGGTATAAAGCCGAACACATGACTTACATTTCGCTTGAAAGTCTGCGTGCCATGAACATGGATCTGATTGAACAGCAGCTGTTGAACGTTGAGGATTTTAACAAAGTTATTGTGAATGCGGTTGACTATGCCGATGTACAGATCTTCACCATTGCTTTAATTCGAGCCATCAACAAAGGTAAACACTTTATGTTTAGAAGTGCTGCTGCCCTTACGAAGGTCATGGGAGGCGTCAGTGACAAAAGCCTGCTCACTCGTAAAGAGATGATGAGTGATCACACAAATCATGGCGGATTAGTCATCATCGGATCCCATGTTAAGAAAACAACGGAACAGTTTGAAGAACTGAAAAAGTCCGGTGCAGTAGAATTTGTTGAATTTAATGTTCATCTTGTTCTGGAGCCCGATCAATTCGAGAACGAGCTTAATAGAGTTGTGGAGACTACCAACCAATTCATTCTTCAAGGTAAACATGTGGCTGTCTATACCCGAAGAGAACGCTTGGACCTTGGAGAAGACAGAAAAGAAGAGGAATTAAAACTTTCCGTCAAAATTTCGGATGCCGTCACGAGTATTGTCAAACGTTTGGAAGTAAGACCATCGTATATCATTGCTAAAGGTGGAATTACCTCGAGCGATATTGGAACAAACGGCCTTGAAGTAAAACGAGCTACCGTTGCTGGACAGATTCGTCCAGGTATCCCCGTGTGGACAACAGGCAGTGAAAGTAAATTCCCGGGGATTTCCTATGTCATCTTCCCTGGTAACGTCGGGACCAAAACGGATTTGAAAGAAGTCGTTGAAATGTTGAGTTCGAAATCATTCTAATTCAGTTTAGTATGGCCAGACTGTAAGGAGTAACACTGATGAATAAATATAACAAAAATCAATTGTGCACTCCTTACATTGTGGTCTCTTTGATCAAGCCAATATAGAAAAGAGGACAAATACATGCCAATTATCTCTGTTACCATTGGGGTCATTTTACTGCTCATATTAATGATGGCTTTTAAGTTAAACGCTTTCATATCACTCATTATTGTATCCCTGGCGGTTGGCGTACTGGAAGGAATGACACCGATTCAAGCTGTCGAATCCATCGAATCCGGTCTGGGTGGGACGCTCGGACATTTAACGATGATTATTATTTTCGGAGGTATCCTCGGGAAACTAATGACTGATTCCGGTGGTGCGCAGCGTATTGCGACAACCATGATCGGTGCATTCGGTCAAAAACGGACTCAGCTAGCAGCAGTTATTACGGCAGCTATTGTTGGAATCGCTTTATTCTTCGAAACAGGGGTGGTGGTATTAATTCCATTGGTATTTACCATCGCGAGAGCTGCACGTGTGCCAGTTCTGTATCTGGGAATGCCCGTTATTGCTGCGCTGATCACCATGCACGGATTCGTGCCTCCGCATCCTGGACCAACAGCGGTTGCTAACGTTTTTGGAGCCAATATCGGATTAACGATGATCCTGGGTATAATTATTGCGATCCCTGCCTTTATCCTTGCGGGTCCTGTTTACACCAAGCTGTTTAAAAAAGAAGCATTGCAGATTGATATCCCTAAAGGTCTATTTAATCCGAAGGAATTCAAAGAAGAAGAACTTCCTAAATTCGGAATCAGTCTTTTTACAGCTCTTCTACCGGTCATTTTGATCGCACTTCAAACCATTGTTGAGATTTTTGCTCCTGAATCAGCAATTTCGCCAGTAACGGACTTTATCGGTAATGCAAACGTGGCTCTGTTAATTTCAGTTATTGTGGCTATCTTTACTTTCGGGTTAAATCTGGGCAAAAAAATGCCTGAGATTATGACCTCACTGAGCGATTCTGTAAGCGGGATCGGAATGATCCTTTTAATCATCGCTGGTGGTGGTGCATTTAAGCAGGTTTTGATCGACAGTCATATTGACCAATATATTTCTGATCTCATGTCAGGCTCGACCCTCTCTCCACTCCTGTTAACCTGGCTGATCGCAGCAATCTTAAGAATTGCTGTCGGTTCTGCAACCGTAGCCGGTATGACAGCAGCTGGTATAGCCGCACCTCTGGTTGCTGCAACGGGCGTAAGTCCCGAATTGATGGTTCTCGCAGCGGGTGCCGGTAGCGTCACCTTCTCTCATGTCAATGATGCAGGATTCTGGATCTACAAGGAGTACTTCAATCTTAGTATCGGTAAAACGATAAAAACCTGGTCGGTCATGGTCACGATAATCTCACTTGTGGGACTTGCAGGTGTTCTGATTATGGATATGTTCATGTAAATCGTAAATACGTAACCAAGTAAAAAAGGCACGTTCTTATCAGAACGATGCCTTTATTTTGTGATCATACATTGAGAAGGCCATTGATATGCCATGTGCCTGTTATCTGTATTTATGTCCTCAAGCTTTATAACATAAGGTACGATAATAAATAATTCGCCCATTTTCCATTCTTGAATATATTGTAGGAATTCGAATGGAAGGACGGATTGGCATATGAATCGTACTGATCGTGAAGCAATCCTTTTTAATTCTAATGTTGGGGGTGGTTCGTACGACATTTGGCTATATCACGTATTAACAGGTCGGACCATGAAGCTAACCCAGAATCTTGGTGAAGAATATTCAATTCCATATTGGTCCCCAGATCTTCAGCATATCGCCTTTATCGGCAAGAATAATACTGTGATGGTATTGAATCTTAACAGCAGAACATGGGCACAGATTGATCAGATTGAACCTTATACTTTACTGAGCTGGTCACCGGATAGTCATTACTTGACTTATGTAAAGGACCATCGGATTGTAATCTACAATATCTACACGCATATCAGCGGCTCGATCGTTCAATATGGAGTCACCGATGTTCAATGGTTTCCCTCTGGAGAAGCTTTCCTGTATGCAGCACCGGATGAAGCAGGCATCACTCAATTATATAAGATCAACCGGGATGGCATGAACAAACAGCAATTAACGCGTAATACAGAGGGGCCACTCCACAATGTCAGAATATCTCCGAATGGAGAGTTTGCTCTGTATACATCCCCAGGGGCCAGCATTTCCTTAATCACTACCGTGAATTTATCAACAGGAGTAAGCACCCAACTCCAAGGTGGACCTCAGGCCAAGAACTATTTTCCCGAATGGTCTCCAGACTCTACGACAGTCGCATACAGCGCCACAGATATTGTGAACAATCAATACGTTTCATTCATCCAGACTGACAGCCGAGCTGGCGGGCAGCAAAAAACATGGGCGGTCTCCACCTGTTTCTCCACCCCGCTTAGTTGGTCTCCGGACGGGAAACGACTTGCATACTTATCAGGATGCAGCAATCAAGAACGAGCAGACGAAATTTGGGTTATTGATTTAGATCACCCTAATCATCCGACTAAAATTGTTGAAGCCAAGTGGATTACATCTCTAGCCTGGTCACCACAATTCGATGAACATGATTCCTATAAATTATACCTAAACCAGGTATACAAGGTATCCTTCTATTATCCGCAAAACTGGCGCAAAGTAACCGAAGAACGATTCGAAGGATGGGACGGATTTTTTCAAATATCGGCCATATCTTCGGAAGAGGAGCTTCACGCAGTATGCAGAGCGGAAGCCTTCCATGTCCTGCAACCCTATGGAACCAATCCTCGAATCTTCCCTGCATTGGTTCAAGCACAGGAAGCCTGTTTCATATTCCCTTCTGAAGACCAACCCGTAGAAATGAGAAATCAGGCGGCACTTATTGTCAAATACCCTACTCCTGTTGTGATTCAAGGAAGTACGTATTCCTATTTCATCTTGTGGGCCGATCAGGATCACTTAATCTCACTGGTAAAGACTTTGACTTTCATTTAATCGCAAAAGAAAAGCCGCCTTGAAATAGGCGGCTGTTTTCTGTGAGGCATGTGATATGATCTACCTTGTGTACCTTTCAATATCGTTTATCTCCGAATGCGACTCTCTTCGATAATGATCTTCGTACTGACGAACATCATTCTTCAATTTTATTACGAATCCCCATCCCATTAAGGCAAGTAAAAGTACAGTAATCAAGGCATAAGCGAAACTGAATAAATTCATGAAAAAATTAATAAATATTGCGCCCAGCATGAATCCCAAAATCCATAAAACCCATTTTGTGCTCTTTTTCAACCATCTTCCTCCTTGAGTCGATTCCTTATTTTCCCTTCTATGTATCATAGTACATACGAAGGTAATTATAAATAGTTTCAAATCAAGAATTGAAGATTCACAACTAGATATTAGCGATTTATCAAGTTAAACCATCCTTCGAGTCCAGCGACTACTTCCTCCAATTGCTGTTGCTCCTTGATAGCTGGTGCATGATCTCCTTTTTGTTCCCCGTACGAACCGAACTGTCCATGATTACCGCCTTTGATACTTACATATGTCGTGTTTTGCGGAAGATTTATTTTGGATTCTTCCCATCGTTCGAAATTCAGTACTCCATCATCTGTACCTGTGATCTGTAATGCGGACAAGTCTGTATCCTTTAAGCTTCCACTCTCATCGGCGTAGGACGCTAAGTAAAAGACACCTTCTAGCGTGTCGGTATGCTGCGCAGCATACCGTGATGCAAAGACGCCTCCTAGCGAATGTCCACCAATTACAAATGCTTCGTCAGGATGTTCCTCAATAAAAGAATCTGCCTTGTTTCCCCCAAACATGGCCAAATTGAAAGGCATATCCGCAATATAAACTCTATGTCCTTCTTCTGCTAATTTTCTGGCAAACGGAGCATAACTGGCTGGTTCCACTAGACCTCCCGGATAGAAAATGATGTTGGGTTCCACGATCTCTGTACCCTCCGGTTCAAACCGATAGCCATTTTTGATCTTATTGATGCTAACCTGACTATCCGGGTTCATGGCTGCTTCGGCTCTTTCCGACGGACTATACGTGACGGATTGGAGATAAACGAAAAGTCCAATCACAACTATAATTACGGATAGACAAGACCAAATGAGTACCTTTTTCCACTTGTTACTGCGTTTTGCTGTCTTCAACTTCATTCCACCTTTATTCATTACTCGTTTTCATTTCATATAAATTATACTTACCGGTAAGTATAATTACAAGTTGATTTTGCTTATGAACGAGGTTTGTCATAAAATATTCATGGAGGAGAGTGTGCAATGCCAGATAAATCACCCAAACGTTTACCCGGAAGACCCAAGCAAGCGGATACCCAAATTTCCGTGCAGCAAACGATCATTTTAACGGCTTCCAAATTGTTCATGGAATACGGCTACGAAACTGTCACGCTCCAACAAATTGGAAAACGATGCAATGTGTCTAAGCCGACCATATACTATCACTTTGCTAGCAAGCCTGAACTTTTTAAGGTAGCTATGATAACCATGTTCCAGAATGTTCGCCGAGTAACTTCTGACTTTCTTGATCATGCTGAACATCTGGAGGATGGACTTATACGGTTGGCCGAAGCCAGGCTGGCCAACCCGCATGCAGAGGTTGAAACCATGATTAGAGAAGCTGAGCCTTTCCTTGAGAAAAACCAAATTCAGGAAATCAGAGAAGCCGAGGCTCGCATTCATGAGGTATTGGCGACCCATTTCCAATTGGCCATGGACCAGCAAACACTCCGCGAAGACGATCCCATGTTCTTAGCTGAGACTTTTTCGACCCTGATGTTAATGGGGAATCGGGAGAACACCACGCAAAAGTATGAATCTAATCTTGCACTGGGTCAAAGGTTAGTAGGTATCTTTCTGAGAGGTGCAAAATCAACTTAAGTTTTTGTTTCTCCAGTGTATTTTTTATTTTTTTGATTTCCTGAGGGAACTATTGCAGATTAGTTCATGAACTGCATTATTAGATTGTTACCCGCAGTCGAGCTTAGCGCTTGGCTGCGGTTTTACATACTGTGTTGTAGTAAAACAACGAACAATATAATTACCTTACTTTATGCCTGTAGTGAATTTTCAATTCTCTGATTATTTATTGGAGTACGTTCTTTACAGGTATAGCTATTCGTACACGTTCTTATTCCTTCATCAGAACTGGGCTCTGGTCCCTATATATATATATAAAAGCCGCTAAATGGTATTAGCGACTTTTCAAAGTACAATGTTTTAGGACTCGTATATCTACATGTTGAGATCGGACTGAACCTCTTGAGTATGATCGGGTACCTTTCTAACGAGTACGAAGTAAGTGATAATCGCAACAATACTCGTCCCTAACAAAGTAAGGCCCAATGGAACAGCCGTGTCTTCACCGGCAATCCCCACCAACGGAGCGACCAACGCGCCAAGCAAGAAGGGAACAACCCCAAGCAATGCTGCGGCACTTCCGGCACTTTTGGCTTGACTCTCCATGGCTAGTGGAAATGCTGCTGTTGACGTAATCCCGATAGAGCATACAAAGAAGAACAGCGGTATAACCAGAGCAAACAGAGGGCCATGAGCCAGAGTCACCATCAAGGCAGCAATACTTGCCACTAGCGCAAGCCATAGTCCCGATAATAAGAGCGTCTGCTCAGAGATTCGCTGTGCCAACCGGCCTACAAGCTGAGAGCCGATAATCAGGCTGATCCCGTTGGAAGCAAATAATATAGCAAAAACCGTCGGCGTGACTCCATATATATTTTGATAGATAAAAGGTGTGCCTGCTACATATGCAAAAACTCCAGCCGTCATAATTCCCTGTGCCAGCATGTAACCTACGAACTTCCGGTCTCGTAGAAGCTGTCCATAGTTTCGCAACTGAAGTTTGAAGTTAGGAGCAACGCGTCGTTCAGGCGGGTTTGTCTCTTTCAGACGCCATTTGGTCATTGCCCATAAGAAAACTCCCAGAACAGAGAGTGAAATGAACACACCAATCCATGTCGTAAATGAAAGAACGCCACTGCCTGCGATCGGTGCTGCCAAAGGCCCCAAATTTCCTACGAGCAGTAATAAGGAGAAGAACTTGGTAAGCTCATGTCCACTGTACAAGTCGCGAGCTATCGCGCGGGAAATAACGATCCCTGCTGAAGCTGAGAAGCCTTGAGTGAAGCGAAACAAAATCAACAGACCAATATTCGGAGCGTAGGCGCACGCCAATGAACAAATGATATAGGCGGCCATGGCGATCAGTAACGGTGTACGTCTTCCATAAGCATCGCTCAGTGGTCCCATGACCAGTTGTCCCGCACCCAGCCCTAGTAAGCAAGCAGTAAGACTGAACTGAACAAGTGAAGCGTTCGTGTTGAACGTTGCTGCAATCTCAGGGAATGCTGGTAAATACATGTCGATCGTGAATGGGCCCAAGGTTGAAAATAAACCCAATAATAAGGCCAGGCCTGCAACATTCCATTTGTTGCTATTAATCATTGATCCATACCTCTCTCTAAAAATTACTTTAAACCTTTAGACAGTATAGCTCTTAGAGTTAACTTTAGGTCAAGCTATATTTGAACGTTCATGATTCAAGCGTTGTACGAACTGCTATTAGTTAGCCACGCTTCATGTATTAAACCAAGTAAAATAAAACCGTTAATCATTTTAGATTAACGGTTTTTAATCATTTACTATTCGTTTGACATAACCTTTAACCACAAACAACACAAAAAAAGCCGCCCATATAAACGGCAGCTCCGTTGCTTCTATTTCAATATAACGTTGGGACCGGAGAACAATTGTAGGAACGAATCTCACTCAATCCAATTGAATACTGATTCCATCTCCCGCCAAAAAATCTGTAGCCATAGGCTCTGAATTCACCGACCGCTGTCAAGAAAAACCAAAAGTTGTCTCCATTCCTAAGCCACATATACGTGAAACGATTAATGCAATTTTGAAGTCCCAAGGGATTAGCAGGATAGGGAAAAATGGATTGTGGGTATGCCATATTTACAGATTCACTCCTTATAGGTAATTGACCTAACACCACTTTATGCCCAGCGTTACGATTTGGGTTGGGTGTAAGCCCGGGAGATCAGCTGATTTACATCATTGAATTTGCTTTGATTTTGACTTATATGAATCGCGCACTCCTTCTGCTTCCGTATTGAAAAAACAAAAACCCAATTCCTGAGTAAAAAAAGGTTTAGGCATAAGTAAAATAAGTGCACGTTCCCTTCTTCTCCATTCTCCTATCAGCTTCAAAAGTAAAAAAACGAACGCGTTCTCGTCAATAACTTTGATATCGCGTTATCCCTTTCTAGATTACAATATTTTCAAGAATAGATTTGCGAAATATTGCTAATAAGGGGGCAAAGAAATGAACAAGAAAAGCAAATTGGTCATGTTGTCATTATGCATCTCATCCTTATTACTGGCTGCGTGCACGAGTGATGGCAGCGCCGGGAAAAGTCCAACGAACAACGACTCAGAAACCAACGAGGCTGGAACGGTAACCATTCACACGGTAACCTCTGAATACACCTCGGCCAAATACCTCAAGGGTGATGATATCACCAACAATGTGTGGATCAGGAGATACAAAGAGAAACTTAATATTGATGTAAAAACAGACTGGGTTAGTGATGAATACGAGACCAAACTGAATCTGGCTATATCATCGAACGATCTTCCTGACGTCTTTCGGGTGAACCCTTCACAATTACGACAGTTAATTGAAGCAGATATGGTCATGGATCTTACAGATGCATTTGATCAGTACGCCTCCGACCGCCTCAAAGGATATATGAAAGCGGATGCAGACAGCTTCGAATCGGGTAAAAAGGACGGCCAATTGTACGGGATACCTCAAATGCACTGGGGTTTAATTGATCAACCGGACTTCGTCTGGATCAGGAACGACTGGAAGGAAGAACTGGGGCTCGAAGATCCCAAATCCGTGGCAGACATCAAGAATATCGCACTGAAATTTATGGAGAAGCACGGTGGTTATGGCATGGCGGTAGATCAATCGCTGGATTATCTGAATCTGCTCGCCATCGCATGGAACGCCCATCCGGATATTTGGATCGAGGATAACAGCGGAGAGCTCGTATATGGCTCAATTCAACCGGAGATGAAAGCAGCACTGGCTGAATGGGCCGAATGGTATAAGCTTGGCATCATTGATCCGGAATTCGCGATCAAAGACTTTAATGCCATGAATGCCGATATTGTCGCCGGCAAAGTGGGCATGCAGCCTTACTATCAATGGTGGGGCTATAACCCTGGAGTTGATACGGTAGCCAATTTGGGCAAGGACGCTATCTTCTATCCGTATATCATCCCCACAATCGACGGTAAGGAAGCGAAACAATCGATCTCTTTCGCGAACGGCAACTATATTGTCATGAAAAAGGGATTTGAACATGCTGAAGAAGTCATTAAAATCCTGAACGACTATGCTTATATCGTTGATGAAGGCCAAGGCAAGGAATCGAAAGAAACGTTATCCGCCTTACTGGACAACGATATCGCTCACGTGGTTGGAGCTTTCCGTGTACTTAATCCGAACTCCGACTATGAGCAGTTTGAGGCGGTATCCGCTGCGCTTCAGTCCAAGGACACCAGCGGGCTCACCACTTCGGGAATGTGGCAAAAATATAACAACAGTGTTGAATTCATGGAAAATGCAACGCCAGGAGCAGTCGGTGACTATTTACAGCAAGGGGCTCCTAAGAATGCTTATGGTCTTGCAAAAAAAGTGCTCGATAGCGAGAACTATGTCAAGACAGGTTTATGGGGAGTAACCCCAGAAGCGCTGGCGAGCTACGGCACAACTCTGGATGATATTCTGACCGAAGGATTCACCAAGATCATTATGGGTACGGAAAGTATCGATTACTTCGATGTGATTGTTCAGAACTGGAGAGCTGCCGGCGGGGATGAAGCGACTCGCGCAGTCAATGAAGCTTACGGGAAATAAATAGGTTTGGTAGCGGGGATGAGGAATTTTAACTTCTCTCCCCTTTTATTTTGCCGGAGATTCGATCTTATTACCGTGAACGGAGGAAAATGAATGCTGAGAAAATTAAAGCAGCAGAGTCCCTACCATTTAATGTTGATACCTAGCCTAATTTTGGTTTTCATCTTCAGTTACATCCCATTCTACGGACTCGTTATTGCCTTTCAGAAATACAATCCGGGGCTGGGGTTCAATTCTCCATGGGTAGGATGGGACAATTTCACGCACGTGTTTAATCAGCCCAATTTCGTTAGGACGATTTGGAACACACTGTATATGTCTGTCTTCAAGATTATAGGCGGCATTATTGTGCCTGTTATCTTCGCCTTACTGCTAAACGAGGTCGTAAGAAGCGCAGTCAAACGCACGTTCCAAACCCTTGTTTATATCCCCAACTTCCTCTCTTGGGTCATCATGGCTGGAATTATGCTCGATATTCTTAGCGCCGACGGCATCGTTAATTCGTTTTTAGGGGTATTCGGGATAGAGAAAATCTCATTTCTAGGCACACCATCCATTTTTCCGTGGACCATGATTATAAGTGATATCTGGAAGGGCTTTGGCTTTGGTACCGTTGTTTATCTGGCAGCCCTGACAAGTATTGATCCCGGGCTATATGAAGCCGCTGTGATTGATGGAGCCAAACGGTGGAAGCAGACCATATATATTACTCTGCCGCTTCTTATGCCTACTATTGTGCTGATGACCGTATTATCGCTTGGAAATGTACTAAATGCCGGTTTTGATCAAATTTATAACCTGTACTCCCCTGTCGTTTATCAAACAGGCGATATTATTGATACCTATGTGTATCGTTTAGGGATTCAACAGGCGCAATATTCCATCGGTACCGCTGTCGGATTATTCAAATCCATCATTTCCACGATACTGATGGCCCTATCTTATTTCCTGGCGTATAGGGTAGCAGGCTATCGCATCTTCTAAGGAGGACTATCACTATGATCAACGATAATAGTATAGGTAGACGTCTGTTTCATATCATAAACTACACCATATTAATGATCATCTCTCTACTATGCATTCTGCCATTTATCAACCTGCTGGCCGTTTCATTTAGCAGCAGTGCGGCAGTGTCTGCAGGCAGTGTCACCTTCTGGCCCGTAGAATTTACGACAAAAGCGTATGAATTTGCATTATCCGGCGGGGCATTTTATTCTTCCCTTTGGGTAGCCGTCAAACGTACACTGCTCGGAACACTCGTTAATCTTGTCCTGATTGTGCTTACAGCGTATCCGCTCTCAAAAACGAAGCAAAAATTGATGGGACGTAATGTATATATGGGATTTTTCATCGTGACCATGTTATTCAACGGAGGATTAATCCCAACATATCTCGTGGTGGTCAAAATGGGACTGATCGATTCGATCTGGTCACTGATATTACCTGGCGCTCTACCAGTCTTCAGTATGGTCATTCTCATGAACTTTATCAGGGGATTGCCAGAAGAGATTGAAGAATCCGCGATTATCGATGGTGCAGGTCCTTTACAAGTCCTTGTCCGTATTTTACTCCCCCTTCTCAAACCTGCTCTCGCAACGGTCGGGTTGTTTAGTATCGTTGCCCATTGGAATTCCTGGTTCGACGGAATTATCTATATGAACAATCCGGACAATTATCCATTACAGAGCTATCTGCAGACGCTCCTGCAGAGCTTTGAACAAATCATGCTGAAATCAGGCTCCGATTACACTCAGCTGCTCTCCATGATGAATGCCAGAACCGGACGCGCCGCCCAGATGTTTTTGGGTGCCATTCCGATCTTGCTCGTTTATCCGTTTCTCCAGAAGTATTTTACGAAGGGCTTGGTACTTGGTAGTGTTAAAGGGTAACGTAAGAGGCTTGCAGGATCACCTGCAAGCCTTCTTTTTTTACTCAGGTACACTCGCAATAGCAGGCAGCAGGATGGAAAAAATTGTACCTTCTCCCACCTTACTCTCTACCCGTACTCCATAGGGTTTGCCAAAATGCAGTTGAATGCGCCGCTGCACATTATGAAGACCGATTCCATTGGAGCCATTGCCCGGATCAATCCTTCCTTCCATAAAACTTCGAATGGCATGATGTTCCATACCGACACCATTATCGCAAACTTCTATCGATATATTATCGCCCTGCGGCTGAATACGAATCGTAATTACACCGTCTTCTTCGATTTCGGCTAAACCGTGAAAGATGGCATTTTCAATAATGGGCTGTAGAATCATCTTGGGCATAAGATAATCCAGCAGCTCATTTTCAATCTCATATTTCATCTGAATAGACCCGTAATATCTGACGTTCTGTATGGTTGCGTAATTCATGATATTATCCACTTCCTCGCGAATGGTTACCAGAGTTCCATCCGACTTGGTCGCATAGCGAAGCATCGATATGAGTGCATCTGTCATTTCCACGATTTTATCTGCTTGCTGCATGGATGCAATCCATTTTACGGATCCAAGTGTATTGTACAGAAAGTGAGGGTTGATCTGATCATGAAGTGCTCGCATCTCGGCTGCGGCTTTCTCTATTTCTTCTTTTTGCATTCGCTCCACCATACGTTTCAGTTCATGCGACATCTTATTGAAGCGAACCGACAAATGTCCGATCTCGTCTCGAGATCGAACCTCTTCAACCTGTTCAAACTGTCCTTTTTCAACCAGCGCGATATTACGCAAAAGTTTCTTAATAGGACGTGTGATCACATGCGAGAGAAAGATCGAAATAATGGCAGCAAACAGTGACATGACGATAGCCAGCATGATGAGATTACGACCTAGTATTTTGCCATCCGCAGTCAGCTCATCCAAAGGCATATATAAATAAGTGGTCCACTTTTGCTGACTAAGTGGGCTGGTTACGACAATATTCAATGATTCTACTGGACGAACGTTGTCACGGAACAAGGTCCCTATCAGCTGGTCATTTACGTTGTATACAATTTTGTCATCCTCATCGACGATCATAAATCTGGAGCGAAGCCCTTCCTGCAAGTTGCGATTAACGATCTCTATAAATCTAATATCGATGCTGACCACGATAACTCCGAGCAGTTTTCCATTGGTCACATCATGAATCTTGCGTGCGTGTGAGACGGCCAGAATTTTATTTTCCAATTGCTTATCAATCCTGGTGGTCAACGTAATCGTTCGATCATTGGAATGCATAAACTTTTTAAACCATAATTCGTTCGCCATCTTGAAGTTGGGGTCTATGGGCTGGTGTGGACTAACGAACAGATCCTGTCCTCCGTTCAAGTTATAGAGGTAAATGGAAAATACGCGATCCTTCATCATGATGTAATTCATTAGAAGATTATAGGCCGCAATCTCATTCTGCTCCGTACCATCCCGCAGGAAATCCTGTATCGGAAAGCTTCCATCATGTGTCGCAGACAAACTGTCGTTAAGACCATTGCTGGCCAGCAGCGAGATTTTCTCGATTTCTTTGAGAAACTCGTCAATGCGAATATTGGTCTGCTTGGCCAGATCGCTCAGCAGCTTGGTATAATTCTGTGCCAACAAGCGTTCAGAAGAGTAATATGAATTGATGGTCATCACGAATACCGGAAGGATGATCACTGTCATACAAATCACCAAAATTTTGTACTTGATACGGAAGAGCCCTGCACGCTTCATATACTGCACCTCTATTCACGGGATAACCTGGACTCCAGCTCTAGCTCACGGTATTCCTCTGGAGTTACACCTACTACCTTTTTGAAAATCTTACTGAAATACGTGTAATTGTGGTATCCCACCGTATCTGCGATCTCATATACTTTTAATTCGCGGCTTAATAGATAAGTCTTGGCATGTTCGATTCGAACCCGTGTCAAGTAGGAGATAAAGTTTTCTCCTTTCTCCTGCTTAAACAATCTGCTGAGATACGACGGGTTCACATTGATCTGGCCAGCTACGCTTTGCAAAGAAATGTCCTCGGCATAATACTTGTCAATGATCTGAATGGCCAGATCTGCATACGTAAGCTCCTGCATGATTTGGGAATCGGCTTTGAAGCAATATGCGATATGAGTCAGCATTTCCTGATGAATGTCCTCCCAATATTCTCCCCTCAGAACCCTTTCATAGGGCGACTCTTCTTTTAAATAAGGCTTGCTGCCTCGAGTATCGCGTGTCATATGGGAGTGGAGCATTTCCATTACCGTGATATATTGCTTACGAATACTGTTCTCATCCCCCCGCTTTGCTTCCAGATCCGATCGCACCATTTCAAGAAACTTCTCCGCCTCTTTGACGTCCTTGCTTACCCACAACTTATGAATGTCTTTTTGTTGCTGCGGACTCAGTATCCCATTAATTTCGTATCGTGCCGGAGCTTGAGCCAAATTCTCGTAAAACAATACCTGGTTGCTGCCTGTGAAAAAACTCTCCCTTAGTGCGGATTCCGCCTCTTGACATGCCTTCCTAAGAAAGCGAAATCCGGAAACCGTTGTACTTACACCAGCGGTTAGCGATAGATTCATAAAATCCTTGATTGAGGATAGAAGCTTATTGCACATTTTATTAATGTCGACCTGGTTGGACCCACTGCCAGAAGGGAGATTGACGATAACCCAATATTCGGATGAACTTTCAACTAAAATCTCCTTGTTCCACTTGGATGGAATGATCTCTTCCATAATATTCACGATCGAAAAGCGGAGCAGCTTCTCTCCTTTCTCAATATATTTCCTCTTCACTTGCTCGTAATAGTTCACGACAAACTTGATCACCACAAGCCTGTCAGACCGTATGCGAAAATGCAGCTCTTCGGCTTTGGTAATCATATCTTTCTCACTTATGAATCCGCTTACAATATCCTGGAAGAAACTATCCTTGAGATGTCTTAAACTCTTCGAATAATCATGCTGCACAAATGGTACATTTGTCAGACTGTTCTGTTCGCTTTGCAGTTTTTGCCTGATTTTCGTAAGGAGTTCGATCAGGGATGTTTCTGTAATTTCACTTTTGATCAAATAATCTACAGCACCCAGCTTTAATGCTTCCTTCACATAATGGAGTTCATCAAAATTACTCAGAATGACATACTTGCAATTTTTCAGTACGAAAGACGCTTCTTTTATAAGCTTCAGACCATCCATAATGGGCATCTTGATATCCGTAATGATCAGATCTGGAGAAGCTTCGAGTGCGAGCTCCAGACCTTCCTTACCGTTTCCTGCTTCACCAACAACACAAAAGTCAAACTCCTCCCAGTTCAGCATGGAACGAATTCCAACGCGCATTAACAATTCGTCGTCCACAATCATCAGTTTATACATGAGAACCCCCAGTTTACGTTATTTCGTGATGAACCCTATTCTATTGATTTTGCAGAAAAATGCGAAAGCCCTGGAGCTTTTTAGCTATTTTACCATTGCAAAGTGAACGAGCCTATCTCCTTCAGAACTAAAAATGGTAGTCCATATGTAAAGCCAGGAGCTTATCTACTCTCCAATCCAAATTGGCCCAATAAACTTTATGCAAATTGGCTCTGTTGAATCATCCAATTTGGCTCATAATTTGATGTAATTCGATATTTACAACTTTGAGGAGTGAAATGAATGTTTCATGGATTAGCTGCTTTTCCCCTGACCCCTATGAATGAACATCAAATTAACGAGAAAGAATTGGTGAATCTAATTGAGCGGTTGGTTACTGCCGGAGTCTCCTCTATCGGAGCTCTAGGATCCACAGGAAACTATGCTTACTTGAACCGCTCGGAACGTTTTCGGGTCTTGCAGCTTGCTGTTGGTGCTGCGGATAACATTCCTGTGATGACAAGCATTAGTGCAATACGCACCGCAGATGTGCTTCAGTTAGCAGAAGATGCACAACGAGCAGGCGCTCAGGCAGTCCTGCTTGCTCCTGTTTCGTATCAGACATTGACGGAGGAAGAGGTCTACTCCTTGTATGAACACGTTACGGCCTCACTCTCTGTTCCACTATGTGTGTATGACAATCCAGTTACTACCCATTTTCATTTTACGGATGAACTACATGCACGAATTGCGGGACTCCCCCGTGTACAATCCATTAAAATTCCGGGCGTTCCCAGTGATTCGGAAAAAGCAAAGGAAAGGGTGAACAAACTTCGTGAACTTATTCCATCCCATGTTACGATCGGAGTAAGCGGAGATCCATTTGCAGTTACAGGCCTAAAGGCAGGTTGTGAAGTATGGTACTCCGTTTTGGGTGGCTTATTTCCCAAGCTATGCTTGAGAATGACTCAGTTTGCTCTGGAAGGCCGAGCTGTGGAGGCAGATGATTACTCGGTTCTGCTCGAACCGATCTGGAAGCTATTCCGGCAATATGGAAGTCTTCGTGTCGCTGCTGCAGCTGCAGAAATTATTGGTTTGACTTCAGGCCCTGGCCTCCCTCTTCCCTTACAGCCACTTCACCCCACAGCAAGAGATCTGTTGAAGCCCGTACTTGCGGAGATTGAATCCTTGGAAAATTCTTTTTAAAGGCTCCCCGGTAAACAAAGACAATGGAGCACCTGCCGACTGACAAGCTGCTCCATTGCGGCTTTCTTTTCTTATCAAAAGAAATGATATTCAATACGATTGATCCCCAACCGCAAAACCTGTAAGATTTTGAACTTTAAAATTGATTGGAATAGCATCATCTACAGTCCCAGTTCCTGTAGTACGGCCATCTATGGACGAACCGTTAATTTGGTTATAAACAGCTAAGTAATAAACTATATTACCTGAAAGAGGAGTCTTGACCATCAAAAGCAAGTGCCCCAATGGCCTGATTATTTCCGCTCCCAGCATTAAAAGGGATTAATGTCTCGATGTCTCCTATTTTGAGAGTTTCAATAAACGGCGAATCGGCACCAGCAATTCCAGTCGCGCCCGTTGTTCCGGTAACTCCTTGCGCACCGGCTGGACCGACACTCCCGGTTGCTTCTTTATCTCCTTTTATTCCTCTATATCTCTGTGATCCTCTCCAACTTCTACATCCTCTTTTGCACTTCTGCTCTTCTTCTTATTATATTTTTTAGAACATGCATCCCTACTACAGTAAGCGATAGCTTGCCTTTTTCGGTTGCTGTCGCAAGGAGTTTTCTTTTATGCGAGTAATCTGATTGAGGTCCAATGAAAAGGTCAACTTCAACACACCTCCTTATGCCTAAGAAATGCGGTGGTTGAAAACTGGGACTAGGTAAACTCACCAATATATAGGCTATCGTCATCTAGACAAGTGCTCATAGTAACCAAATCCCTTAAGCAGGCTAAGCCAAATACAGAAAATCTCAAAAGACAAAACTATGTATAAAAGTTATCATCTTAAGTCTATGCTCTAATAATTTCAGTAAAGGAGTTATCTCCCTGCTTTCGGGCAAACGATTATTTTGTTAGTCTACGATTAACTTGATATATTTATATGAAGAGCCACGTGGCAACTATAATAATAAGCGGAGTACAAGTTTGTGAGGTGAAGCACGTGTATACCATAAGTGAAATGCAATCTATATTGAATATCAATGCTTCGACTCTCAGATATTACGAAAAAGAGGGGATTCTCCCCGAAATTGAACGTAATGATGCTGGAAGACGAGTTTACAGGGAAGAGCATCTACTGCTTATGAAATTTCTCCTCTGCTTAAAGGAAACGGGAATGAGCATTGAAGACCTGAAGGCCTATATGAACTTAGGCTATCATGTGGAAACTATGCTTGAAGACCGAAGAGATATTTTAATCAAACACAAAAAAAGTGTAGAGCACCAGATCGACCAAATCCAATCCAATCTAGAACGCATCAATCAGAAAATTGGATTCTATGATGATTTGATTTCGAAGAAGAACCTTCCCGAGTGAGGATGCTTGACTTAAAGTTAACTTTAAGATGTATGTTATGTACACATCACGTAAAGGAGAATTACACATGCACTCAAACAAAACTTATCGTCGCACTCCTCAGGAGCCCATTACATCAGGTTATGGAAAACATTCCACAGCAAAAGAAACGCTCCAAGAAATCAATCTAAGCAATAAAGTTTGTATTGTAACCGGTGGATATTCTGGCATTGGACTGGAGACCACACGTGCTTTGGCAGAAGCCGGTGCTACAGTCATTATACCTGCACGGACTATAGAGAAGGCTCGTACGGCTCTAGCCGATATCCCTCATGTTGAGATAGAAGAGCTTGATCTCATGGACCCCGCTTCCATTGATGCCTTCGCCAAGCGCTTCCTGGATTCGCAACGCCCACTTGATATTCTTATTAACAATGCTGGTATCATGGTTCCTCCTCTGACCCGGGATTTCCGTGGGTACGAATCCCAATTCGCTACAAATCATCTAGGACATTTCCAGCTCACTGCGCGTTTGTGGCCTGCCCTTAAACAAGCACGAAGCGCTAGAGTCGTTACGGTATCCTCTTCAGGCATTGTGTTCGGAGGAGTTAACTTTGAAGACCCGAATTTCGAACAAGAGCCATATGAGAAATGGAGAGCTTACGGACAGTCCAAATCTGCAAACTCCCTTTTTGCCGTTTCATTAGATGAATTCGGGTATAAATATGGTATTCGGGCATTCGCTGTCCATCCAGGTGCAATCTATACCGATTTGTCACGCTTCCTGTCCGAGGAAGAATTGAATAATTTGGACTTTGGAATGGACCTCAAGACAGAAGAGCAAGGAGCAGCAACGAGTGTATGGTGTGCCACAAGTCCGACGCTGGAAGGTCAAGGTGGTGTTTACTGTTTAGATGTGAACATTGCCAGAGCCGTACCTACTGTGCAGGATATGCCTGGTGTACTGCCTTGGGCCATTGACTCTGACTCAGCACAACGATTGTGGCTGCTTAGTGAAAAATTAACCGGTGTGAAGTTTGACCTCTAACCTAACCGGAAGTTTACGAAACGGTACCTTTAATGATCACCATTTCTACATTTGATTCCTCCACGCTAAGTCTTAACTCTAGAGAGCAAGGCGAATAGGCAGCCATTTACCCCTTCTCGTTATGGAAAGGTGTAATCAACAAGAAGCGAGCCGTGCACTGATAGCACGAGCTCGCTTCTTGTTGTCCTATGACTACTTTTATTATGACCGCTTGGTAACTTCCATCCCTCCCCTCTTACCGGTCCTACAGGACTTCACTCCATTATTTTAATTCTCTCGTAAACTCCTTGATTTTTTCAGCGATTTCTTGGGGATGGGAACGATACAAGTAATGTCCTGCATCCATTAGGAGCATTTCTGCATGTGTAGAATCCTTTATTTGCTTCTCATGTTCGGGAACCCATTGATCTGTTGCGGCGTTATTCGCTTGAACAAAGAGGAGAACAGGTAAGCTTTGAGGGAACGATAGCTTCTCGGCTTCAGTAAAGTTGGTATACATGTGCTCTGCCTCGTTCAACTGCGTGTTGTTATACATGTTTTTACGTATGAAGATGTCTATTTGCTCTTTGGTTTGTTGATCATATAGCAGTCCTTCATAAGGGTCCGTGCTTAGTTTTAACTGTATGCGGTGGAAGCCCAGGTTACGAAACCATTTAATCGGAGTGGTCACCGATGAATCAATGGTCTGTTCTTCTTTCAGCGTTGGAACACTGCTATCCAGCCCGATAAATGCTCTCACCTCGTCCGGATATTGGTTCACATAATCCAGACTATAGATCCCTGATATGGAATGCCCCATGAGAATGTACCGGTCAATATGGAGGCTTTGTAATGCTTCATGAATTTCACTTACGATATTTGCAGTGCTGCGCTCCTTCTCAGTCTGATCGCTCAATCCGTAACCAAAAGGCTCAACGACGACGACTTTGTAAAATGGGGATAGTTCTGTAATTAGTGGTTTAAAATCAAGGGCAGGTGCCGCAGTTCCATAACCGGGTAACAACACGACCGTCTCTTCGCCTTTTCCTTGAATCGAAACATTCATCTGCTTCCCATCCACAGATACAAGCTGACCGTAAGGTTCCGTTCTTTTTTGTTCTGAATAACGGCTAACCTTGTTAAACGTATACACGCTGGCTACAAAAAGCAGGATGGCTATAATGATTGCAGCGATGATTTTAAGTAAAATATGTAACACTTTCTTGAATAATGAACGTTTTCTTACTTTCCTTGCTGCTTGTTGTGTCAATCTCTTTCAGCTCCTCTTGTCATCTGTACAATGGCCTTCCGGTCTACTGATGCAAGTCTAATCAACCAAGTTGTCCTCTGAATGAATACAATATGAACGGAGTATGAACAACGTAGAATAGCAAAGGATTTACGTTCCTAAACTCCTTTCAGGAGTAAGAAATCAGCCCATGAAATTAAAAAAAGTCGCTAAATAGCGACTTTAGTCAGGAAATGTTCAATTGTTATCCCTTTGTACTCAAGTAACTCTGAAAAAAAGGACATGACTTTGAAGCTCCTAAACTCCTAAGCTCTTATAAGTCCAGTGTCTTGTTTTTAGCTGCATTCCAAGCAACGAAAAATTCATGAACATTTCTGTATCGTTGATCACGCTCCTGACTAACCGCTCGTAGAGCGACTTCGTATAGTGATCTGTTTGCTTTCCATTTTGCAAATGAATGATCCATCTCACCACCCAGTAACCCGAATGCAATGGCTCCCATGGTGAACACATTCGTTCTTGCATCAATAGGCGCACCCCGTGTGAACTCTTCCGGTGCCTTTGAGCGTGCTGCTCCCCAAAAGTTCTCTCCCATGTCATTGACTGAAGGAGACGTTCTGTAGAAGTCAATATCACAGATCTTCGTTTCATCCGTTGTAAAATCATACAAAATACTACCGTCATAAAAGTCAACAGCAACGTATCCTTTGGACTCCACGTGTTGATGAAACTCAAATATCGAATCAAGGGACTGCAGCCTTTGCTCAATTGATAGTTGTTTATATTTATAAAAAGGCGACTCAGGGTGACAATGTTTCGCTTCACCTGCAAATAACCAGTGTGAATGCAGGCATTCACCATTAAACCATTCAAAAATGGCAGCATAGCCATTTCTCGTTTCAAAATGATCTATAAGTTGAATGAGATTGGCGTGAGCCAAGATTTTATACAGCGGCATGGCACTCTTTAATCTGGAAATTGCATCTCCGGGATTACCCGTGAAAGCCATGGGTCTGCAACCCGCATATTTAACAAATCGCTTCTTGCCGTTATTCTCAATCCCAAAACTGATGTTACCCGAATCCTGCTGGTCAAACACGCTAAAAACGGTGCCAAGCGATTGCAGCCATGTGAAATCATGGTCTTCTTGAAGTTCGAATGATACACGATCCATCTTGAATGGAGTCGGTTTTTGATCCATATTATCGTCCCCTCACATTTGGGGATTCACGCCGTTTATAGGGCTACTTAAACGTGTTCCCCCCATTTTGATCTGCCCTGTTATCATATAAATGTCTTTTCATAAGACATCACTCCTCTCTGATCTTGTACCACTATTATCCATCTAAATGTAGTTTTTGCAAACCTTCATCAGGGTGAGGTAACTCCCCGTATTTTACTTAACATAGAAAACAAGAAAAAGTCGCTTAAATAGCGACTTATTGTTCAAGCACTCATATTTAATTATCCAGAAAATTGAATTGGAGGCTCTCATGCTTTTCGATTAATACTGAAACACCGTCGGGAATTGTTGTACAATTCCGATTGTCATCATATCCGCCATCTCTAACGCCTGCTGTTGTATGGGATCACTTATTGCAACATTTCTTACGTAATCTTTCGCTATCCGAGTTGCCACCTCTTCCGTGAGGAGACGTAAATGTTCATGCATCATACGCTGCCATTCGATTTGAGACCAGTATGGATTAATTTGGGCCAGAAAGGCTGCAATTTCATCTGCATTCGCATACCACCGTTTCTGAGCATCTTCTGCAGCTGCTGTGTTACCAGACTTCAAGTTACTAACAAGTTCGGCGGCAATGGTTAAATGTTCTCTGAACAATGTTTCAAATTGCTTGGCGATAGCCGTCCCGTACAACGGTTCAAGCACCATGGCGAAATCACTTGGATTGCGTAAAAGTCTTGCGGTTGTTGGCTGGACATCCTCAAGACCATCGACGATACTGTTTACGGTTAATCTCGTCCAGAACACATGCTGTTCCCATAGTGATCTGAGCTTCCTGTTTAGATCGACACTGGCTGGCGTCCAGCTCAAATGATCTGATTTTCGATATACAGGATAATAGTACGTTGGAACATAATTCATCATGATCCGTCAGCTCCTTTTCTACAACAATATATAGGCAATAGCCTTTATTGGTGCATTCTAATGAGCAATGTTGATACTTTTGTCTTTCCTAAATATGTATGAAAAAATAAAAAACCAATGGACGAATCAACGTTCACTGGTTTACAACTTCTATATCGATTACACGGATTCTTCCCACATCTCTGGTTCAACATGTACATGTACAGTATACACGTCGTGTTCTCTGAGCAATTCGTCTTCAACATCGGTGCATATATCGTGTGCTTGCTGCATGTCCAGGTCAGAGCGAACCGTAATAACAACGTCTACAACCGCATTATTTCCGTAGCTTCTCGCTCTTACATCCTTCACGGTCTCTACCCCATCAATCGTAGCAATGGTTTTTCTGTACTCCCGAATAAGCTCCACATCAAAACCGTCTGTTAGATGGTGAGTAGCCTCTTTGAAAATATCCCATGCTGTTTTACAAATGAGGAAACCGACGATGACTGCTGTTACCGGGTCAAGCCAAGGCAGGCCAAACTGCGAGCCTACAATTCCTATGACGGTACCGGCACTTACCCAAGCATCGGATATATTATCACGAGCTGCAGCCATGACCGCCTGGCTCTTGATTTTGGTAGCAAGGCGTTTATTGTAGCGATAGACCAAGTACATCACACCTGCACAGAAAATGCCTGTATATGCGGCAATCAGATCAGGCGATTCATTTTCCCCTTGAAAGACGGAACCAATGGCTTCAAATAAAACTTGTAAACCAACAGCCATCATGATGAACGAGGCAACTAACGAAGCAACAGTCTCCGCTTTCCAGTGACCATATGTATGATCTTTGTCTGCTGGACGTTGAGCAAGCCTGAGTCCGATAAGGACGGCGATCGAGGCCACAATATCGGTTGCGTTATTTAACCCATCTGCTTTGAGCGCTTCTGAGCCTGCGATGGAACCGATAACCAGTTTTAATGCGGTCAGGCATATATAAGCAATAATGCTAATAAAGGCTCCTCGTTCACCCATTTTTAAATTGTCGTATTTCAGTTGATCCACGAATAAATCCTCCTGCATTCCCCAGTCTTCTAGCACGTTTTTGATAGTATCATCGCGAGAATGTGTGGGTCTAGAGAAACGTTTTGGGCACAGTGAAACATAATCTGAACGCGGCAAGACTGTTATAACAAACTAAAAGATTTGGAGCGGGTAAACTTTTCTCGTGTGCAGAAATACAATTAGAAAAAGCGAGCCGTATGCTCGCTTTTGTACAACCTTGCATCTCATCCCATTTTTTTGTTATTCACGTATCTAGTTCATGTCATGAGTCTTCATCTTGGTCAATTCTTTATTTTACTTTAGTAGTCAATTCTTCAAGGCAGGGATCTGTGTGCTCCACTCTTCCCCGTTGAGAGTCCCCTTGAATTGGTATACTGGCTGGTAATAACCTTTTGAATCGTAAGTGTAGGTCAGCTCATAACTCTTTACAATCAAATTGTCGCCTTTTTGCAGATCATTATACATGTAGAAATTCCCTCTGAGAACTTCTTCATACGCTTGCGCCGGACTGCTCACATCAACGGTACGAATATATTTATTTTTATTCATGGCATAGAACAAATCCTGGGGAATAATACCTTCTGCCGCAGGTACAATGATGATCATTCCGTTATCAAAGTCTCGCTGTTCTGTTAACATATCGGAGTTGGTCATATGCAAATCCCATCGAACGGTATCTTTATTTTGTGTACTGAATTTAGCTTTTTGAGGCAGTAATCCATGCTGACTTAGCCACTCACCATAGACAGTTCCTTTTTCTGTCAGAACCTCCGGCTGCATTGAGATCGTCGCATACTGATCAGGTGCCAACGACCAATTACCGCTATTCATGCTGTAATTAAAGGTGTAATCGGTCCCTCCGCTGTCATATAGATTCCAGATCCGGTTGAATCCGTCAATGGAGATGTGACCTCTCTGCTGCAGTTGAAAATGATCACTCAGTAATGAAACCATCTGCTTGGCATACTCCATGTTATGAATCTCAAAGCTTCGATATAGTGCAACAGGTTCAGCGTGGTCCGGCAGCTTCGTGCCTAGTGTCACATGGACCTGATTCATTTTCTGCGATGTGGCTGGACGAATGGCAAGGTTCCCGAGCTCTTGACTGGAATACATGATGAGTGCCCCTGTAAATAACAGTACAAAGGTCAAAGGAATACATAACGCACGAAACATAGCTTTGAAGGATATTCTCTTTTTTTGCCTGATATCAAGGATTGCACTCATCAACCCATATCCGGCTAAACTGCCGAGCGTATTGTGCAATATGTCATCCAGTTCAAAAATCCCTCTGCCTGTCACCATCTGAAATGTTTCTATACCTATTGTAATCATCAGCGATATGATTAATATCGACTTGAAGCCACGTGTCTTCATTCCCAGAAGCGGAAGCAGGAAGCCTAGCGGTGCGAACATCAACATATTGAAAATAATAAGCTGGAATTCGCTCAGGGACCATTGATTCCATGCACTTACATAGCCGCTGAACAACTCCAAGTTTACCCATCCGTCAAAATTAGCCCCTCTGCTAAATGTTGTTAACATCATGACCATGATCAGCCAGCCCATCAACGAAAATGAGGCTATAAACTGCCATAATTTTATGATGCGTTTTCCACCTCTTTTTCTATACAACCTATACGTTATTAACACGATTCCCAAGGCTATGAGGCCGACTATTAATGCAACACCCACGACAGGTAATAGTTTCTGTACCACTTGAATGAAATCCATCTGTAACTCCTCCCATAATGATTGGCTGCACTGAGCAGCCCTTTATGGTTCAAGTATACCGACAGTGGAAAAAAGCTCCTATCTATCAAGCTTTCATGAATCTTTCAATCGTGTAAGATTGTGCTTGATATCCATACAAAATAAACCAAGAAGGAGAGCTGCCAGTATAATACAGGCCGCTCTCCTTCTATTTTAAATCGTTTTTTAGTGATCCAGAAATACAAGCTGGATGAAGAACAATACCGCAAACACGTAGAATACCGGATGAACATCCTTTCCTTTACCACGAAGCAGCTTCAGAACCGGATAGAAGATGAATCCTACGCCAATACCTGTCGCAATACTGTGCGTTAGTGGAGTAAGGATGATAATCAAGAAAGCAGGAAATGTTTCTTCGAGATCCTTCCAGTTGATTTTGCTGATAACACTGATCATGAAGTACCCTACAATAATCAGTGCCGGAGAAGTAATCGCCGGAATACCGGATATCACACTTACGATTGGTGTAAAGAATAGCGTAAGCGCAAGCAGTACACTGACCGTTACTGCAGTCAATCCCGTTCTTCCTCCTGCAGCTACCCCTGTGCTGGACTCGATATAAGCCGATGTTGGGCTGGTTCCGAGCAAGGCACCAGTGGTTGTTCCTACGGCATCAGCCAAGAGCGCACCGCGTGAGCGAGGGAATTTCCCGTCCTTCAGGAGTCCTGCTTGTTCAGCAACACCCAGCATCGTTCCCGTTGTATCAAACAGCGTGATTAACAGGAAGGTGAAGATGATCGTATACAAGCCATTGGAGAATACACCTGCCAGATCCAGTTGGAAAGCCGTTGCTGTAAGCCCTTCTGGCATAGATACGATCGATTCCGGCATTTGAAATAGTCCCATTATCCAGGCAAGAATCGCGGTAACCACCATTCCGATGAACAGATAACCTTTTACATTGTAAGCCATCAACACAACCGTAATAATCAACCCAATAATCGTCAGATAGGTCATTGGCTCTGCCAAGTTCCCGATGGTGATCAAATTCGATTCCGAATCGGCAATAATTCCCGCATTTTGCAAGCCTACCGTCGTAATAAACAGTCCGATCCCTGCTGTAATCGCGTGCTTGAGACTCGCGGGAATGGCATCGAGCAGCATGTAGCGGAAGGAAGTAAGTGATAAAACAATAAACAAAAGCCCTGCGATAAATACCGCGCCCAGTGCAACCTGCCAAGACACACCATATCCCGCAACTACACTATAGGCAAAGAATGCATTCAGACCCATACCCGGCGCGATAACAATCGGATAGTTGGACCATATCCCCATAATCAGCGTTGCCACAATACTCGCCAGCACTGTCGCAATAAATACACCGTTAAACTCCATTCCCGTGCTGCTGAGAATTCCCGGGTTTACGATCACTATGTATACCATCGTGAAGAATGTCGTGATCCCTGCGATGATTTCTGTTGAAACACTCGTGCCTCTTTCCTTCAGTTTGAACCAATTGTTCATGGTAAAGCCAGCCTCCAACTTTCAAATTATTTCTGGATTAGATAAAAACAAAAAAATCCTAATCTTCGCATAGGATTGTAATAATTCCGCTCCTATATTCGTCATTAGGATTGAACAGCTAAGCTTAGAGACCCAAAAAGTGATCCTCATACCTGTTATAACCTGATGTCCATTTCGTATTTTAATAAAAGTAACATGCATTGTCAACGAATTAACCGATTTGTTCACAGTTAATTACGAACTATATAGATATTTTATAGATTATTCATTCGTTTTTTCGACTGTAATACAGTTCCTCATTAGCCATGGGTATCTGCAAACGCAAAACAAAAAAACAAACCACGGCACCGAATCCGGTACCGCAGTTTAAAATTTACCATACTACTTTATTTCCTTCATGTATTCCTTGAATTCCTGGGCAATTTCTTTGAATTTCGTATGATGCAGGTAATGTGCCCCCTCCATTGGGATCATTTTACCCTGTGCAGATTGTTTGGCTTGCTCCTCATGCAGCGGAATCCACTGCTGATTTTGCTCATTATTTGATTGAACAAAGAGAAGTACTGGCAGATCACGAGGATAGCTAAGATGTTCTCCATTTTTGAAATTGGAACCGAGATGCCTTAACTCATCCACCATCGTTGGATTGGTCGCGACCTGATTCGAAATCAAGTTCATCTGTTCTTTGGTATGTTCATCGAAAGCAAGGGACTGATATGGATCGGCGCTCACTGCTTTTAGCAATCGCATCAGACCTGAATCCTGAAGAAACTGCATCAATCCCAGCGGCAATTGGACATCCATGCCGGGTTGATTGGGAACACTGCTGTCAATGCCGACAAAAGCAAGAACTTCATCCGGATACGTGCTCACATAGGATACTCCATAAAGTCCTGTGATTGAATGCCCCATCAGAATGTAACGGTCAATACCAAGCTGCTGTACAGCTTCGTGATATTCGCTGATGATATTCTCCGTTGTTCTCTCCTTCTCCGTTTCGTCACTCAACCCATAACCGAAAGGCTCAATGGCTACAACTCTATAATCGGGAGACAACTCATCAATCAATAATTTGAAATCAAGTACAGGCGCCGGAGTACCCTGCCCCGGAAGAAGGACGATGGTCTGTTCGCCGTCTCCCTGAATGTATACATTCATCTTTTTCCCATCTACATGGACATACTGGCCATAGGGTTCGATTTTCTTTTTCTCGACTCCGTTACTTATAGCATTAACGACGAATATGACGCCCATGAACAGTACAATGACCCCAACAATTCCTCCAATTATTTTCAACCATAAGTTTCGTTTCTTACGTCTCTTCATTCCCGTTGTTTGCATTTCCACCGTTTTTGCCACGTTCATCTTCTCCTGTCTCTGCTTGTGAAGCGCCGCTATGGCGACGACATATTCCAAGTGTAATCAAGCAAGATGTCCGCTTCGTGACGGCAGTATGAACGGAGTGTGAACAAGTCCAAAAGAAGGCACTACACCTGTAAGATGTATAGTGACACTAAGCTCACTGCAATTCCCACGGAGACAATAAGGACCAAAACTAGCGATCAAATCGCTAAATTAACGCAGCTAGTAAATGCGCTCCACCTGCAGTGGGCTGTGTTTTATCCCTCGGCACGAAGTGCCTAGCAGATATCTCCCATGTCCAGGGACAAAACAAAGGGGCTAGCGGAAATTACCGTCTAACCCCTTTGCGCTATCATCATTGTTCTACTTACTCAACAAGGCATCTGCCTTCTTCGCTGCTTCGGCTATAGCTGCCTCTGCCGTAACGGACGAATCAACAACCGCACGAAGAATCTCATCCTTAATCATCTCACCAATTTCAGGATAAACCTTCTGCATCGGACGAGGACCTGCATATTCCAGTTGGTCCACCGCTACTTTGAACAGCGGCTTTTCTTCATAGAGCTTCTTCATTTCATCACTTTCCACCGCGCTGATTCGGCTAGGTAAATATCCCGTAAAGGAACTCGCATAGATCGTTTGCTCTTTGGAGGTCATCCACTTTATAAACTTCCACGCCGCTTCCTGCTTTTCGGGGGACAGGCCAGAGGTCATCACCAGATTGGCACCACCCGTTGGCACACCAAACGTATCATTCGCAGGCATAAATGTCGTTCCAAGTTCAAAGCCCTGCTCTTCTGCAACCTTCATATTATTGGTCAAGTCTGCAGTTGAAGCGAATAGCATCGCTGAACGCTGATTGTGGAAATCCGTCTTGGCTTGCGTACCTGCATCGTCGGTTGTACCGATGCTCATGATGCCTTCATTCTTCATCTTCAGCCACAACTTCACAGGTTCAATTCCTGTTTCATTATTGAATGCCGCACTTTTCCCATCCTCACTAATCATCGTTCCTCCGCTCTGTCTTACGAAAGCTTCATAGAACCAAATATCCACAGGCATCGAAATGCCGTAGCGCTGATCCTTGATCGTTAGCTTGCGTGCATAATCTTCAAATTCGGCCCAATTCTGCGGTCCAGCTGGATCAAGTCCTGCCTCCTCCAGCATCGTACGGTTTAAGTACAGAATAGGTGTACTGCGTAAGTACGGAAGAGCATACAGTTTGTCGTTCACATATGAATTTCCCATCAGACCTGGGATGAAATCATCCATATCAAGCTGATCCTTCTCTACAAAAGAAGTCAACTCCTGCGTCATGCCGGATTCGGCAAATACACCTACCGAAGCAATTTCATTTTGCCACACTTCGGGAGCATTGCCCGCTGCAAAAGCCGCCTGTGCCTTGGAATGCTGATCTGCATACGATCCCTGATATTCGGCCTTCACAATCACTTCATCCTGCGATTCATTAAACATTTTCACCAGGTTCTCATTGTTCTCGGCAATCTTGTCCCCCCATGAGTACCAATATGTAATCTCTACCGGTTTATTCGCCGTGCCATTCGAACTCCCAGAAGCAGCAGCATTATCGGTTGAACCCGCAGAATTAGAGTCACCACAACCAGCTAAAGCAAGTGCAAGCGTTCCTGCCAACAAAAGCGAACCAAATTTTTTCATGAATAAACCCTCCTATAAATTAAGAATTGAATTATTTCACACCGGAATATACGAATGCTTTAATAATTTGCCGTTGTCCAAATAAGAAAACAATCAGAATTGGAACGACCAGAATCATGTTTCCAGCCATCAAAATGTGCCATGCTGCCCCTCCATCCACCTCGCGAAGCTTGGAAATCCCAATTGGAAGTGTTCTGGCTGCATCCGAGGTCGTCATCACCAGCGGCCAAAAATAATCGTTCCAGTGTGCAATGAAACTGAATAATGCAAAGGTTACCAGCGTCGGACGGGCCATCGGCACCATGATCCTAAGGATGATCTTCCATTCAGGTGTCTGGTCAAGCCGTGCGGCTTCAATAAGTTCTTCCTGTACCTGCTTGAATGACTGCCTGAGCATGAAGATCCCAAACGCGCTGGAAGCGAAGGGCAGAATAAGTGCCAGCAAATTGTTAATGAGTCCCCACTTGCTGAGTAACAAATACACGGGCAAAAAGATGAGCTGACCCGGAATCATTAAAGTGACCATCGTAATTCCAAATAACAGCTTGTCTCCTTTGAAGGAGTATCTGGCAAACGCATAGGCTGCCAATATAATGGTCGTAAATTGAAGAAGAAGGATACTGATGGATACGACAATACTGTTCATTAGATATTTCAAGAAAGGTCCCGATTCCCATGCCGCCTGGAAATTGCTCCACATCACCTTGGAGGGGATCCATTGGGGTGGAAAGATCACGGTCTCCGGATACGACTTCAATGATGTTGAGATCATCCATAGAAAAGGGATAGCAAAAATCGCAACCAGTACGATCGTGGCCGTGACGTTCAGAGTACGCAGAATTGACTTACTTGCCATGATATTTCCCTTCTCCTTTCTATTGGTAGTGAACCTTGCGGCTTAGCAGCTTGAAGTAGACTAATGTAAGCAAACCAACGACAACAAGCAGGATAACTCCCGCAGCCGAAGCGTAACCGATCTTGAAGTAGCGGAATCCGTACTCATAGATGTAAAAGACAAGTGTGTTCGTTGAATTGATCGGACCTCCGTTAGTCATGATGGCTATGGTTTCAAATACCTGGAACGAACTGATCAGATTAATGATAATTAAGAAGAAAAGGGTCGGTGATAGCATCGGCAGCGTAATCTTGTAGAACTTCCGCCACCAATTGGCCTCGTCCAGAGCTGAAGCTTCATACACATCCTTGGGAATACTTTGAAGTCCAGCGATGAAGATAAGCGCGTTATAACCCACGCCCTTCCAGACCGAAACAAGGACAAGTGACAGTAATGAACTGTCTGGGCTGCTGAGCCACTCCAGCTTGGGCAAGCCCACCATGTCCAGCAAACCGTTAAGCAAACCGAACTTGGGATCCATCAGCCACATCCACACCAGGGATACAGATACAAGAGAAACAATATGTGGACTGAATAATGCCCCCTGTACAAACCCATACCATGCGCCTTCCCGATTCAGCCATATGGCTAGCAGCAGTGAAATTACAATGGATAAGGATACGGAAAGAAGCGTATAGTTCAAGGAATTGCTCAGGACCTGAAGAAAGGCACGATCCTTAAATAACTCGGCAAAGTTGTTGAAGCCTACAAACTCCTTGACCGGATTAATGAAGTCCCAGTTATAAAAACTCAGGAAGATCATATAAAAGATCGGATATATGAAAAAGATCGAAAATATTACGATAGAGGGAGCAACCATGACATAGGGACGGAATTTGGACCAAACGGTCATGAATGTTTCCCTCCCAGGACAATGAGCTCTCTCTCTGCGGATCTCTCATGCTGACGAGCACGGACTCCGTCCCGATCAAAGTAGTACAGGTCCTGCATGGAGATCGTGATGTTCACCTCGGAAGCTGTCTCTAATGGCTTCAAAAAACTCTTCACAGACACAAGTCCAAGCGCGGATTCCAGTTGATAGATGATTTCTGCACCTAGTGTCTCACGTGTCATGATCCGGCCCGGGAAATGAACAAGTCCGGACTGCGGCCGGTTCCCAAGCGTCATCGTTGCTTTCTCCGGTCTGAAACCAACCTGCCCAATGTCGTCATGCAGCTGTCCATTCAAGTATGGCAGAATACGTTCACGATCAATGACATTCATCGGCGGTGTACCGATAAACTGAGCTGTGAACACATTATCGGGATCGTCGTAGATTTTCATCGGGCCATCTGCTTGTTGAATCATTCCTTTGTTCATGATGACGATACGATCTCCCATCGACATTGCCTCAACCTGATCATGTGTCACAAAGACAAAGGTTGCGCCCAGCCGTTTGTGAAGCTGAATTAACTCCGTTCGCATTTGATGACGAAGCTTGGCATCGAGATTCGATAATGGCTCGTCCATCAGGAAGACCGCAGGACTCTTCACCATGGCCCGAGCCAGGGCAACCCGCTGGCGCTGACCTCCAGACAGAGCTTGTGGCTTCTTGTGCAGATACTCTGCCAGACCGACAACCTCCGTGATTTCCTTAACGAGGCGCTCGCGTTCGGGCCGGGGGACCTTGCGATTTACGAGTCCGAATTCGATGTTCTCCTTGACAGTCATCATCGGATATAATGCATAGTTCTGAAATACCATAGCCACATTGCGCTTGCCTGGTTCTACGCCATTGACACATTGATCTCCGATCCAAATTTCTCCGCCTGTTTCTTTCTCGAGCCCTGCGATCATGCGGAGTGTCGTCGATTTTCCACAGCCAGAGGGGCCGACCAATACCGTAAAGGAACCATCCTCAATGGTCAGATCCAGACCCTCAATGACTTTATCCTGCTTGAAGCTTTTTTCAATCTGCTTCAGCACAATTTGTGCCATGAGCTTCCCTCCTCTTTCATTTATTGAGCAGCCGATGTGTATTGAACGGATAAAATAAGGTCTCTTTTTTCTCCTAATGCACCAGCGACAGGACCGAAGCCTGGCATATCACAGCAAAAGCTCTGAATATCAGCGAGGAGACCCGCACCCTGTATCGGATGGTGAGTTATCTCTACCTGGCCCTCATGGACTTCGATCACACGGTATGCCGGCACGTCCAGGCAAGCTGCGGTCTGAACATAGTGCCACTTCCCCTGCTTCACAATGGAGTTGATGTGATTATGTCCGCAAAAATAGAAGCCGCCTTCCGGTCGACTATTGAATATGCTCTTCAGTTCATCCTGTGGACGAATGTACAGCTTATCAAGCGTCGAGCGTGCAGTGGTATCAAATACTGGATGGTGCCCAAAGAGAAGTACTTGCTTATCATGTGAATTGTTAAGCTCTTCTTTGAGCCATGTCAGCTGTTCTTCGTCCAGCTCCCCTCCCCAATCTGCAGGATTCATCTCCTGGGTTGTATCCAGAAATATCAGCCTAGCATGAGGCGTGTCAATCGCCCGATAGCGGTCTTGACCTGTTAATTTGGAGATTTCATGCTTCGGTATCGAATAGGTGTCATGATTGCCAAGGACATGAATGAAGTTCCGTTCACTCCTGGAAAGAAAGGAGAAAATCGATCGGAATTCCTGAGCCGTTCCTTCATGTGTCAAATCGCCAATAGAGACATGAAAGTCCGCCTCAACCTCCAAAAAAGCCTGGAGCATATGTTCATAAGCCCGAACTCTTGCAGCTTTCATCTCTTCCGTTCCGTGACTCATGCTTGAATAGTGATAATCACCAAGTAACGCTAAACGCATGAATTCCACCTCCATCATTTTTCGAATCTTATTGCTATTTACGTCCTCTTTACCTGCAACACCAATGAGTGCCTGGATTGGTTATTCTGTTCCATGATGCATTCGTTGAAAGAAGACCATATATAGTCCGGAATGATCCCTGTTTCCTGGATATCCTCTCTTGAGGAAATACCTGTAAGCACGAGAGCCGTTTTCATCCCATTCTGTTGGCCAAATAAAATATCTGTTTCCAACCGATCGCCTATCATGAGACAACTGCTGCTGTTCACATTCAACAGCTGGAGTGCCTTCTCTGCATAATAAGGTGAAGGTTTACCCATCACGACGGATGCTTTCTGCTGGCTGGCTGCCTCAATCGAGCTTAGAATCGAGCCGGTATCCGGAATGATGTCTCCCTGGACGGGACAGCAGCTGTCCGGATTCGTAGCCATGAGAACTGCTCCATGACGAACTGCTTTTGCCGCTAGATGAAGCTTATCGTAATGAAACTGCCGATCCATTCCGACTAATACATGCGTTGATTGAGTTGGATCTTCCGTCATAGTGATCCCGATCGCTCGAAGTTCACTCCGCAAAGCCTCCTCACCTACAACCAGTACCCTGGCATCAGGCGCATACTCTGCAAAATACATCCCTGACACGTATCCCGCTGTCAGAATTTCGTCAAGCTCGCATGATACACCCAGACTCAGCAGCCTCTTGTAGCAATCCTCCCTGGTATGTACGGGAGTATTCGTTAAGAACAACAGACGCTTGCCTTGTGATCTCAAGCTGCTTATGAAGCTGTTTACGCCAGGAAGGATCATCTGGCTAACATAAATCGTTCCGTCTAGATCGAAGCAATACGCATCGTAATCATACACATTTTCCATAACCTTACCCTTGCCCACTCATACTGAGCTGGGCAGCTCCAACACATCCATGAAGGATTCGAGCTCGTCTGTACAGACCCACACAGACGGGTAATCTTGAAATTTCTTCATGATGGAAGTCTCGTTAATTGTCCAGGCCATCAATTGAATCCCCAGCTCTTGACATCGATAAATATAATGCTCGGTTACAAAAGCGTAGTGAATAGACAAGAACGTCGCTCCCATCTCTACAGACCAGTCAAGAATAGCCTTCGAACAACCAAAGGTAATCAGACCGATGCGTACCTCACTAGATAATTGTCTGATTTTCTCCAAGGCATCAAAATCAAATGACGTAATGACGACCTGATCCAGCATGTTGAATTCCTTAATCACTTCAAGTACTTTCTCCTCCAGCTGAGGATAGTAGGCACCCATCTGCTTAAGCTCGATGTTAAGCCCAATTTTCCCCTTCAAAGCTCGCAGTACCTCTTCAAGAGTTGGTATGTGCTCATCTTGTTTTATATTGAAAGATTGCAGCTTGGACGCTGAATAATCAGCTACCCTGCCCGTTCCATTGGTCATGCGGTCAATCGTATGATCATGAATGACAACCGGGATACCATCTTGGCTGAGATGTACATCCAATTCGAGATGAGTGAACCCAAGTTCCACCGCTTTTAAAAAGGATGACAACGTATTTTCAGGATATTTCTTGGGATAGCCTCGATGAGCAACTGCTTGAATGATCATGCTCAATTACCTCCTGTTGTATTTTTTGGACAACACAAAAAACCCAGCAGCAAATCACCCTCCTTCAACATCAAGGTTGTACTGATTTACTTACCACCGGGTTTTCTCGTCGTCTCCACCCAAGGATAAATGTATGAAATTAAGTCCAGAATTTCTCATGGCCTATCGAAACAAAATCTGCCCCACTCTTTAAGGCTTGCTGTATCTCTTCCTCATGTCGAATCAGTCCACCAACGATCAATGGCTGTGTGATTCGTTCATTAAGCTCTTGAATGACTCGCGGCATAAGCCCCGGCATCAATTCAACCTCATCAGGCTTATAGCTCTTAATCATTCGCACTGCAGTCTCAATGGCTGCTGTATCAATGGCAAATATGCGCTGAATGCTCAGTATGCCTGCTTGCTTTGCCGCAGAAACCGCATTACTCTTCGTTGTCACGATACCATCAACTCTAAACACATCGGCAAGATATTGAATGGCCGAGGCATCTCGTCCAATCCCGGATACCATCTCGGTATGTACATAGGCCTGTTTGCCGCTTTGATGCAACCTGTCAATGATGGAACCAAGATTCGTAATGTTTCCTGTCATCAGAATAACTCGCTTCACATCGCTTGCTATAGCCTGTGCAATCTGTTCATCAACCGTAATGGAGGCGATGATCGGATAGTTCTTCATGATTCAGTCCTCATTCCCTCGTTTGTCATCTTAAATGTTAAAGCTGAAATATTTCTTTTGTTTCATGTTCATGTAAACGGGTTGTTAATTTCGCGTCTTAACATTCATCATCCGGAGACAGCTCAAATGCAAGAGTAAAATGGGTTCGGAGCAGCTTGTGTTAACTGAAACGCCTTCATAAAAAATAGGCCCGTATCGACGAAATCGACTACAGACCTATACTGTCACGCTATTCGTTTGTTCTTAGTCCATGCCTATGCAACTACTCCTTCACCGAACCCAGTGTAATACCGTGAATGAAAAAACGCTGTAGGAACGGATAGACAATAAGTACAGGAAGCATGGCAATGAAAATTTTTGCGGCATTTAGTGTTTGATTAGACAACTCGTTCATCCGTTTATATTGATCTTCCGTCATGTTCGACGCATCGATGACCACAACGAATTGCTGGATTAATGTTTGCAGCGGATAATGATCCTGCCCTGAAGTCAGCACCAATCCATGGAAGAACTCATTCCAATGGTAGACGATGGTGAACAATGTCACAGTAGCCAGTACCGGTACGGCCAGCGGTACATAAATAGTGACTAACATTCGCCACGGCCCGGCCCCGTCCACGAGAGCAGCCTCGTCCAGTTCCTTGGGCAGATTACGGAAATAGTTTACGATCAGAATGACGTTGAATACCGGCACTCCCCCGCCAAGAACAAGTGCCCAGATGGTATCATACAACCCAATCGCCTTCACCGTCATATACCATGGAATCAGGCCGCCGTTGAACAGCAGCGTGAACACAAGAATCCACATGAATACATTGCGCATACGGAATTCACGTGGGCTTCGCGAGAGCGGATAAGCCATCATCGTTGTCACCACAAACGTAATTGTCGCACCAAGCACAACACGCTGAATGGAAATCCAGAAGGAATTGAAAAAGGAACGGTCGCCGATAATTTGCTGATATGAATTGAAGTTGAAGCCAACGGGCCATAACCATACTTTTCCGGCAGCCGCCGCTGATTTTTCGCTTAAGGACACGGCCAGCGTATACCATAGGGGCAGTATGCACAGGAATGCAATCAGGAGCAGCACAACCAGAAGCGTGACATCAAACACCCTGGATCGCAGCGTTGTTTCTCTAATCATCTCGCTCGACTCCTTCTCCTTATCAGAATATGCGGTAATTGGCGAACTTCGAAGCCAGCAGGTACGAGACAATGATAAGTACGAAACTGACCACCGATTTTAGCAAACCAACTGCGGTTGCAAGTCCGTACTGCATGTTCAGCAACCCTTCGCGGTATACCCAAGTATCGATAATGTCACCCGTGGAATAGAGCAGCGGGTTGTACAGGTTGAAAATCTGATCAAAGCCTGCGTTCAGTACGTTCCCAAGGCTTAACACCGCCAAGAGTACAATCGTGGTTCGCAAGCCAGGCAGTGTCACATGCCATATTCTCCGCATCCGGGTTGCTCCGTCAATCGAAGCCGCTTCGTACAGGGATGGACTGATGCCCGTCAGTGCAGCCAAGTAGATGATCGTGTTGAAGCCGAACTCCTTCCATACATCGCTGCCGACGACAATAAATGGGAACAAGTCTGCACGGGCGAAGAATAACACCGGTTCAATCCCCACGATATTCAGTAATCCGTTGACCGGACCCGTGTACGAAAACACATCGAGCAATATACCTGACAGGATCACCCAGGACAAAAAATGTGGAAGGTACACGATCGTTTGAACCCAGCGCTTAACCACCATAAGACGCAGTTCATTCAGCATGATCGCAAAGACTAACGGCACAATCAGGTTACCTGCAATTTTCATGACGGCAATGTACACGGTATTGAAGAAAATGGTCTTGGTATCGTTCAGGCTAAACATATATTCGAAGTTCTCCAGCCCGATCCAGGTCGATTTCCAAATGCCCTGGCCCGGGTTAAAGTCCTGAAAGGCAATGGCAATCCCGAACATGGGAATGATGCTGATGAACAGCAGCCACACCATTCCGGGCAGCAGCATGATGTAATAATGTTTGATGAAACTTCGGTTTCGCATCCGGTGTTCCTCCTCTGCAATCTCCCATCCCTGATCTTCTCAGGAAGAAGCGCCGGATGACTGACCCCCGGCGCTCTGGACAGCTTCTACTTGACGTACTCCTTCACTTCCTCGGTGATTTTGTCCCCGCCTTGCTTTTTCCAGTCACTGACGAACGTATCGAACGTATCCAGAGGTGCAGCTCCCATAATGATCTTCAGGAAGGTTTCATCCTCCAGCTTTTTCAGATTCGACCAGCGGCTTTCCATCGTGCGGGTTTGGGAATAGAGCAAGCTGTATACCTTGTTGTAATCCTGCTGCAAGGACGATGATCCGACCAAGAGTGAATAGATGCGGCTCCATACACCAAGGTCTTCCTGAGGGTCCCAATACTGGATGTCCATATTGTCATACGGCTCTTTCTTCACCTTTTTGACGTTCTGAATGTCTGCAGCAAGCAGTTTGTAGCCTGGATCGGTGAAGTCTTCCGGTTTTTTCGTGCCAGCAAGTACTTCTTGCAAAGCTTTCGCTGAATATTCGCTCTCATCCATATAGGACATCGGTACACGCAGTGGATAGTGACCTACAGGCACAGAGATATCAAACTTCGATTCATCCCTAATGAGCAGATTCAGCATTTTGATGACCGCTTCGGGATGCTCATATCCTTTGCGGACAACAACGAACACGGTAGAAGGAGCGCCCATATGAGCATTAAATTGTCCATCAGCATCCAGCGGCAGCAAGTATGCCTGCCAGTTGGCGTTTGGATCGTTTTTAATCGCATCGGGAAGAGGTCCATATCCCATCCACCATGGTGCGAAGAAGATCCCTGCATTACCGTTGACCACGGGCTCGGACGCGGCTTTGCGAATGCCCAGTTCCTTGTCAATGAGCCCATTCGCATACATGTCGCGCAGTTTGGCGAGCGCTTCCTTCGTTTCTGGCAGAATGGAGCCGTAGACCGGGTTGCCTGCATCGTCTTTTAACCAGTAACCAGGATAAGCCTTGTAAGCCCCGAAGATTGGATCAAGTCCATACGTGTTGTTCGTTGATTCCAGGAAATTGGCATATAACCGGCCTCCGTTCTGCTGTCCTGCAATCCCAATCGTATCGTTCTTGCCGTTGCCGTCCGGATCTTGTTCCACGAAAGCTTTCGCTACATTCTCCAGTTCCTCCATCGTTTGGGGCAGTTCAAGTCCCAGCTTGTCGAGCCAGTCCTTGCGAATCCACATTTGGTGAACACCATCGGAGTGTACTTGTATACTAGGGATAGCGTACATTTTCCCATCAAATGTTACCGCCTCGGCGGACACACCGTTTGTTTTCTCCATATAACTCTTCATTGCTGGTGAAGCATATCGATTAAATGCATCAGTCAGGTCTTCCAGCTGGCCCGCCTTAACCATTGCCCGCAGCTGGGTATCCTTGACCACGAGTGCATCGGGTAAATCGTTGCTTGAAATCGCGAGGTTTACTTTCTGCTCATAGTTCGTTCCGGTCGCCGCCTGCCAGGTGACTTTGGTATCAATATTTAGATTGTCCTTCACATAACGCGAATACTGGTTGTTCTCCGGTGTATCCCCGGCAGGCAAACTTTTGTCTGTTGGATCGACCTCTTTGCCATACCTTAGTGTAATCGTCTGATCGTACTTGCCAAATGGATCTGCCGGCCCTTCTTCAACAACGCTAGGCGTAGTATTACTTTCCGCCGTTTCATTCTCCGTGTTGCCCGCGTCGCTGCAGGCGCTCGTGAATGCGAGCAACACCATCATTGCCACCATGACCATTTTTTTGCCCAAATGGATGCTCCCCCTTTAATGGAATGTCCTTCGCGTCCAGCACCAACAATATAACACGGCCGGAAAACGTTTATGGATAGAGAGCCGAACGAAGAACAGGAGGTGAAACGTCTGTTTTTGTTAACGCTTACAATCCATTCATCCTACCTTCTCTCCATTCGTCTACCCTCTTCTTGGTGTATTGCGGTACTCGCTTGGCAGCATGCCTACCTGCTCACGGAAAATCCGGCTGAAGTATTTTTCGTCCGCATAGCCCGTATGTTCCGCGATCCAGACAATCGGTTTGGCTGTTTGTGTCAGATAGTCTTTCGCCTTATCGATCCGAATTTTGCGCAGATATTCGTTAAACGAATAACCCATCATTTCTTTAAAACATTGATTGAAATAACTGCGGCTGAGGTTGACCCGCTTCGATACATCGCTGGCGAATAGCGGATTCTGCAATTCATCATGTATGATTTTGACGGCGGTCATGATACTGCTGCTGACCTCCTTGCGCAGATACTGTCCACCCGATAAACGTAGTGCTTCTGCACGAAAGTTCGCCATCCATTCCACCACATCGTTCCATGATGCAAAATGAACAGGTATCGTCATTTCCGTGCTGACGATGTTTTTAAACGTCCGGTTCCAGTCTTCCGTTACACCGTACAGCAACTGCATCAATCGGGGAACAGGCAATCTCATGGTTTTCAAATCATCTAAAAGTTCAATCATATAAGACTCTTCATGTACCCAGCGAAACGAATGCAACTTGTCCTTAACGCTCACATCGCTCGCTTCAACGACTGATGACTCGAACCGTTCACGTTCACAGCGCGAGTCACCGAACGATTGAGTTTCTTTTCCTTGCTCCCCATAAAATAACGCATCCTTTCCGGATTCCATCGTGGCTTCGTCATTGAACCGTTTTCGCCTGTCGGCCTGGATACGATCATGAATGCGCCCAAGCACTTCCTCGAACCGTTCTTTCTCAAGCTGTACTTTGGCAATGTAATCGATGGCGCCCAGACGGAGTGCCTCCTGAATGTATTCAAAATCCTGATGAAGGGTCAGAACCGCAATTGGCAGATCCGGGTATAGCTTACGAGCGGTACGGATTAACTCGATCCCTGACATGACCGGCATGGCCAGATCGGTAATCAATAGATCGACGTGGTTTTCAGACAGAAATTCAAGCGCCTTCTCTCCGTTTCCCGCTTCGCCAACGATCCTCATTTCAAATCTGTCCCAAGGCATTGCGAGCATAAGGCCTTTGCGCACGAGTTGATCGTCATCGACGATGAGTACGTCAATCATGATTTTTCCTCTCCTTCACAGTGAATTGGCAGCTCAATGACGATCCAGGTTCCTTGCCCCGGTTCGCAGGATACGTTCATACTGGCTTGGCCTTCATAATAAGACTCCAGCATACGCTTGACATAATTCATGCCAATCCCCATTCCGACCCGATGACGCTCGGCCTGTTCTTGTTCCAGCAGCGCTTTGATCTTTTCTTCGGAGATTCCCCTGCCGTTGTCTCTGATCGAAATTTCAAGCCTTTCGTTGTGCCTGCTTACTTCAACTTCGATTCTTCCTTTGTCATCCAGCCCATGGTACAGCGAATTTTCAACGAGCGGCTGCAAAATAAACCTCGGCACGGGCACGTTAAGCAGCTTGTCATCAATATGAATACCAACATCGAATTGAAAATTATACCGAATCTGCTGCAGGATCAGATACTGCTTGAGCGAATCAATCTCCTCCCGTATGGTTGAGCTCTGTCCGCCCATGCGCAAATTATAATACAGCAGCTTGTTCAGCGAAGTAACCAGCCGGTCGATCTCCTCCTGTCCATTCATGACCGCCAGCCAGTGCGCAGTATCGAGCGTATTCATCAGAAAATGCGGATTGATCTGGTAGAGCAGCTTTTCAATTTCCAGGTCTGCCCTGCGCTTCTCCTTTAACTCCACTTCGGAATATAACCTTGCAATGTGGGACTTCATTCGTCCAAATTGTGTCAGCAGCATTTCAAATTCAGGTATGCGCGAGTTCGCGTCGACCACGTTAAAGTTGCTGTTCAGCATCAGCTTCATTTCCCGGTGGAATTGGGACAACGGCCGATATACCATTTTCCACAACAACCAGCCGATGGCCAAGCTGACTGCCGCGAATAACACGGTTAACAGAACCATCTGCATGATCCAGCGGTTTTTCTCCTGATCATAATCTGCCTTGGACACGAGCGACACTACGCTCCATCCCTGGTTGCTGTATTGCTGGTACCAATAATATCCCGAAGTGATTCCCGACGTTGTAGAAGGTTCGGAGAGCTGGCCGGAAACCGGGAAATTTGCGTTCTCAGGGAAAGAGTCCCTTAACTCACTGTAAGAGATGCGTCCGTGATTATCCAAAATGAGGTGGGCCGTGTTTTTACTGACATCATCCAGATCAAGAATGCTCTGTGTCAGATTAAACCCGGTTTCAATGTATACATAGGCATCCTCCCGTTCGGGCAGATCCACCTTTCGCAGCGCGGAAAGAACATATTGATCGTTGAACCTGTCGTTACTGATATGAGGCCCGAAATACGTGATACCGTAATAACTCGCCATGATCGGCAATTTCTCCGGATCGAATGAGTCCTTCACCCCCATGGTTTCAAAGAGATAGGTGTCGTCTTCACGAAAATAGTACATCGATAACCCGATATTGGGATTGGTAAACGCAATCAGGTTCAGCTGATTTTTGATCTGGTCGGTCAAATAACTACGGTCATACGGTTGATCTGCAAGCATGAGCTGCTCCAGCTGTTTACCAATGCTTCCCTCGAAGGCGAGCTGCTGAGACACATGGTTCAGGTTGCTGAGAGTGTTTTCCAAGGAAAGTGTCACCTGTTTCAGGTTACTTTGGATACCGGATTGCAATTTCGTCGTCAAAATGGAATGGATTGTTCGGTAGGATAGATAGCAGGATAAAAGGAAAGGAATGAGGGCTACTGCCGCAAAAAGGAAAAGAATTCGATTTTTGAGCGTAATTCGTTCGATACGGGATCTTCGTACATGTTCTGGTTTCATGCATTCATCTCCGCTTCCGGGTTTCGAGATGGCCAGACATGGCGGAAGTCCCTCGGATAATATACGAGGGACCTTCTGTCCTGCCAATATTGAAACCACGCGTTATGTTCAGGTGCCATTCAACCTCTTCAAACAGTGGAGCTGCTTCGATGACCCACGCTTCAGCTGCGCAGCCAGACGCTCATTTCACCCGGTTCACGGTTCCCCCACAGATAATAAGGAATGGCGGTAAAACGTACCGGAATGCGAGGTTTGCGAATCGCTTGGTACAGTTGATTCTCCGGCCATGCTGACCCATCCGTAGTCAGTCCGTCGCCCTCGATAACAACGCATCCGCCAAGTAATTCCGGTGCATCGCGCTCCGTTAAGTTCGCTGCTTCGGCAATGGATAATGAAGCCAGCGGCGCTCCGTTATCCGCCTCTTCCACGCAATATACAAGTGGTCCGCGCTGAATGGCTGCTTTGCCTGCATCAGCTCGAATCTGCGGATGAGCTTCTATCAAGTGTGTTTCAAATGGCAGTAACCACTCTAATGAATCTCCTTCCGACCAAAGTCGTTGGATATGAGCATAACCATTGTTCAATGTATATGCCTGCTCTTCGCCATTCACTCGCAAAACAGGCTGGACAATCTGGAACCAGTTGGGAATTCTGAGCGCGAGTGTGAATGCAGCACCATCTGAGCTGTCTGGAGCAAGCGAGATATTGAAGTTGATTTTTCCGTTCCATGGAAGCTCGGATTGTTGACTCAGCTTGACTGTCCTGCCTTCGGCAGACGTAAATTCTACCGTACTGCCAATGTATAAATGAACATGAACCGTGTTCCCTTCCGCAGAGACATCATAAATATAATCGTTCAGCGAGCTGAGCAATCGCGCGACGTTTGGCGGACAGCAGGAACAGCCGAACCACTTCTGACGGACCGGTTTCACATGATGCTTGTCCGGATTGCGCATGCTGGCCTCTGGCCATACTTCAAGCGGGTTGACATAGAAAAAGTGTTTGCCGTCCTTGGACATGCTGCCAAGCACGTTGTTGTACAGCGCACGTTCCATCACGTCCGCATACTCACTCTTCGCCTCCAGACGAAGCATGCGGCGAGCCCAGAAGATCAGTCCGATGGATGCGCAAGTTTCCGCGTAAACCGCGTCATTCGGCAGATCATAATCGAAAGTGAACGCCTCGCCCAAATGTGTCGCGCCGATGCCTCCCGTAATGTACATCTGTTTGCGAGTTGTATTGGCCCACAGCCGTTCGCACGCTGCTCGCAAGCTCTCATCCTTCGTCAAACGGGCGAGATCGGCCATGGCCGTATACATATAAACGGCACGTACGGCGTGCCCAACGGCTGCTGTCTGTTCCCGTACCGGAAGATGGGATTGGTACATTTCCAAGTTCGGTGAACCGTGCGACCAGATGTTTGTTCTGCCTCCCCGTTCCCATTCCTGGATGAAATAACTTGGGCTGCTGCCCCGCTCATCAATGAAATATTGGCTTAGATTTAAATAACGTTCCTCACCGGTTGCATGATATAACTTGACAAGAGCCAGTTCAATCTCCTGGTGCCCGCAGTATGCCCGTTTCTGGTTCTCTCCCGTACCGAAGAGATTGTCGATTAAGTCAGCGAAACGGCAGGCAATGTCCAGCAGCTTACGTTTGCCCGTTGCATCAGCGTAGGCCACCGCAGCTTCGATCAGGTGTCCGGCACAGTACAGTTCGTGGGCTTCATACAGGTTTGTCCACTCTTTGCCCGGTTCCTTGATTGTAAAATAAGTATTGATATATCCGTCATCCCGCTGAGCCTGCCCGATGAGGTCGATTGCCCCATCTGCGGTGTTCTCCAATTCGGGATCAGGATGACTCCGCAGCGAATAAGCAACCGCTTCCAACCATTTATATAAATCGCTATCCTGAAACACCCATCCGCCGAATTCTCCCTGTTCCAGACCGGCAGCAATTCGGAAATTGCGAATGGCATAGCTGGGTTCCGCCCCTTCGATACGATCATTCAATGCCTCCCATTGATAGGGTATGACGGTTTGACGTACCAGTGCGGAATAATCCTCCCAAAATGAGTCCCGGATATGAACCTGTGTTGTCTGCATCAGTAGTACCTCCTATATTAATTGACTCTTTACGAACTCAATTATATGCTTGGTATAACCGACTTAACAGGAATGGAATGAACCATTTTCTATAAAATATGACACAAGCGAAAGGATGCGAATGTTCTGGGTGAAGACACCATGATTGAACTTCATATGCCCCCGCTCCCCTATTATTTGGGATCAGGCCTGACAGAGTATAAAAGCGGGGACCAGCATCCCCATCGCAGCAACATCGGGGCGTATGATTTGCTGATCCTTGTCCGCGGAGAGATGTATATCGGCGAGAACGGATCACAATGGACACTAACCGAGGGAGACATGCTGCTGCTGCTGCCTGATGGAGAACATTATCCGATCCGACCTTGCGATCAGGATACCGTTTTTTACTGGGTTCACTTTGAGCATGCACCAAGACGGGATGCATTAGTGGCAGAGGAAGTGGAGAACCATACATCACCTTACACAACCAGGCCATTTATTAACCCTTACACGCTGCGATTGCCTAAATACATGCATTTGCCTGACTCACGTACCGTGTTCGGTATGGTAGAACAGCTGCTCACCCAGCCGTCCACGCTTTCCTTTTGGCAGGAACAGCAGCTTCTCGGAGAACTGCTCAGCTTGCTTGAAGAAGAATGTTTCGGCAGAACGGATTCGGTGGCTTCCCGATTGGCTGAACGGACTGTAGCTTACCTTCAAGCTAATTATCGGGAGAAAATAACGAATGAAGCCATCGCGTCCGCCCTGCACTTTCATCCGAATTATATTGTACGATGCATGAAATCGAGATACGGATGTACACCATCCGATTATCTGCAGCAGTTTCGGCTGGAGAGAGCCAAACGACTTCTGGTCACAACCGACTGGTCCATTGACCGGGTCGCGGAGGAAGTGGGCTTCCGTTATTCCCCGTATTTCTCGTCCTGCTTCAAACAGGAATTCGGCTCTTCTCCGCTGCAATTTCGCAAGCAATACTTCAAATAGAATTGAGCTTCATTCCTAACAGATTTGAAAGTCTTCATGATCAGTCATGGAGGCAGCGATTGTCATGAAATCTTCGACCCCAATTTCAAAATGTCCTTTGCGGAATGTAAATCCCCAATTTCGATTTCCGCGTGTAAAGTCGAGTTCGTTTAATAGAGAGGCAATCTTTACTTCCCGACACGGAACATAACGGATATCCCGGCGGAAGGGTACAAATGATTCCGTCATCTGATATTTGTAGACTGGGCTGTCCTTCACCTGGCCAATAGCGGTAAATGCCTGGAGTGGCTTCCCTGTCGACATGTCTGTGCGCGGAGAATAGTATATCAGCCAATCACCTGGGGACATCAGACGCAGTGATACTGCCTTGCCGTGACACAACTGTGCAAATCCGCCTTCTACGGCTGTATGGACATGAGAAGCAGAAACAACGCCAATCCAATATCTGCTTGTCTGATTTGTTATAACCGACATTAGATTTCCCCTTCTCTCTGCCCAATGCCTAATTCCATCTTCAAACGATCCAATTGCAAAAAGTGATGTCTGTAATGCATTTCGATCAATAAAAACCATTCCTGGGCGTCCAGTGCCCCAAGTCTTGGGTGAATGACTTTATCCGTTGCTGGCGATGGACGTAAAACAGCTTCCATGTCCCTCATTCCTGCGATGACTTGATGCAGCCCTTCAACCAGCTGCTCCTTGTTCTCCGGTGACTTCGGAGTGTATTGCGGTGAAGCAGGGACTTTAACACGAATGGCCGGAAATTGTTCTTGCTCGAACACGCTTTCCCCCAGCTCCGTTTTTCCCATATTCGAATGTACCGATGGTTCGCTGTGAACCAAACATTGTTTCGTATTAGGCAGGTGCATAAAGAGCGCTGATTGAATCAAATGCATATACATCTGTCCTATGGACCATTCCTCCTCATCCGTCTTTCTATGTAATTGCTCCATATCCAGCTGTTTCAATTCAGCCAAATACCTCTCTACCGCATTTTCAAAAGATTTTAATACATGAAGTGTGTTTTTCATTCTTCCAGCAACCCCTTTTCATCTTAGATATAATCAAAGTATAAAAAAACACTACTGACAGGGGTATGTCAGTAGTGTTTTAAGATATTTTTCGCAGCTTCTTGAATTCGCAAGCGCAGAGACTCCGGCTCAATCACTTGAATATCCCCACCCCAGCCAAGCAAATGATGCAATAGTTCTTCCGTATGCCGGACACGAAAATGAAAATTCACACCGTCCACATGATCCTCTATGGATTCGATATAGAAGTTGACTCCCTCTATAATCTTGTCTGCTATTTCAGGGTTTGCCCTGATCAGTACCCGTTCATTCCGATCATCAGACGGCCGATATTTGCTTAAGTCAAAACTATCCGGTAAAAGGAAGTGATCCTCCAATACTTGAAGTTCCGTCATACGGGACAGTCGGAAATGACGAATGTCTTGTCGCATATCGCAGTGCGCGATTAAAACCCAATGTTCATGCAAAAGGGATAATCCATACGGAGAAACCTCCCGGAGATGGCTTCGACTCCCGTCTGCCCCCGGCATTTTTTTGCGGTACATAAAACGAATCTTGTGCTTTTCCAAAATGGCGTTGCGTATTTGCATAAGGTACGTTTTAACGGTCTCCCCAGTTAATGGATCACTTCCATGAAGGAGCCGCATGGTTTCCCGAACACGAGTAGATTCATTTCGAATGGATTCTGGTAAAATAGCTTCAATTTTACGTTGAGCCGATTCGGCTTCATGTGCGTATGTATGATCCAATCTCTGTTCAATAAAATCTGCCCCCATGAGCAGGGCTACGGCTTCCTCGGCTGTAAAGCTAACCGGGGGAAGAAAGTATCCCTCCATTAGTGAGTAACCCTGACCAGGTGCTCCTATTATTGGCACCCCAGCTTCGCTTAGTGCTTGCATATCCCGATATATCGTTCGTACACTTGTCTCAAACCGGGAAGCCAGATCTTCTGCCCTTAGCGTTTTGCTGCGCTGTAATTCAAGGGTAATTGCAAGATGCCGCTCCGTTTTATTCATACTTCTATCCTCCGCTTATCCATCATCCAAACTGCATTCATTTTATCATAGTAAGACGTTCATGGAATTCTTACTTTAATTTGGAGTAATGGATCGCAGAAAATCCTCGATTTCATCCATATATCCCTTCACTGTAATGTTACGCGGTGCAAACAAACTGATTAATAATGCACGCGCCGGTGATTCGGCCATAGAGACGGACAGCATGGAGTGCTCTGTGTCTGGCAGGAGTTTGACTCGTAATAATTCCGATGGTGATACATGTTCCCTGTAAACCCTCTCTGTTTCCTGCACGTCGACGTTTATATCCTGATCGCCGAGCATTAGCAGGACAGGGGACTCAAAATTCGAGATATCGTTTGTTGCATCAGAAGTGTAGTTCCGGCTCACGAATCTCCATCGTTCTCTGGACATGGCATCTTCTTGCCCAGCGAGGCACACATATTCTTCATAGGAACTGCCTGCGATCAGCAGCTTCTTAATCCGGTTATTCTCATTAACCTGTTGCTCAATCTCATTCATTGGGCGTCCTTCCTTAGCCATTTCACTCCGTGTGTTGTACTCTCCCTGCTTCAGCCAGTTGATTGCTGGAGAGACCAGAATGCTGAAGGCTAGCCGTTCTTTGCCAGCCAGCTTGGGAATGACCCATCCTGCCTGACTTGCGCCCCATACACCCATGCGACTCGCGTCGATTTCCGGTTGCTGCCTAGCCCACGCCAGTGCCTGCCGTGCTTCCTCTACCCGATCATCCATATGCTGGTCAAGCCAGCTGCCTTCCGATCCGCCGATTCCCCTCTTGTTCAGCGACAGTGAAGCATAACCAAGCCCAGCAAGCCGCTCCCACAGCGGTTTATAGCCGTCGTTGTGTGTGGCGTCGATCGGCCCGTCGCCATGTATGAATAATACTAAACCCACTTTGCCGCTGTATTTCACGGGAAGCGTTAACACCCCCGTCAATTGACCTTGGGGCGTATCTATTTGCACCGCTCGTTGGACCATGTCAAAGCTATTTTGCCATAAAATAATTGTACCCGTCCCTCCTATCAGTAGCAGGATAATCAAGAGCATCGTTCCCCATTTTTTCTTCACGTTTTTTTCTACATCCCTTCCTCTTAAAAATGGCTATCCTTCATGGATCATGTAATTCCATTCCGGTTCGTCAAACAACCATGTCATGAAGGAGCTGCGCTGTACTTCAAGCGTGCGGAATCCCATGCGCTCATACAGTCGTTTGGCTCCGAGGTTACTGCCTGACACATGCAAGCTTGCATATCGTACTCCCGTCCTTGTAGATGCTTCGCGAAGGGTCCATTCCAGCATCGCTCGGCCTACTCCAGTTCCCCGAAACCGTTCATGGACGGTTAGATCGGCAATATACATTTCTCCACGTACCGGACGATGGCTCAAACATGCCAATCGTAGGGCAAAACCGATTGCTCTCCGCCACCCAACGTCTTGAATTCCTTTCCACAAGGGAAGCAGTTCTGTTACTGTAATACTCGAACGGAACTCACCTGACCGAGCCTTTAACTGAAGGCTCAAGCTGCCGAGGATGGCGTCTTCCTTCATGGCAACGATGCGCTCGCTTTTCCCCTGTTGTTCATCCAGCGAGAGACACATTTCAAACAACATCATCATTTGTGCGTTATTCAAATGTGCACCGAATTTGCTGCAAAACCTTTGAAATAACAGCTGGCTGACCGAAGCTTGATGTTCCTCTTTCATTCGCTCCATCTGAACGACAGGACGGATGATCATCGTTTTCCGTCACCACCCACTGCATCGCTGCCTTTATGTTCAATACGTGCAAACAATTCATAATATAAGCTTTCTTGGGTGAACAGCGAGAGATATGACTTCTCCGCCAGAATCCGTGAACCATGTAGTATGAAGCCACTGCGGTCAGCAAAGGCCTGGAATTGACTAAAGTGCTGCTCCAGGTCTTCTTCGCCATGTACTGTAAACCGGTAAGATAAGTATTCGCCTGCTGGTAAAGCGATATCGCCTTTCACGTCATGCACTTCAGTGCACAGCAATACACGGTCGTCTCCCTCATAAACGTAATGTATGTCCGCTTCAAATAACTCTGGCAGCGTATCCCCCTCCTGAACCAACATTCGAGCATCCAATTCACTCTCCATGTGCGTCTCGAACCATGTAGTCAGGACAAGCTGATCACGTTGAATAACCTGAAAGGAAGTGCCCTCCTGTCCGTAGTGCTCGTTCTCGTCCAGCACCTTACGGATAAAGCCGCTTAACGATCGAAGCCTGTCTATTTCAGCTTCCAGCTTGGAAACCGATTGTACAAGCAATTGCTGCATATCATCCGGGGTACCTTCTTCACTCCATTCCCGGATGGCTTTTACCGGCAACCCAACTTTACGGAGAAGTAAAATATGCGCCAATCGGTAAATCTCATTCATCCCATACATGCGATATTGATTTTCATCGATATACGACGGCAACAATGTGCCTTTTTCCTCAAAATAACGAATTTGATGGACCGACACGCCCATCAGTTTCGCTAACTCGCTGATCGTAATTTCCTTTTTCAATTGCTTTCCCCCTCAGTTACGTGGAATATGAGCTAAGCATATACCTTAGGTCAGACCTAAGGTCAAGTCGTGAAAGATACCGTGAACTAAGACTACCTCGGAGGGCAAACGTTCTGATGTATCATAGAGCTGCTGCTCCAATATAAAAAGACCATCATCAGATGGCCCGGTTACGTCACTATTTTTTCTGAATTACTCTATTCGTTTCTCGTATTTGAATAAAATCAGCTTTTGAGTGAGCTGAACCTCTTTAGTCTTTTGGTATCCAAACTTTTCATAAAAGTAATGATTACGAAAGCTTAAATGCGGTGTATATAAGGTCCATAATTTTGTATTCGGAAAATGTGATTCCACAAATTGAATTGCTGCAGTACCTACGCCCTTACTCTGATTAGAAGGAGAAATGAACACCTTATCAATGTGCATGCGCTCATCGTTGCCTCGTACATCAATTGCACCTATAATTGTTTTTTCCTCTACAATGGTAAAGTGTTGATATTTTCTAATATTTTCAGCTAATTTTTCATAGGTTTCACATGCCGGATTAGATTCAAAGTCTTCGTACTTTTCCAAATCCTCTTGAAACGCTGCTTTTTGAAGAAGAAGCAATGTTTCAATATCTTGTAATGTTGATTTCTTAAATGTTATAGACATCTTTTACTCTCCTTTTCCATAAGAAAGCCAGTATACTTATCCGCTTGTCTAAAAGAGCATAGAGGTTCACTTAAGTAAGAATTGTACCTAGCTGTGATCGACATACATCCAAGGCACGATAGGCGGAGCGTTCCATGTATGCCAAGATCTCGTCTAATGAAAAAACACTCAACTCCTGCTGGACATGTTCCACTGGATAATTAAAGTCCTCCAGCGCCTGTTTTTTCAATACGAATACATTCTTCTCATCGAGTTCATCCATAACTGGTATGTATACAGCGGAATTGAGTGCCTCGTACAGTCCCTCAGAAATAAACATCTCATTCAGCTTCGCATTGCACAATCGAAAGTCATGGTGATAGCGATCGTACAGTGCAGGCTCCGTATTCAGTCGCTCTTCCAATCCGCTGAAGTAAGATTTCATTGCCCAAACTTCATCCGCCACCAAATGAGTTAAATAACCCAGCATAAAAGGCTCAGTAATACGCTCCTTATATTTAGTGATGAAACGCCCGTACTCCCATCGCCTGTTGACGCCATACTTGAATTGATCGCCTAGAAAATGGGTATCTCCTTTTTCGGAGGCTGCATCTGGCGCTATGGCGCCAAGGAGCATATCACCACGCTGCTTGATAGACAGCTCCTTACATACAAAATCTGAAATCAACAAATGCATCAACCTAGAGCCCACCTTATCATCTCCTTGATCCATTTCAGATGTTCGTATTCCAATGATAGTACCACATATTGGGATTAACGCTCAAAAAAAAAGCCGATCCATTGATCGGCTGCCTTGATAGAAACTTTGGTGTTAGTTAATCGTAAGCAAAGACCACTAATTCTGTGATGGCTTCATACCCACTAATATCTTAAAGTCCATCGTAATTTGTCTCAGATCCATCCGTAAAATCTGTTCTCTGGACTTTTGTGAAGCCCCCCAAGATAACGGAGTCATCCCAAGCAAAGGTGGAATGAGGTGCTCACTGAGGCTAACTTGATATTGAATGTCTTCAACAGCTATTAAATCGAAACGTTCGTTAAAATAACGAATTGTAGGTGTATTGGAATAGACCTGTTTACCTGTTCCTTTGTAGAGGATATCTCTTATTTCTTTTAGATAATGCTGCTCTGGAACCACTTTAATCACCAAACCGCGATCTGTGAGCAATCTCTGGAATTCGGAATAATTGGCTGGGGATAGAATGTTAATGATGAAATTGAATTGCTGGTTAGCCAGTGGGATGTTTGCAATATCTGCAACACACCACATGACATTTGAATATTCCGCTGCTGCAAGACTGATCCCCTCTTTGGAGATATCGATCCCAACGGCCAATAAAGGGTAACGTTCTCTCTGATTTATTGTAGTTTGTATGCTGTTCAAATGAGAACCTTCTCCGCAACCTGCATCCAGTAAACGTATTGCTTCTTTGGTCTTGTTTTGACTCACCGTTATTTCACTTACTGCAGCCTGCAAGGGATGAAATAACCCGCTCTGACTAATTAATCTTCTTGTTTCAAAGGTTTGTCTATCATACTTAGATTTAATGGAGCGTGAGGATAGATTAATATATCCTTGCTTGGCAATATCGAAACAATGCTGATTCATGCAGATTAAGCTCTGCAAGTGAATCAAGCTCATCGGTTTACTGCATAACGGGCAACGAAATATCTCTTGCGACTCCCTGATTCTCTCAATACTCATCCGCTTTTTACTTTTGTTGAACACAAAAAAGCACCCTTTCATTCGTTTTAGGTTAACGAAAAAAGGCACAGTCAAACAAACCCCGCTTCTTGTTCTAAAAATTCCGGGGGATGTGAGCTGTACCTGTCATTACCTTAAACGAATGAATTGGATGATCATATTTAAGCGCTCCCTATCATGATAACTTTAAAGCACTTAAATACTACCATGTTTCTCTTGTGTGGGGAACGATTACATTCTCTTATTTAACTTAATAGCAATTTCACGTGTACAAACAATGCGTATGCTGCTCATCCATAGAGCGGCCCATACACGGAACAAGCTCTGAAGTCGGCTCCCTCCAGGTCTTTTGTTCCAAAAGCAGACCAGGCGCTAGGCCGGAAAATGCGATCAGCTTCAATATTGTGCATGTTAACCGGAATGCGAAGCATGCTCGCAAGGGTAATTAGATCTGCACCGATGTGCCCGTAACTTACAGCGCAGTGATTGGATCCCCATGCTTCCATCACACCATAGACGTCATCAAAGACCGGGTCACCCGCTAGCCGCTTGGGTACGAACCACGTGGTCGGCCATGTTGGTGTAGTTCGCAGATCCAATTGACGATGCACATCTTCTGGCAATTCCACGGTGTAACCTTCCGCAAGCTGAAGCACAGGTCCCAAACCCGCAACCAGGTTGATTCGTGCCATCGTGACGGGCATGCCACCTCTCGTTGTGAAGTCGGTTGAATACCCGCCTCCTGAAAACTGATCCATATAGGTTGGTCGCCAGCTTACAGCATCCAGGCACGCTTGAACCTCTTGATCCTCAATCTCCCAATGTGGTTTCATCACGGGCTTACCTTCACGTTTCTGTTCTCCTGTCCCGTCGAGCGCAGCGGGTCCCGAATTGATCAGGTGAATGAAACCAGCCGCGGCCAAGCCATCAGGCTGCCAATCAGTAACCCGTTTCACTGCCTCTGGACTCCAGAATGCACGCACATCAGCAAAAATCTGAGCGGTATGCGACAAGTAGTGATTGAACAGCATCGTGACTGCGTTTAGATTGTCATTCTCCGTTGCAACCATGTAAGGCTCACGAATGCCATTCCAGTCGAAGGAACTGCACAGGATAGCTTCCAAGACATCTGCACTGGGCTGGTAATCGGTCCACTCACGCTGACCCTGAAATCCCGATGCAATGGCGTTATAACCATAAGCTTCTTCCTCGTATCCCATCTCGGCAAGTTTTGGGTTACCAATCATCAGATCACGTACGATCAGTGTCATGCCAATAGAGATTTCCCAGTTTTTCTTTTTAATCTCTGGATCAATCTGTACCGATTCCGGATTAGGATCAGGTCCTTCCTTACAGTGCTGTGCAGCCCAGGCTAATGCTGACTGTAATTCCTGCTTGTCGTAGATATGATTCTCCAGCCTTCGACTAACTTCGGTCATGTCGACGTAGGCGTTGCGCATCCCCAGATAACGCTGGTAGAAATGTTCGTCAACAATACAGCCTGCGATGCCCATGGAGACAGAGCCGATGGACAGGTAGGATTTGCCTCGCAGCAGTGCAGCGGCCATACCCGCTCGGGCGAACCGGATCAGCTGATCGCGTACGTCCTCTGGAAGCTTCCGTTCATCCTGGTCCTGTATATGCTTGCCATAGATCTTGAATATGGGCAGCCCTTTCTGATTATGTGCCGCTTGGAGTGCAGCCAGGTAGACCGCACCGGGCCGTTCCGTGCCGTTGAAGCCCCAAACCGCGTGCGGCAGGGTTGGATCGGTCTCCATGGTTTCAAGCGGATAACACCAGCCGCTCGCAACAGTGACAAGCACGCCAACACCTTCCTTGCGAAATTGCTCAGCGCAGCGAGCAGCTTCGGTCATTCCGGAGATGCATGGTTCAAAAATGACAACTTGCACTGGCGAGCCATCCGGATTGCGAAGAACGGAGGTGATCTCGGCCGCAGCCTCACGGGCAAGTTCCAGCGTACTTTCAGCCAACGCTACCTTTACTAGCTTGCGGCGATCCACGATTGGACGAATACCGATTTTGGGAAATCCGCCTTCATAGCGATGTGTCATGTCAAGCATCACGGTTAACCCCTTTGCTGTATTTTAGTCGATGGTTCACATGGAATGGAGAAGGAGTGTTGTCCCGGTTTCAATTCGTGAACACGGGGCCGCTTTGCTGCTGTTACCAGATCATGTGGCAAGACAAGCGTAGCAGCGGTTCCTTCAGGAATCACCACCTGGATATGCAAATATTCGTGTTTCTTTTTCCAGGCTACTTCGATGGTTCCATATGCTGTCCTGAGCGAAGCACGTACCGCATCCAGTTTGGAAGGAATGACAGGTTCAATCCTTATCCTTTCATAGCCAGGGGATTCTGGTGTGATGCCTGCAAGTCGGGTATAAAAGGAAGTACTTATTCCGCCAAACATTGCATGATCGTGGGAATGCATGCCGCCCTTCTCACTCCATTGTTCCCAGAGTGTGGTGGCTCCGCGTTCTATTTGATAGCCGAATCCGGGATACTCCTTCTTGTTCAAAAGCTCCAGAGCAACATCGATATGTCCATGATCAGCCAAAACGTCCATCAGATATCTCGTGCCATAAATGCCTGTGTGAAGATGACCGCCTTTTTCCGCAATAGCTTGCACTAGACGGTCCGCGGCAAAAACGCGTTGTTTTTCTGGCACCATGCCGAGAGCGAGCGGCAGCAGCTGAGCAGTCTGGGAACCACTGCCGTAGACGCCTTCCCCGGAGTACCAACGACGATGGAAGGCATGATTAATCTGCCGGGCAAGTTTGGTATAACAATCACGATCTGCATGGATATCCAGAATTGCAGCTGTTTCGGCAACAATGGAAGTGATTTTGTAATAGATACTGGTATTTACAAGTTCGACTTCATGAAAGTAGTTCTCCCAACCATCGTCGTTAGGAGGACACCAGTCTCCAAAGCCATCTTTCACTTCATGTTCAGGCCATCGCTCATGCAGGTGGTCAATGTAGCCCTTCATGAATGGATAACTTTCACGTAGCGTATTCAAGTCGTTATAGTGCATATAGAGATGCCAGGGAAGGGAGACCTTGTCTCCGCTCCAGTCCGGATTGGTTATGCTGTCTTCGATATCTCCAAGCCACTTACGGTAATAAGAATGCATGTTGAAATGGTGCATCCCCGCTTCCTCAACCACAGCCGAGTCCATAAGACATGGGGTGCGCTCATCACGCTGGCAGCAGTCCGTTGGTATGCTCACCAAATTGTTAAGATAGGACCACCGAATGTTGCTGTATAATCTATTGATGCCTTGATCAGAGCATTCAAAGGTACCTGCCTGCTCTACATCTGCATGAACCGGAACAGCCTGTATGGAGAGCTGAGTTGTCTCCCCGCTGACCTCGACATAACGAAATCCATGATATGTAAAGCGCGGTTCATAGCACTCCCCTTCTTCCCCGTTAAGGATGTATACATCCATCGCTTTGGCGTTTCGATTCGTCCATGGGTCGATGTTGCCTTGTTCATCTACCAGCTCACTGTATCTCAGCCGAACTTCACTACCTGACTGACCTGTTACCTGAATACGGACCCACCCTGCCATGTTTTGACCAAAATCATAAACATTCACACTGGGTACCGGGTTATATACGGCAACAGGTTCTATCGGGTCGAACGGTATGACAGGAGGTTGATGGTTCGGCTCAAGCTCACCCACTGGTGGGTCAGCGACTACTGCCATTGACCAATCCTCACCTTCCAGAAAGTCGGGCTCATCCCAACCTAGACGCATCTGCCTAGCATCATAAGTCTCACCGTCATAGATATCGTTGACAAGAATCGGGCTTGTCGCTGATGACCAGGATTCGTCCGTTATGATTGTCCGTGTGCTGCCATCCTCCAGCATAAGATCCAACTGCACGATAAACGCCTTATCCCGGTTCCACTTCCATCCCCAGCGCGAATAGTTAAAATGGTACCCGTTGCCCAGCCATACGCCCAGTGCATTTTCTCCATCGTGAAGCAAATGGGTCACGTCGTACGTGTCATAAAGCATCCTGCGTGGGTATGGTGTGTTGGCTGGTGCCAGAACTCGGGTGTCTACCCGAACTCCATTAATGCGAAGCTCATACCAGCCTATCGAATAGATGCGGAGCCTGGCTTGGAGTAGGGATGAGGGAATGTCAAACGTTTTCCGAAACAATGGACTGTCTACCGGAACCGGAGCCTCACAGATGGACAGCATATGTCCCTCGACCACCAGCCCATTACCCGAAGGATGTATGGCACCTGCTGTGAAATGAGTTGTTTTCGGATCATAAAACCGGTTGGAATACAACATGCGTCCATCTTTTCCAGTAAGTCTCAAGTCGCGGAAGACCGCCTTCTGTGTACCTGTTGTGCGAAAACCCACCGTTCCCTGATAATCTGCTGCCATGCAGCGATAGGTGTACTGTTGATTTAGCGTGAGTTCCCACTCCCCGTCTTCCTTCGTCAATTTGAGTGTGATATGTTCAGGCTGCTTTTGGGATGCAGGAAGGATGATTTTCTGCAAGGTGTCGCGCACACCAGATTCGATCCGAAAAATATATGCCAGTGTCTGCCGTGCAGCTCCTTCATTCTGATCCCCCTCACTCAGTTCAATACCGCAATGATGATCTTCGTCCTGATAACCGAAAAGAAATGCGGCACCTCCTTCTTCCACACTAATCACAACCTCTGCCTGATACGAAGTCCAATGTTGAGGAGGGGATGTTGACCGGGTAATCCACTTGGCTATCCATTGATCTGAGGTTATGCTTTCCTTGTGTTCCCCCATCTCCTTTGAATCCTGTACTTTCTTCATCACCTTCGCTGAATTCAGTGGTTTGGTTGCCTTCGATGATGTCATATTGGTGCTCCTCCTGTCATTCAATCCACATTTTTGCCATGGTTGCAGCTCACTTCTGAACAATTCCCCTTCACCTCTGGTGCGTTCCAGGCGCTTACCGTCATCCCGGATAGCAAAACCTCGGATCCTGCTTCAAACGGAATACGTCTCTCTTCCCCTGGCTGTATTCCAAAATCGTTATCCTCCAGATAACAGCTCCAATCATCGGGAAAATGGTGAATGATGACCCGAATTGCCGGCACACTCCCGATATTGCGAATGGTAATAATACCGCCCTTATCTTGCCGCTTGATAGACCATTCCAGAAGGGTACAGGGAAGTTCACATAGCGGTGCAGCAGGGAGATCAGCGTACAACGAAAACGCCAGCCTGGCTTGATCCCCCGGATACTCGTTCGCTTCATGTTGATGTTCTCTCTCAAACGCCAGCAGCTCTGCCGTCTTCGGCTGGGCATTGAACCAGTACCACTGATCGGAGATGAGGGCTCCGCTGCTCGCATAGAGCATGATGGCTATCAGGAATGGCTGAATCGCTTCTTTTTCCGGCAAGTTTACTCCCAGCTGATCGATGCAGGCTGCCAGCCCTGGCTTCACAGTCAACGCAGGATACTTCCAAGTCACCACCTCGGTTAATTGGCTGTTATACATCAAGACCTGAACTGCCGCATTGTTAAGAGATTCACGTGAATCGTTGACCACATGCAGTTCTGCGTGGAATCGCTCACCTGGTTCCCAGGTATTGAGCTTGGGGCTGGTGATAAAGGCATTTTGCGGCCGTGAAGCTTGCTTGGCCCGATAATAAGACAACTTGGCTGTGCCGTAGTAATCGACCACTGCCCACGAATGTCCTGGAAAACAATCCGAGAATTTGTAATACCAGAAACCACTCTTGTCTCTCCCTGTTCCCGCTCGCTGTATATCAGCAGTCCAACGAATGGCATCGCCTTGAGCTGTTTGGGAATACGTGATGTAATCCTGCCAGTTTCGGATCGGCCCATAGGCTGCGTATCGCATGACTTTAATGACATCCTTCAGGCCAAACTGGTGAAAATGTGACTTCCAGCCCCTGCTTTCTTCCGTTGGGGGAAACAACTCGAGTGCTTCCTCTGGCATATAGCGTAGACAGCTTGACACGTTCGTCTGGCTGGGGATGCCGAATTCACCATAGAATTTCGAAGGCATCGCCAGAATTGCCTCATCGAGCGGCTCCCCGCCATGGTAGACGTTCCAGTTATGTGTGCTTCCACCCCATGGATCGGTTCGATGAAATGGACGGGATGGATCAAACTCACGACATCTTTTTCCGACCAAAAAGAGACCCTCATCTGCACCGCCATGCTTGCCATTTTCGTTACCTCCGCCCCACATGACCAATGAAGGATGATTTCTCAGTCTTTTTACCGAAAGTACGGTCTGACGATCAAGGACACCGAGGTCCGTCAGGGGAGAATCGGGTGGACCCCAGCAGAGCGGAAATTCCTGATAGACCATAATGCCTTTTTCGTCACACAACTTGTAAAATTCATCACTTTCCACCAGTCCTCCGCCCCAAGCCCGGAGCATTTGCACATTTCCGCGGCGAGCCAGCTCCAGAAGCCGTTCATACTGTCCTTCATGCTGTGTCAGCATGACATCAAGCCAGCACCAATTGGCGCCTTTAATGAACACGGGTTCTCCATTGATAACAAATTGCCAGCGGTATTCGGTTTCCGGCGTTGTACCCGGCATGGGACGCATCTCAACCGTTCGGACGCCAAACGACGTGCGGACTTCGCCCACCTTAGAGAAATCGGGTACTGAACTGGTCGCAGAGGCAGATTCAGTGTCGGATTCAGTTTCCTGTTGAAATTCAGATGTAGAGGTTCCTTGCAGCACGAGCTCATACAGCGGCTGTTCGCCGTAACCTGTAGGCCACCAGACTTCCGGATTGGCCAGCCTAATTACGGTGCTGAATTTGCTGCGACCATATGGCACCTCGATAGAAAAGGTAAAGTGTGCATCCTTTTCCCTGTCCCCATTGGTATTTGAGTCAAAAGAGTTCATATCCCTCTCCGATTGTTTCAGCCGAATCAATCCCTCGATAGCTAATGGGGACCGATTGGTAAGATGGCTCTCTACTGTAAATTCCAATTGAAGCAGAGCTTGATCGGAGGTGTATGACTGTGTTGCTATATAAGGATCCAGCAAAGCAATATCCGACTGAGCTACAATCCTCACATCCTTCCAGATGCCGAGTGAGATGAGGTGCCCATAATGCCAGCCAAAACCTGGACTTGGCTTCATCAGACCATTCCAGCTTTGAGGTGCAGGATCGATTCGGACAACAAGCACATTGGATTCATTCCATTGAACCAGTTCTGTGATGTCGTGAACCGGGCCACCGAACATCCCTTGATGGTGCCCCAGTGATGAACCATTGATAAACACCGTGCCCGAATAGTCAATCCCATCGAACTCCAGGGTAAGCCTTCTTCCTTGCCACTCATCCGGCAGCTCGAACCTTACAGCGAACCACCATTCCTTGCATTCCACACGTGTCCTGCGGAACCAGACTGGGGTTTCTTCCGGTGTGCCATGCTGCTCCAGTTCATCGATGGTGTTGGTGTTCCAGTGGGGATTGTCCATCTGCCCCAGATCCATCAGAGCTCTCTGCACCGTTGTGGGTACGCTAACCACAAGCCAATCCTCTCGATTGTGATCGGGATCGTACCAACGTTCCTGCATGCCTTCGCTGGCCCGGGCTTTTCGTCCAAACCAACCGGTTGCAGGCGCCGGATCTCCAGCATCGGCCGGATCGCCTCCCTTCATTCGCCAAGCACCGGACAACAGCAATGTATCCTTGGTCAAGGATTGGTTATCTGAACCACCATGCCGAATGTCTAGTGAATTCTGCCCTTCATTCGTTATGTAATGGACAGTAATACGGCTCTCCATCTCCACCCACGCGTCCCCATGCAGCGAGGATCGGGAGTAGGCTTCGTCTTGAACTTCATCCAGATACCGCTTGTCTGTATCGGGATGATAATATGAGATATGCTTCATGAACCTGAACCTCCGCTCTTAAACGAATTCATAATGTTTGGTGTATAAGCACTGGCCGAAATCCTTCAGGAGCCTCCATCACAATCGTAATTTCCTTCGGTGCACATACCTCCAGTTGAAATACAAGCTCTCCTTCTTCTTCACGAATCTGCCAGGCTACATCAACTCTTCCGTCACCGGGAAGCGGCACGGCCCCTTTCGCCCATTGCAAATCACCAGGCTGCGGAGCAACACGAATTTGTGTCCAACCATCTGCAATGGAACGAACCCCGAGTACGGATGCGCCCAAAAAGTACCCCGGTGCTGCCGACCAGGCGTGACAATGACTGCGTGTCAAATCTTTGGGATTCGCCCGATTCTCGGTAAATCCCGGGTACATTTCCCAGCAGGTGGTCGCTTCGTGTTTCACCATTTCGCCGAATTGCTTCCTCATGTCCTGCAGCATATAATCCGTCTCACCGCTCATCACGAGAGCTTCATAATAGAAGAACGTCATAAACGGACTTCCGATTGCCACAAAATTCTCAGGCGGCAAGGTTAAATAGGAAATAAGCTTTTCTCTGCGTTCCCCTGTTGCTATTCCGGTAACCAGTGCCATCACCTGGGTCTGCATGCTAAAGATGCTTGAATAAGCACCATTCGCATGGATGCAGTCCACATAAGCCTGATGCTCTTCGCTCCATAAATGGCTATTTATCGCGCGGGTTAAACTTTCGGATGCGGAAAAGTAGGATTGACTCTCTTCTGTGCAGCCTGCCATTTCGGACAATTGGGCCGCATCTGCCAGCGTGCGCGCAAATATCGTATTTTGATGCGTGACCGTCCCGTCGTTGGGCTGCTCCATCGGCGCCCAGTCCAGCAGATTCCAGGCTTTAATGGTAAGAAGTCCTTTGGCATCGATATGCTGCAAATAATGATCCAGCGTGAACTTCACTTTGGGCCAGATCGACGCTGCGAATTTCTTGCTCCCGGTATAGCGGGCATATTCGAGACAAGCGGTGACCCAGAAAAAGGTCCAGTTCGGAATCACGCTGCTCCAGCCGCTGGGCACCTGATCCACATAGAGCGGCGTTTGACGGCTTGATCCTGGAACGAGCTGCAGACAATGTCGTACGATATCCGTTGCACCGAACACATAATAGTTGACGAGCGCTTCATTGCGGCTGTCGCCAACCCAGAAAACCTGTTCATAAGTGGGGCAATCCACAAAAGTATCCTCCATGCACAGCCTGGTGGTATGCTTGCTGATCTCCCAGATGTCATTCAAAAGCGAATCGGAGCAATGGAATCGACCAATCTCTGCCACAGGATAATTGCTCTGCACAAGGGTAACACCAAACAGCCGCACGGGTCTCGTATTCCCGTGTATGGTAAGCATAAGATACCGCAGCCCTCTCCTTACTGGAGATTCATAGCTTTGTCTTCCGTCACGGCAAACGTAACGCAGCGTATTATCAACGCCAAAGGTATCCTGACGCCACATACCCTCCATATACTCAAAACCGTATGCATCAATAATGGTGCCTTCCGAAGCATCCACTTCGAATCGAAGGTAACCGGACCATTCACGGCCAAAGTCCAGAATCAGCTCGGTACTTCTCCCGGCAGAGCTTGTCGGCACGATGGCAGGCTGTCGATTGGCGAAGCATACTTGCTGCAAATCCGCAGGAACGGGACGTGCTTGCTCCTGACTCTTCCAGATGCTGGACGTAAAGATTGAAGCATCCGAGCTGAGTCTCTCAGGAAACGGCTTTATCCAGGCCCGGTAAGGAGCAAGCTCAGAGACGGAGGCCAAATTTCGGCATCGTAGGTACACTTCTGCATCCGGGAAGACCTTTCCATCCAAAGGTTGATTACCGCCAAATCCCTGATATGCCCGGATGGGATCATGATCCGGCTGATGGTCGATATGCACGAGAGTCGCAAAAGGACCTATCAAGGCAAAGGGTGTTTTGCTCGCTTGTAATTCATCAAGAGGCGGTACAACTGTAAAAGGAACGTCGCAGTCGATTCCAAGGTGCAGCCCGCCGCCATGATCCGGTCCAGCCAGCTCGACCAGCAGCAGATTGTCTCCTGGCTGCAGCGTAACACGCTGCATTCTACGTGGATGTTCCCCGCTCATAGCTGTCGCTGGATAATGTGTACCGTTGAGCGTTATGCCACGCAGCGCATGAAAAGCGCTGAAAAGTCCAATGACAGCTTCAGCTTCGCCACCTGCCCGAATAACTGCTGCAGCATATCCGGCAAAGGATACGGGATTGGCATGCATCCTGCTCCCCGGGTCCATCGCTTCTCGCACATCCAGCACATGGGTCCAGGATACGAGAGACACTTCTTTTACTGATTCCAGTCGAATAGGCCATACTTCTTGCTCGGTCAGTTCGGGTATGTCACTCGGAATCAAGTTTTCCCAAGGCGCAATGCCTGGTGTGCCAATGATCCGTGCAGCAGTCCAGCCATCATCCTCAGGATAAGACAACGCTTCTGCTCCAACCCAGCCTTCGTCCCAGCGGGATGCATCCACTTGTTCAGCAAAGCCAAGCTGACAGGACATGCGTGCTGACCGCCGTTCATAACCGGCATGAAGTGCCGTCTGCCAGGATTCATCCGAACCCAGGATAAACTCTCTTCGCGGCAGAATACCGTCCGAGGCATGGTGTACCGATTCCAGTTGAGCGAGAAGTCCTCCCCTCCCCGGCAGATACGTGAACGTAGCCACGCCATAGCTGATCACCAGAACTGCCAGAACATTACGTCCTGTACGAAGCAGATGGCCAACTTCATGCACATGGTAGTTCAGTTCAAAAGGCCAGGAGCGATTGGGTCCTCTGCCACACAGAACACCGTTGACATATAAGACATATCTGGCATCAGCCGTAATGGTCACCTCAGCGCTTCCATACTCCCATTCCTGCAATTCGAATTCCCGCCGAAAACAACGCCATTCGTTACGCGGCCAATCCTCGCCTTCTCCCCAGATCCATGAAGCTCGCCATGTGAATGCCTCTTCAGCGGTGACTTTCCGTGCTGCTGGCATGTCACTCCCGCCAGTTGATAAAATGTGATTCATATCTGCATCAACTCCTGTCAATCCGAATGTTCAAAAGAAAAAGGAGCTAAAACTTCACAGCTCTAGCTCCCCACTCTGCCGCTTACTTTTACAGCCAAGTCTTATTACAGCCCATGAGCTTGACGAAGCCGCTGAACTTCAGCGTTGTACCAGGCAGAAAACTCATCTGCGCCAGCTTTTTTGAATGCCGCAAGTGCAGCTTGTTTGTTCGCTTCGAATGCCTGATCATCCTTGGAAAGAATGATTTTGGCGGCCTCGCGTGCTGCCAACTCTTTGAGCTCGGACTCCTGTTTCTTCAGTTTGTCATCCAAGGTTACGCCTGGAACGGTATTGCGCTGCACAATCTCTTCGTCCGACATGCCGTTCATCCAGGTGGTAAACGTGTTCAATTTGCCTTCATCAATCAACTGTTTGAACACCTCTCCCGAGTAAGAAGCGCCATAGTATTCGGCAAAGTCCTTTTCAAGCGGTGTGGCCGCTTTGGATAACGCTTCCTCTGAAGTAAAGAGGTCGACCGGCATCTTGTCATTCGGATTGATCATGTTGCCACCGAGCCCAATGATGTTGCGGTCCAGCGACAGTCCGGTGGCTTCATACGGTGCACCGCCTGCTGCTTTGAGAGAGAGCGTTTCGTCTGTAAGTGTCGGTTTGCCGTCCACGGTCTTCCAGTGCTTGCCTTCCACACCGTTATACATGGTTCGTGCTCCCTCATAAGAGTAAATATAATTCAGGAATTCCATCGCTTTTTCAGGATTTTTGGACGTTTTCGAAATGCTGTAGGCTTTGTCCTGCCATCCAAGCGGATTGACTGCTCCCGTCCATGCAAGTTTACCGGCAGGTACAACCAGATATCCCTTGCCCTCGCTTGAATGCTGTGCATTGAAATCACCCATTGCCCAAGTGGCTGGACCAACAACGATCTGTCCTGCAGTGGCTTTCGCCATATAGTCATTGTTTTTCATCGTAAGGGAGTCCGGATCAAGCAAGCCTCTACGTTGAGCCTTGTTATAGAAATTAAGTGCTGTCCAGAAATTGGAGGACTCGTCGGTCAAATTGCTGATGAACTCGCTGCCGCCAACCTGGGATGCTGTCAGGTCGCTTGTAGCGCTTGCACTTTCTGTGAAGATGACGGGTGGAATGGTATAAGGCCAGAGCCCCCAATCCTGCCACATGGACACGCCGTAAACTTTTTTCCCATCTTCAGTCTGCGGGTGTTTCTCCACAATTTTTGCTACAACGTCCAGCAGGTCATCCATCGTAGCCATTTCCGGTGCACCGATTTCCTTATACCAGTCCCAACGTATCGTTGGACCAATCGTTATGGGTGCAATGGACGTACCTGGTTTGGATTGTACTTGCGGAGGCAGAAAATACAGTTTGCCCGTACCGTTACTCCAGTTCTGTTTGCTGTATTCAACTACTGTTCCGATGTTCGCCGTAATATCTTTGCCTGAAGTGGCAAGCAACTCGTCAAGTGGGACGATTAGATCCCCTTCAATTAGCTGCTTCTGGTATTTGTTCACATCCGTACGCACCAGGTCGGGCAGATCGCCGCCAGCCAGCAATACATTGAATTTGTTCTCGTCTGCTTCAACGTATTCAATCTTGACACCGATCTTCTCCGCAATAGCCTGCGCCACCTCGTTATTCTGTTGTGTATTCCATTTGGAGCCGGTTTCCATAATGAGCACCCGAAGTGTCACGAGGCCTTTGTCCGAGCCGGTGTCTGATGAACCCGCTCCCCCCGTATCCGTCTGGCCTGTTCCCGAGCCGCCACCTGTACAGGCTGCCAGCAGCATAGACGTCATGATAAACAGTGCCATTACACGGCGAAACGATTTTTTAGTTCTCATGTCATAACCCCTCCTGTTTATTCTTCTATGATTATCGGCAGATGCCGGATAATCCGGTTTGATTGCAGATTCATTTAAACCTTAACCCTTCACGGCACCCATCATGATGCCTTTGACGAAGTAACGCTGCAGCATCGGGTACACCAACACGATGGGGAGCGTGACGAGCATCGTAATCGTCATGCGAATGGATTGAGGTGTCAGTGATCTCACAACATCCCCACGGGTCAATTCTTCCGTCGTCATGTTGGACAGGTTGCTCGACTGATTCAAGAAATTGTACAGCACGAGCTGCAGCGTTTGCAGCTTCGGATTTTCCACCAGAAAGAAGTTGTCGAACCAGGTATTCCACTGACCTACGGCTGAGAACACCGCAATGGTCGCTATGATAGGCATCGACAGCGGAAAAATAATGCTGCGATAGATTCTGAAGTACCCTGCCCCGTCGATCTTGGCCGATTCCTCCAGTGATGCGGGCAGCTGTTCAATGAACGTTTTGATCAGAATAATATTAAATCCAGACATGGCACTTGGGATAATGTATAACAAGAAATTGTTTTGCAAGCCGTAAGTTTTCATGGTCAGATACCACGGAATAAAGCCTGCATTGAAGTACATGGTAATCAGAACAAAGCGGTAAATGATTTTGCGGTACGGCATCTCTTCCTTGGTAATGAGATAGGCAAAGAATGAACAGCTGAAAACCGTAATCAGTGTACCCAGCACCGTACGGGAGACACTTACAATGGCTGCGTCAAGGATGCCTGGCAGCTGAACTGTCGCTCTGTACGCTTCAAGAGAGAAGCCAGCTGGCCAGAGGTATACCCCTTTTTGAACCTCAATGGGATCACTGATGGAATAGATGAGGATATAATAAAACGGATATATGGTGATGATGACAAGCAGTGACAGCATGATGTAATTAAACAGGGTGAACGTCAGATCTTTCCAATCCGTGTGGCGTACCGGACGAAGCATCTGTCCTGCGGGTTGTGTACGCATCTCTGTATTTCTCCTTTCCCTGCGTGTCAGACAATGCCTTGACCGCGAACTTTCTTGGATAGAATGTTAACACTGAAGAGCAGCAGGACACTGATGACGGTTTTGAAAATGCCTACTGCTGTCGAGTAAGAGTAATCTCCGGTCACAAGGCCGAGCCGATATACATAAAGGTCAAGCACTTCAATCCGGTCTGCTATCATGACATTGCTGAATACGAGATATTGCTCAAATCCTGCGGAGAGCAGGTTACTGACCGAGAGCAGCAAGAGCACAATGAAGGTCGGCATAATGCTCGGCAGCGTAATATGCCAAATGGTGCGCATGCGTCCCGCGCCATCCACCTTCGCTGCATCATACTGCTCGCTGTCGATACCAACGATGGCGGCCAGATAGATAATGGCGCTCCAGCCTGCAGATTTCCACAGCAGCAGCAACGTTTGTACCGTCCAGACACGGTCATAGTTGCCCAGGATATCAACTGGGGGGCTGCCGATACCCGTTTTTAACATAATGGAATTGACGGCCCCCTCGGTGCTGAACATGCTGAACGCTAGAGAGAATACGATAATCCAGCTGATATAATTCGGAAGTGTGGACACGGTCTGCACCAGCCGTTTGAACCAGCCGGAACGAACCTCCGAAATCAGGATGGCAAGCAGCATCGGTATGGGGGCTGTTACAATGGACAACAGGCTCAGTGCCAGCGTATTAGCCAGTACGGGTCCCATCCGCGGATCATCGAACATGTTGCGGAAATTTTCCAGTCCCAAAAACGGAGTTTGTTGAAGCGGAATGCCTGGTTTGTAATCAAAGAATGCATAGATCCATCCGAATAAAGGGACATAACTGAAGGCCAGCGTAAACAGGACGAACGGTGTGGCTAGTAGCAGGAGGTGTATGCCGTCCTTGCGGTTCAACTTGCCAGCTCTTTGCTTCACAGAGCTGTTCAGGGTCTCGGTACGTTGCATATGAATTTCTCCTTTGTGCGTTTGCTTTCGTTTGTGCTTATTCATATGGTAACGCTTTCTTTTCTTCGCTTGAATGAAGAATCCCTTGATCTGCTTGAAAAAAACAATTCTGCCTCACAGGCTCACTTGAAAAATTTTAGGCTTTTGCTTGAACAAATCCACCACCACTTTATAAAAAAACGCCCTCATGTGCTGCCTTCCGGCCAAGCTCACGAGAGCGTAGATCATTTTGTGTTCGAATGTTGCTGTACCCACATATCCAGACATAAGCTCCTGTTTTACAGTCGGTGAACTGGCAATGTAACGATCACCTTAGCCCCCTGCTCAGCAGGAACGAAGTGAATGCCGAAGTCCGGGCCATAATATAATCGAATCCGTTTATTGACGTTATTGAGCCCGATTCCACTTCCGCCAACGGTGGATTTGGGTGATTCACCGCTTGCCAGCTTTTCGTTTAGTGCATTGAGGCTCTCCTTATCCATGCCAATGCCGGAATCTGTGACGCATAACATCAGACGATTATGGTCGCCAGAGACACTGATCCTGATCTGGATGGCAAAGTCTTCGCTCTGTCTGCCCGATGCAATGGAATTCTCCAGCAGCGGCTGCAGAATAAAGCGTGGAACCTGACAATCCATCCAATGCTCATCCACGTCCATCGTGAATGTAATGTTATTGTTGAATCGCATGTTGATGATTCTCAAATAGTTGTCGACATACGACAGCTCGTCACGAAGGGAACACATCGAATCTTTGCTGGAGAATACAGGACGCAAAATATTGCCGAGTGCTACAATCGTATTAACAATGTTGTCAGCCTTCACGATGACAGCCATCCATCGGATCATATTCAGCGTGTTATACAAGAAATGTGGATTGATCTGATATTGCAATGCCTCCAGCTCAAGCTCCCTCTTCTTCTCTTGAATCTCATTGTTTTTATCCACCAGCTCAACCATGCTGAGCGACATCTCGTTAAAGCGCCGGATAACTGTGCCCAGCTCATTATTCGGAACATGATCCACGGTGACCCCGAGTTCACCGCGGCTCATATCTTTCATTTTGCTGGACAATTGGTTCAGCGGTTTAATGATTTTGCGCAACCAGAAGTATGAGGCGATAAATATGGCGAGCACACTAATCGTGAATACCAGTACCAACATTCGTTGAACACCCAGGATCTGATCCGCATACTGGCTGAGCGGAATTTCCTTCAGGAGATACCAGCCGCCGTCATGGAGTTTGTAATATACAACCTGCATGCTGCGTCCGCCTTTTTCGTCATCCAAACTTCCGTAAGCTCCATCCGCCAGCTCCACACCAGGTTTCAAGTGACTCTGCGTACCTACCCGATCCGCCTCACTGGCCGATAAAACCATTCCCTCAGCGTTAGCGATGTACATGTCTCCTTCTTCGCTGTTCAGCGCCGTAGAGTATATGGATGACAGATAGCGTTCATCAATATTGATGATCAGTGTGGCACTTGTTGTTGGATCATACATTGCGCGGGTTCCCCGCATCAGACTGATTAGATAACCATCATCTTTCCCGGTGAGGTAAGGATTGTAGAACGATTTTTTGATCCCGGAATGGATAACCAGCTGAGGATACTGTTCAAGCGTCTGAAGAAAGGGTTCGGAGGTGAAGAAACTCTTCTGCCATGCATCCCGATCGTAAACGAGCGTCCGCTTCTGGCTTCCTCCAACCGCTCCCAGGTTGTTCGCCGTAATATAGATGGAATCGATATAATTGTAGTTGTCAATAAAATCGGCAATGACCCGCTGCACATCGTTTTTGGATTCGAGGAACTCCTCTTCCGTTTTCTCTGAAATTTTGTACAAAAATCGCTGAATGTGTTCATCTCGCAGAAAAAGCATGGATAACCGATCAATCTCCTTCACCAGTCCGCCGATATTATGGTCAAGCTGCTGAAACTGCTGGTAGAGCAGCCGTTCATTTTGAATCTTGATCATGTTTTGCATAAAGGAATAAATAAAATAAGAAGCCCCAGCCAGTACGGCGAGGCTGATGACCATAATATAGAGAATGAGCTGGGTTCTCAGCTGTCTGGAATCAAAAAGCGTTTGGAGGGATTTCTTCATTAGGGCACCCTCTTGTCTTTGTTCGTCGTTTGTCTGCGATATTCATTCGGGTTAAGACCGGTAATTTTTTTAAAAACCTTACTGAAATACGTATACTCGGGCGAAAATCCAACCAATGCCGGCACATCGGAAGAACGCAGCTGACTTTGGGCAAGCAGCTCCTTAGCCCGTTCAATCCGGTATCGGTTTACATAATCAATATACGTAATCTGCAGCTCTCTGCGGAACAGGTTACTAAGGTATCCAGGGCTTAATCCAACATGGTCTGCAACCATTTGAAGGCTAATGTTCTCCGTGTAATGTCGCTTGACGTACTCAATGGCCCGGGTGATCTCATCACTCATTTGTAAGCGTTTGCTAATCAAGTCAACCAACGTATCCATATATACGAGTACCTGGTCGAGCATATCCGGCATCGTGTCACAGGTTTCCAGATTCTCGGTCATGCTGAGCAGCAGCGTTTTTTCGTTGTTATGATCATATACATGGGTATTCACCCACTGCACGAACTGGTAGATGGTGATTTCCATGGATTTTCGCTCTTGGCTCATGCCGCATTCCATCTCATCCAGCAATTCATCATATTCTTTCTCTTTGAGTTTCGGCAGCAATTCCCGAATGGATGTGTGGTTTCGAATCTGTTCAAGCCTGGCAAGCACACCAGTATAGTCTGCCCGCCCTGTTCCTTGATGCTGCTGTCCGGAGCCTGTAATAAATTTGCGCTGCAATGCGCGTTGTGCTTCGGCGTATTGTCTGGGGAGCGAATCATACCCTCCGTTGACACTGCTGATCCCAAACGAAACGGTACTGTTAAAGTAATGGCGAATAGTATCCTGAATATGTTCGAGCAGTTGACGAATCTCCTGCACGATGGCTTGTTCGGACAGCAGATCAGCAAAATGCAGTACAAGTGCGTAGTGCCGGTCGTTGATCTGAACCGCTTCTCCTCGTTTATAACCGGACATAATCTCGCTTAATATGTTTAACAGCGACATCTTGACCAGATGACCATGCTCATCCCGGAAACGTTCCTTGAGCGAAACATACCGGTCCACTTCCATCACGCAAACGACCAAGCGAACAGGCGAGAGCCGAAGGCCGCTGTCTGTAATGAAACTGGCAAATTCCTCCGCTGAAAAGATACGGTAGAACATAAAATCCTTAAACATCTTTTCCTTCACAAGCTCCATATCCGGGGATGCTGCAGCTGCTCTGCCCTGAACATGGGTTGAGTTATGCTGCTGATCCAGCTCTTCCCTGACCCCGGTCAACACTTGCTCAATCTCTTCTTCCGTCATCGTCAGCTTCAGAATATAACTGGATACGTCCAGTGTCAGTGCTTTGCGGGCAAGCTCGAACTCTTCCAAACAAGATAGCACAACGACACGTGTATATTTGTCCTGCTTGCGGATGTTGGAGATCAGCTCCATGCCATCCATTCTCGGCATACTGATATCGGTAATGACCACATCGGGTTTCTCGCGCTCATAATAGTCCCATGCAGATTGGCCATCCGGAAAATCGGCGGACACCTCAAGCCCAAATTTGCTCCACTCGACGGAATTTTTCAGTCCGATGCGAACCAGCATTTCATCCTCGACAATCATTACCTTATACATGCATCAAACCCCTTTCAAAATCAAAATCCAGTCGTTCCCTCTTCCGCTGGTTGGGGCTGTGAAACGTTTAATGCCTTGGTTCGGTATTGTAAAATCTCTAGAAACTTCGGTCCTGCCTCCTGTTCTGGGGCAAAACCATATGGCTTTGACCTGTTTGCCCTCAATATACCCCATGACCACGTCAACATACAAGCCACTGGGCAGATATATGTAAGCGTTATATTTATTTTGTGCAGCAACAGCATAATTGGCACCTGTACGGTTGAGGTGAATCAGTTGTGAATTGGGTCTCCAATCCGGACCGATCTCCTCTTCAAGCAGTGTACGAGCATGACGCATCTGTTTCGCTCCTGGGCGATGCAGTGCTTCGCGCCAGGACATGATGAAATAATCGCCCATGCTGTTAGATTCAGCCAGATCATCCGTCCCCTGATACATAGACCATATTGAATGATGACCATATGTGTGACCCAGCGCGCCTGAGAATAGCGCATAATATGCAGCTCTTCTCACATCGGCTGCATCAAAATAGCCTTGTTCACCTCTGAATCCGACGGGAATATCCTCGTAGCATGGCTCAGCATCCAGCGTCGGTTTAACGGGCACACGTTCATAATCTTGTTGTACACGACTGTTGTTGGTAATCTCTCGCTCTCCATGTCCAGACTGAATCATATTGAAATCCAGCCAGGACTCATCATGAAGTTGGCGGGAAGATGAATCACATCCGGGCGGATGGAAGGTCATAAGTTGCCGTGCACCGCCTTGTTTGAGCCCTTGTGCCATGGACGTGACAATGTCAAAATGACGTTTCGTTTCCAATGGACGGTCCCCTCCCAGCACCCAAACGATCTGATGGTAATCAGCATATCTCTCACCTAGCCATTTCCCGAAACTAAACGCAGTTTCTGGTGTGAATATCTCTGGCCCTTTCCCCCACTTCTTATTGAACTTGTCACCCCAAGTCGGCAGCAGCGCCACATAGAGTCCAAGGCTGTCTGCAAGGTCAAGTATGTAATCCACATGATCCCAATAGGAGTAGGTTCCCTCGGTATCCGGTCGGGTTGGATCAGGTTCACCTATTCCACTTACATACAAGGGCAATCTGCCTTGTGCATTTTCCGTTGTGACACCACTGAACTCGGCAAGCAGCACGGTCTGAATGACAGTGAAGCACTGTGCTGCCCTTGTACGTAAATACAGTTCGCTCTCTTCCTGGTTCAGGCGGTGAAGCAATTCCCAAGCCGTGTCTCCCAGCCAGAAAAAAGGAACGCCCTGCAATGTCTCCAGATAACGACCGTTCGCAGCAACCCGAAGGGCAGCAAGGGTACGATTTTTATTTTCAAAGTTTATTTGATTGCATCGTTCTCTGTTCGCTTCACTGTTTGACGTATTCATAGCATGTGTCACCTTCCTAACGTTTGTTCTCTTATCAAGAGCATAGAATGCATATTTCGTTTCGTAAAGGCCGTTTCCGAGCAAAATCGTTCAACTGTGCTTTGTTTTGTTCAACCTGAGCGACTTTTTTTCAACTGTTTCAGTCGATAATTCAAATCCGTATTTTGTTGAAAACGCTATCATTTTAAGTGACGCAAGCGGATCGGCGCACAGGCGGTCTACATGAGATCCTGTATTCTGCATTCGATCTTGCGGTATACCACAATAAAGGAGAGCTGAGATGAAAAGTAAATCTGGTTATCGAACCTCAAGGTGGGGGATTTCGCTCCTCATTACCACGATGCTCACTTCGTTAATTCCCGTTTCTCCTCAAGCATATGCAGCTGTTCAGAACCAGAGCCAGAATGAGAACAGCACCAGTCATACCATAACGATTGATACGAATGATGTAATTCAGGATGATTTTCTCGGCGTTGGAGTCAATACCATTCCAACAGCACTCATGCCCGGTCAGACCCAATACGGGTATACGGAAGCCCACTGGGAGGTGGATAAAAAGCGAATACAGACCATTGAACCCAAGGTCGCCAGAGTTTGGTTCCAGATCGATTGGATGGAGCCTACGAAAGGTACGTACACATGGGACAGTGCCAAAATGAAAGCTTTTTACAAATATCTTGACGCCTTTAAAACCGCTGGAACGGAAGTCGAATTGAACTTCGGCTGGAAAGTCGGATCGACCGTACACGATTGGTTCTCGATACCGGGAATTGATCCGTGGACAAGTGCACCAGCTGATCTGGATGCTTATGCGGCTTCCGCATCTGCTCTGCTTGAGGAATTGATTCAGAACCGAGGATACGACAATGTGAAGTACCTGACGTTTTATAATGAGCCTAACGGAAGTTGGGACTTTGAAGCTCCCGGTGATCAGAAAGCCTATTACGCCGAGATGGTCAATAAAACAAGTGCGAGACTGACTGCGGACGGACTCCGCGATCTGATCGAAATCTGGGGGCCCGAAGAGACAGGCGCTCCTGCCTGGATTGAGTACATGAAAGAGCATGCGGATGACGCCATTGATGGATACAGCTTTCACGTTTATGGAGAATCCTACGATGGACTGGGCAGCGCCTTCGCGCAGCGGAAAGAATACGTGGGGGATAAACCGCTCCATTTAACCGAATTTGGCTGGGCAGACGACAACGCCAGCAACTGGGATGCCGGATATGCGAATTCAGTGATTCAGACAGCCAATATGGGTGTGAAATCAGCTCTGATGTGGCAGTTAAATGGGGTATGGACCAATGATCCTACAGGTGGAACGAACGGTACGTATACGATGTGGGATGCATTGCCCCTGGGGCTGAACCCTCGCAAAACATTCTACATCGCTGGCATGCTGAACCGCTATATTCCTGAGCACAGTGAAGTTTTGGCTGTAGATACGAACGGCTCAACCGACGTTCGCGCAGCAGCGTTCAGAGACAACGATGGCCATTATACCGTGCTCGTCGAAGCAAAAGCAGGTACGGAAAAAGAAATTACCCTGGATTTTGGCAGTACTGCGGTAAACAACACGATCCGTAAAATGGTATACAAAAACGATATCCTTCAAGAACCTAATGCGATCCTTCCTCCTGTAACAGCAACTTTTCCTGGGGGAGCTATGTTAACAGATAGCAATGTGAGCGATGATTACAATGTTATCATTTATACGACCCAGCCTGCAGAGACGCAAGTCAAGCTAGATAACGTAAATCCTACCGTCCGCTCGGGGGATTCCATCACGCTTGAAGCAGAGGTCATTGATAACATCGGAAGTGTGACTTGGAGCGTCGTTGGACAAAACAATGGCACCATTAACAGCGCTAGCGGCGTATATCAAGCACCCCAAGTGACAGACGAAAAGTTAATTGCAGTTCGCGCAATGAGTACGGCCGATCCGTCGGCATATGGTGTCGTTCTCGTACGCGTCCTGCCTTCGTCACTGGCCGGCAAAGTTGAAGTTCCCACCTTTAGCCTAGACCGTCACGTGTTCCCGAGCTCCGAAGTGCTCTATCTGGAGACAGCGACGAGCGGAGCTCAAATCCGTTATACAACCGACGGAAGCGAACCTACAGCTCAGTCCTCCCTTTACGTGAGACCCATTATTCTGAACGAAGGTTCCCTCGCACTCTACAAGGTCAAAGCGTTCAAAACGGGTATGCAGCCTTCGGGCACCGTATCCTCCCTTTATCAAATCGGACAGATCAGCAGTTCACCTGACGGTTACAAACTCTGCATGGTTGAAAATGGCGGTGAATGTTATTTTCAGGGGAAAGCCGTTGTTGCGTACGGCGCAGATGGGTTATTTAATTATTCCATTCAGGAAGACGGTGTGGCCTGCACAAGCGCCATTCTGGGAGATCCCATTCCAGGTGTAAACAAACGCTGCTATGTAAACCCTGAAATTCCGGATGAACTTCCCGTGGTTACTTTTTTTAATGCTGGCTTTGAGAAACCGGCCACCACTTCAGCCCGGCCGGGTCCCTTGACCAACGGATGGGTGTTCGACAGCCACTCCGGTGTGCAGCACAATAATGGTCCATTTCAGGCCCCTGCCGCGCCTCAAGGGGTACAGACAGGCTATCTGAAAACGGATGGCGGTGTATCGGGCACGCTAAGTCAATCCATCCATTTCAAGCCAGGAACATATCAAATGTCATTTAAGGCAGCTAAACGGACCAGTTTTGGGGGCACCCAATCCTTTGATGTTTATTTTGATGATCAGGTAATAGGCTCATATCAGCCCGAGTCCGGCAGCTTCGAAACGTTCAGAACAGATGCCTTCGAGACAACTGGTGGAAAACATACAATCAAATTTGTGGCGACTACAACTCAAGGGGACAACACTGCCTTTATCGATGACGTTAGAATTACACTGCCACTTACCCCTCAGGACCCCTTTATCGGAAATTCAAGCTTTGAGTCACCTGCGGTTACTCATCCGACAGGTGTGGTGACCGGGATTACCGCGGATTGGAGTTTTAATGATCAGTCAGGTATCCTGCGAAATGGCAGCAGCATGACCTCCATGACTGCACCCGCCGGGCTGCAAGCTGCTTTTGTTCGAAGCCAGGATGGTGTGCAAGGTTCACTTCATCAGTCCGTAACGTTCCCGGCAGGAAGTTACGTCTTAAACCTAAAAGCTGCTGCACAGACAGCTGAGCAACCTCAGCCCGTGCAAATTCAAGTGGGCGGTCAGACGGTTGGTACCATTACTCCATCCAGCAGTGCATACCAATCCTTCACAACCGACTGGTTTACCGTTGCCAATGGCTCGCATACGATCACCTTTACCGCAGCGGGAACAGGCACCCATGCAACCTTTATCGATCAGATCACCGTAGAGAAAGTTGATGTACCGGATCATGCAGTTTTGCAAAATAACGGTTTTGAACATCCGGCTATCTCTTCTCAGAATGGTGTATCCGTGGGCAGCGGTGAGGGCTGGAGCTTCAAGAATAACGCGGGCAGAATTCGCAATGGCAGCGTGTTTGGCGCCTCTGACGCACCCGAAGGAACGCAGGCCGCGTATTTGCAAACCCTAAATGGTAAGCAGGGTGAATTCAGCCAATCCCTGATCTTCCCTGCGGGCAGCTATGTCATTCAGTTTCAGGCAGCCAAGCGGACCAGCTTTGGTGGACAACAGTCCTTTGATGTCTATCTGGATGATCAGTCGATCGGTTCGTTTACACCTGGAAGCGGATCTTACACTGCTTACACCAGCAATCCCTTCCAAATCACGAAGCCGGGGAAACACCAAATCCGGTTTGTGGGAACTTCAGGTACCGGCGACAATACGGCATTTATCGATGATATCGTGATTACACCTAATCCTTAAAAGGTAAATCAAGCAGAAACGCACCTGTATGATCCTATAAAAAGTGACTGCCCATTAATCTACAACTATATGAAGAGAGGACAGGCAAAAAAGCCTGTCCTCTCTTCATCATTTTCGATATTATTTTCGATGAATACAGGAATCGCTGCTTATTGGTCTGAATCCTGCATCGAGTTCCCGTGATTTGCCCATACTACGTACCGAATATATATAAGGGAGAGACTCGAATGGATCTGCAGAGCGGTAAATTATACTGGCCGACAACAATAGCTAATCCCCCCTCTTACCCTAGGTTGGAGGAGGACATATCCTGCGATGTGCTCATTATCGGGGCTGGCAGCTCCGGAGCTCAGTGTGCAAATTTCCTTTGTGACCAAGGTGTATCTGTCGTTATCGTCGACAAGAGAAAGGTTGGAGAAGGCAGTACCAGCACCAATACGGCTTTGATTCAATATGCAGGTGAGAAGAGTTTTGTATCGCTCAGCCATTCCTTTGGTGAAGAAATAGCCTCTCGTCATCTGAAGCTATGTGAAGAGTCTATTAATCATATCGAGCAAGTAAGCAGTCAATTACCCATCAATCCTGATTTTATAAGACGTGATAGCCTCTATTACGCAAGCTATGAAGAGGATGTTTCCGCTTTGAATGAAGAATATGCCCTTCTACAGAAGTACGGATTCAAGGTAGATCTGTGGAATGAAGAGCACATATCCGGCTCTTACCCATTCCGGAAAAAGGCAGCGCTGTACTATCACGACGATGCCGAGATGAACCCTTTAAAATTCGTATATGGACTTCTTGAGAAAGTAAAAATTCAGGGAGGAAAGATCTATGAGAACACGGAGATAACAGGCAGACGATTCGAACAGGATTATGCTGTCTTCTACACCAAGGAACGTCGCGAAATCCGAGCCAAACATGTAATTATTGCAGCCGGGTATGAAGATAGTGATTTTAAATCCGAAAAGAATGCTACGCTGGCAAGCTCCTATGCCGTCATTACGAAGCCTATTAATGATTTTTCAAGCTGGCACAAACGAACATTGATCTGGGAAACTGCACGCCCATATGTGTATATGCGTACAACCCCGGACAATCGGGTTATTATCGGAGGAATGGATAAGGATACTTCCTTCGCTTCAACCCGAGATTCAAAAATTCTGGCGAGCAAGGACAAGCTCATTCAAGAGTTTAACAAGCTATTTCCTGACATTCCTGCCGAGCCTGAATACTACCTGGGCGCCTTCTACGGAGGCACGCATGACGGATTGCCTGTCCTCGGCCAATACGAGACATATCCCCACTGCTATATTTTGATGGCATACGGAGATAACGGAACGGTGTATAACGGTGTCCTGGCCAAAATTGTTTCGGATCAGATTCTTACTGGATCGAGTTCGGATCTCGATATCTACCTGCAAACCAGACCGCTTATTTCCAGGTAATCCAAGATAAAAACGACCTTCACGGCAAATGGATGGGTACAGGTCTGCAGTAACATGCTCAGGTTCTCGTTCCCCTGGAACAAGAACCTGAGACACAAAAAAGCCGATTTCACAATGGAAATCGACCTTCGACAACGCTCTTGTTCCCGTTACTCCGTGATAATAATCGGACCATTTTTGGTCAGGATAATCGTATGTTCGATTTGAGCCACATAGCTCTTTTTGTTGGCAAAGGTCCAGCCGTCATTTTTTTGGAATACTTCTTCTTCAGAAGTTGAAATAAACGGTTCAAATGCAATAACCATTCCATCTTTCAGCAATTCATCATCCGATGTATCGTTGTAATTATAAATATGATCGGGTGCTTCATGGATTGTACGTCCAATACCATGTCCTGTAAGATTTTTGATAACCGTTAATTCATGCTGCTTGGCAGTTTGAAACACTGCTTTTCCAATGCCGCTTTTTTTGGAACCGGGTTTTGCTTTTTTAAGCCCTGCTTCAAATGCTTTTTTTGCAACGTCACATATTTTGGTTAATATTTCGTCTCCCTCGCCAACTACAAAGGAGATTCCCGTATCTGCAAAATAGCTGTTCTTGGAGCCGGATACATCTATGTTTACGATGTCACCTTCCTGAATAACGCGCTGTCCAGGAATCCCATGCGCTACTTCATCATTAACACTGATACAAGTGTACCCCGGAAAATCATATTCACTTTTTGGAGCTGACACGGCCCCTTCTTTGGCAAAAAGCTCTCCGGCTATGTCATCGAGTTCTTTCGTCGTTATACCCGGAACGGTCCGCTGTACCAATTCATCGCGTATGGCGGCTACGATCTTACCAATTTCCTTCAAACCATTAAAGTCTTCTTCTGTCTTTGCAATCATTTTTTCTACCTCACTATCTTTTATCATCAGGGCATTTCATTAATGCTATTCTCTCGAAAAACGTACACAAAGTAAATGGTTTCCCATCACTCTTTATAAACTTACATGATGCGCTTGGCAATTGGATGATCCTTGTTCATTTCCAACAGGTCCCCCAGATTACCGTATAAATCTTTAAATACAGCAACGATCCCATAATCTTGTTCTTTAGGCTCTCTAACAAATTCTATCCCTTTGGAGATTATTTCATTATAATCTCTCCAAAAATCGTCGGTGTTCAGAAACAAGAACACTCTGCCTGTACTATTGACTGAATCATACAGGTTGGACTCCAAATCGATGATCCCTCTATTGTGACACATTTACTAATAATAACGCAATGAAGCGATCTTAATTATCCCGTTCAATATAGATTTTAATTCAAAAATATCATAATTTCTTCAAATTGGTTCATCCTATAAAGAGGAATCAAAGTATTTTCCAGAGAGAAGGGGATTGAGATTGAATGGGTTAAATGAATGGCTCAAGCAGATCGCACATAATTACGTACTGATTGTTATTGCGGCAATATTATTTTTTGCAGTTAAAGCCGTAATCGGGTTTATTACATATAAGCATTATGATAAAAAATTAACAATATTAAACCAGAAGCTTAATACCCTACTTGAGGATAAAAATAAGAGAAACTAATGGATAAACTGGCTTTGTGCTAATGGTCGTTGAACCGGAGGAATGATCAACATGTTGGGAAATATTATTATTGGTTTTGTGATTCCTGTTCTAATTGGTGGAAGGATTTTACGGAGACAGCCCAAAATTCTTCTCGTTTTTTATCCGTTGGGCGTAGCCGTCTCTGCTTGCATCAACAGTGTGGGTTTCAACTTTTTCTGGAACATACTCCCTAACTCCAATAATCAGTCCTATACCGCTCTTCCAATGGATCTGGGCATCTACCCGATCTCAGGATGTTTTATGATGTATGCCATTATCAAAAAAGGCAAAAAACCCTGGCTCGCCATAGTCATTACATCCGTGGTTCTTACCCTCATTGAATGGCTGGCCAAAGAAATGGGCCGAGTAGTGTACTTCAATGGATGGAACATCTACTGGACTGCCGTTTCCTACCTTCTGCCTTTAGTTTTAGCATACGTTTACGGTCTTCTTTTCAGAAAGCAGTTCATACATTCAGAACTATAAGAAGAGATTTTACATGTCAGCCATCGTCATTTCTGATTTCTTGTCACCCGGAACACCAATCCTCTATGTCAAAAAGGAAAAGCCCCTTACATCTGTCTAAGGGGCTTTGAGTTGATTATGCTTCTTCCTGTTCGGCCTGACTCGGCCCGGCCATTAGACCTTGGACAGCACCCATGAACGGCTTGATGGACTTGATCATACCGTAGCCCATTTTCACGACGGGTACGAATTGCTGAATCATGCCGAATAGCCGCATCCCGCCGCCAAGTAATCCTCCAGCACCTCCAGCTGCAGCCCCGCCACCGAGCCCACCAAACAAGGAACCCATCAGGGGCAGAAAGGACGAAACCTGCGCTTGCGACATTTGGCGCGAACGCGTAGACGGCTTACGTGTGCCTTTGCCCTGTTTTCTTTTGTGAGAGGAGCCTCCCTTACTGCCTGAAACAGCCTTTCGGTTCCGGTTGGAACGATGGGAGCTGTCTCCTGGTATCGGTGTGCCCAATACGGTTCCTCCACCAGTTAGCACCACTCCACCGTTATTCACTTCAGCGATATAACCAATGTATGTTTCACCATTATGAAGAGTCACGCAGACGGGTTTGGCTTTATATCGCTTTGCCTTTAGGCGTATATCGTTGATTTTAGCCATAAAATTCACCTCGCTCTACTGAATCTCCTGTAGTTTACGCAATAAATGGACTGCTTGCCTGTGCGAATGGGGCATATGTAAGGTATTCTCAACGTGAAGCAAGATCAACCTGTATATCCTTGTTCAGGTTTAAGCGAGTTTGCCTCCCCTTCTATCGTATTCCGTGGTTTTCGCCTCTTCTTTTTCGGCTGCCCTCTCCAGGACAGATACGTCCAGATACGCAAAATGTATTCCAGGGGGCCACTCCGGAACATCTTGAGATAAATTGGGCTAAACCACAACTGAATACAATAAACAGCAACGGCGATCAGCGCCCCAACGAACACGCCAGCATGGCCAAACAGTCCAAGTCCATATCCATAGAAAATCGACGTACATATTACACTTTGCATTAGATAATTCGTGAGCGAGAGACGGCCAACCGCTTCAAACCTTGCTATTAAAGCAGAACGGTGGTTTCCCGTATACAGGAGTGCAAAAGCGTAAATGTAGCCCAGTGCAAGCAGCATACCTCCGAGTGTTGATCCAATACCGGTACCAAGCCAGCTTGCTGCACCCAGTTGCGGGGCTAATACGCCATATGCTTTAAGTAACAGTCCCACCGGCACAAGGACCGCTGTGCGGCGATAATATGTACGTCTCATTGCTTGTGGATTGTCAAATGTTCCGATTCTGGCGGAACGCATGCCGAGCAGAAACATCGGAAGCGTGATGATCGGGGCTAACACGATAACAAGCAAGATGAAATTTGTTCCCATTTCCGCAAATGGATCTGCATTATTGCGAAAGTCCTTGATCTCCATATAGCTGCCATTACCGTATATATCCTGGCTCTGCACAATGTAGTTGATCATGCCCTGTGATGTAGCAGCCATCGGGTCTGACGAATCAGAAGACGGGAGACCAAGAAGCCCTGCAATCGTAAGTAGTATGATGGCCCATACGAATAACGTTTTTGGCTTCCGGTTCAGGAACATCAACAGTAAGAAACCAGTAACTCCGTAAAATGCCAATATGTCCCCTTCCCACAGAAATGTCGAGTGCAGCAGCCCGATAATCAATAGAAGCAGAAAACGGCGGGCTAGATGACATTTCGGCCTTAGTCCCCTTGTTTTCAAGCTTTCCGATAGCTTAATCATCCCGAACCCGAACATAAACGCGAAGATTGGCATGAAGCTGCCTACCACCGTGATATTCAGGAATGAATGAAAAGCCAAGTCCGCCCCTTTAATCCCAAACAGTTGCGGTTCGCTCTCCCCAAACAGACCGTATTGAAAAATCAACATATTCGCCAATACAATGCCTACCAGGCTGAATCCGCGCAGTCCATCGATTAATTGAACGCGCTTTTTATATGTACTCAATTCAATCACCTCTGTATACAGCATAGTGCCCTGCCCTAAATGAGCGTTAAAGCCTACCTTAACATTTCCTTAACGCAGCAATGAAAACAAACTGCTTACTTTAAGCACCGTTAAGGTTTCTCTGGTACAATGACTAATGCAATATGAAGACAAGGAGGAATTTTCCAATGAATTCTGCAAAAATTCTAATCGTGGACGACGAAAAAGCCATCGTGCAGATGATCGAGTTCGTACTGCGCAAGGAAGGCTTCGAGTATATCTATACAGCAGACAATGCGGAAGAAGGAATGCGTCTTCTACTTGAATATGGCGCTGACATTATCCTGCTCGACGTGATGCTGCCTGACCGCACTGGTTTTGAGCTTGGACCGCAGATTCGGGCACAATCTGACGCACATCTGATCTATTTGACGGCTCGAACGACCGATCTAGATAGACTGACGGGCTTTGCTGTAGGTGGCGACGATTATGTTACCAAGCCGTTCAATCCCCTGGAGATAGCTGCCCGAATTAAAGCGCGCTTGAGACGAGGAATTGCCGAATCAACAGTCCAATCGTTAGCCACACCTAACGCGGATCCCCGTCAACGATATGATTTCGGCGGATTTATTCTTGATGAACGGGCAGGCGAGCTGATTGTGGGCGACCAAAACATGCCCTGCCCTGCTCAAGCCTACCAACTGCTACTGTTCCTGTGCCGCAATCCAAACATTGTCTTCTCCAAATCCCAATTGTACGAATCAGTCTGGGGCTTTGACGGACTCGGCGACGATAATACGGTTATGGTTCATGTCCGAAAAATACGCGAACGCATTGAGCCCGATCCGAGCTCACCACGTTATCTTTTGACTGTTCGAGGTCTCGGATATAAGCTCGTGAAGGGCGACAACGTATGAAAAAGCAAGCCAAAAAGATACATAGCCGCTTTAAGAGGCGTTTGGGGTTACATTTTACCATCCAGTTCTTCACCATTTGGCTGTTGGTTCTCGCCATCGTATTAATTTCTTTATTCACCATTATGTATCACATAGGTAACGAACAGCTGAAGACCGACATCCCCTCAGATGTGCTGGATTCACTGGCGATTGAAACCACCATCGAAGGCGACAGCGTGGAACTTCCTTCTTTCTGGCCAAGCCAGCTTGAACAAAAGGGATATTGGCTCCAGATCGTCAACGAAAGTGGTCGGGAAGTTTATAATCTAAACGTACCTGAAGAGGTGCCGGAGCAGTACTCTGCTGCTGATCTACTGCGCATCAGTGATACTAGAAGGCTGAATGAATACCAGGTTACGACCTTGTACGAAGAGATTCTGGGTGACCGAAATCTCTATCTGCTCGGGCGGAAAGACGTGGACGGAGCGAAGCTTGAAGAGTGGTACAAACTATACTCCGAGAATGGAACGGTAACGGACTCCGCGGCTAGAAAATTAGAAAATGAAGTGAAATCAATCGGAGTTTCACTTGTTGTTCTAAACAAGAGCGGTCATATCGTTCAGAGCTTCGGTTTCCCTTCAGGCCATGAGGAATACGGGGCCTTCGCTCTGATTGAAATGAGCCAGCAACCAGCCAAATCCAAGATTGACGTCTCTTATCATTACGACCCCGCTTCCCAATATACATGGCTGATTGAGCGACCACGAGAGGAAGCAGAATCAACGAACCAGCCGATATTACGTACCATGCTAATCGTGTTGGTTACCATCGGCTTAGCGATATTATTGCTGTCCCTTGGTCTTGCTGTCTGGCACGGCTACCGGTACGGCGGTCCTCTGCTATTGTTCATGAGGGGTTTCGAGCGAATGGGCCGGGGCGAGTACGAGGAGGTCTTTACCGAGAAAGAGCGCAAGAAGATTTTTGGCAGAAAAGGCCGTTTTCGTGCCCGTTATAAGCTGTACCATGAGGTCATTGCGGGCTTCTCTGAAATGGCAGATAAATTAGCCTTTGCCCGCAATGAGCGCCTGCGTCTCGAGCAATCTCGTGAAGAATGGATGACCGGCATTTCCCACGATCTACGTACACCACTTACAACCGTTCAGGGTTACGGTCACCTGCTAGAGAGTGGACAGTTCAGCTGGAGTGAGGATGAACTGAGAGAGGTTGGAGGCACAATCCGCGAAAAGAGTACATATATGCTGGAACTGCTGCAGGACTTCTCGCTTACATTTGAACTGAAAAATCATACGCCAGGTGAAAAGCTGGAGCCGCTTGAACTTAATGAATTCGTTCGACGTGCCGTGCTACGCTATGTTAACGATGTAACGTTGCAAAACGTGGTTTTCGATTTCGAAGAAAGCCCGGCTTCTCTTCATATTTTAGCCAATCCAAAATGGTTCCAACGTTTGCTCGATAACTTGATCTCCAACGCTGTCAAGCATAACCCGCCAGGAACGGAAATCACACTGAGCGTTATAAGCGAAGGACAGCTTGCCTTCATTATCGTCCGTGACAATGGGGTAGGTATGGACGCGGAGACGCAATCCCGTCTCTTCGATCGTTATTACCGAGGGACCAACACCGACGAGGGAAGTGATGGTGCGGGACTTGGTATGAGCATCGCTTACGCAGTGGTGGCGGCGCACAAAGGAACGATCATGGTGGAGTCACGTATTGGCGAAGGTACGATGATCAAGCTGACATTCCCTAGACTTGCTTCTCACGATTGCAACAGTAAACCGGAAACTCATCTCTAAAATAAGTGAAACGCTACTTTTTTACTTGAAACGATATGTAAAAGGCCCTGCTGAGAAACGGCAGGGCCTTTTACATCCTTCATTTTTTTCTAAATGGGCAGTATACCGAATTCTACTAAAGTACTTTCAGTCCCCATACGTTTGTTATTCATCGCTCCATCTTCTACGTCGTCTGTCACCTTATAATCAGTTTCTCACTGTCTATCTGAGCGGTGCAAAATGGCTGATTGACGATAGAATCTTCTCCGTTCGTTCGATGATCTCAGAAGTAAGTTCCAGTTCGGTTGCTTTGATGTTTTCTTCAATTTGTGCCGGTCTACTGGAGCCGATGATGGCCGAACTTACAGCAGGCTGACGCAGAATCCAGGCCAAAGCAAACTGGGATAACGTTGCCCCAAGCTCATTGGCCAGTTCAGACAGCTGTACGGTACATTGGAGCACGTCTTCACGCAAGTAACTGTTGATGACCCCATTGGTTTGATCATTGGAAGCCCTTGTTCCTACTGGAATCTGCTGTCCAGGTTTGTATTTGCCCGTCAACACACCTTGTGCTAATGGAGAAAATACGATAAGTCCCTGCCCTTCCTGCTCACATTGTTCAATAATACCTTCTCTCTCGATATAACGTTCAAACATGTTGTAAATCGGCTGATTGGATATGATTGGACGCAGATTCAGGCGTTTGCCGATCCCGGAGGCTTCCGCAATCTGTGCTGCGGTCCATTCGCTGACACCCGCATACAAAATTTTGCCCTGCGCCTGCAAGTCATCTAAAGCTCTCAGCGTTTCATCAATAGGTGTTTCGGAATCAAAGCGGTGGCACTGATACAAATCAATATAATCGGTACCTAATCGCTTTAAACTCGCTTCGCACTGCTCCATAATATGTTTGCGTGACAATCCACGATCGTTAGGACCCGGTCCTTGTGGGAAAAAGAGCTTTGTAGCCAGTACGTAACTGCTGCGTGGATACTGCTTCAATGTACTGCCCATTACCTGCTCCGCACCGGGATAGGAATTGGATGTATCGAAAAAGTTAATGCCCAGTTCATATGCCTGATGCATGCAGGCACGCGCAGCTTCCTCCGATGTAGCCGACCCGTAGGTCAGCCAGCTCCCCAATCCGATTTCGCTTACTTTCAATCCGCTTCTGCCCAATCTTCTGTACTTCAACCCAATCACTCCTTCAATGAATGTTAAAATGAGAGCTTTTCTCCTGAAAACGCTCTATTGAACAATCTTAGGATAGTGGTTAAACTTAGGTTTAAGTCAAGCCATTCAATCGATTTTTTGAAAGGAAGATTTGCTTGGAATTTACGATTAAACAAGTCGCGGAACGCACCCAATTACCGCCTTCCACGTTACGCTTCTACGACAGGGCAGGTTTAATGCCTTTGTTGAAAAAGACAGAATACGGCACCCGCCAATATTCCGAAATGGATATCTGCTGGCTGGAGTTAGTCCGCTGCCTGAAGGACAGCGGCATGTCCCTGGAGGATATCAAAGCATTTATGCTGTTATGCCTTGAGGGTTCTTCCACGAGTGAACAGCGAAAGGTTATGCTGGAGCAGCATCGACAAAATATACTGAAACAACTGGATGTGCTGAACTGCAGTCTTGGTACCATTGACTATAAGCTGGAGCATTATAACGAAATTGGCATCTTTCACATCGACTCTAAATAGCATATCGATTGCTTAATATTCTAATAAGAAAGAGGCCCATCTGAATCTGCTAGTTCAGGTGGGCCTCTTCATTTAGGTGAAAAGTTTATAGCAGATCGAACCAATCCAGACGGCAAAGACGATCCACGCAAGGATAAACAATCCTCCTGTAATCCAATTCGTGGGTTTACCTTTCTTTCGGATCTCCTCCGCTTTATCCCTACAATCCCGGATGACTTCTTGAGGAATCAGCTTCAAAGCTATTGTAATGCCGAGCGGCACTATAATCAGGTCATCAAGATACCCAAGTACAGGTATAAAATCAGGGATCAGGTCTATTGGACTGAACGCGTAAGCTACTACGCCGACAGCAATTAATTTTGCAAACCAAGATACCCGAGGATCCTTGTACGCCAGGTACAAGACGAATACATTTCGTTTAATCTCCCTCGCCATGGCTTTTACTTTATCGATCCATTTTATTTGTTTCATCTTCTGCCCTCGCTGCTTGTCATCGTAATGAATTGATCATAAACCATTCACCTCCGGTTTGATAGCAAATTATGAGTATACTTCAGGCATCATACTCACAGCATTTATCCACAGGGCTTCCTTCCATTCCTTGTCTGCACTTGCTGGTCCACTTTTTTTGTAAACTTTTTACACAACGATTACAGAGGACTGGGACTTCTTTTACAGTCGAATGATAATGTTCATATTGACGCACAAATGAATAAAGCTACATATGTTCATGTTTAATAATAAAAGGAGGAATTAACGTGAAATTATCCAAAAAAGTACTACCTGCAGCTGCACTCAGCCTGGTCTTTGCTGCTTCTACCGTCTTGTCTGCCGGTCAAGCCCACGCGGTACAAGCCGTTAGTGTAGAGACAAAAAAAATCAAGAATATCATCTTCCTCATCGGTGACGGCATGGGAACGGCTTATACATCCGCATACCGTTATATGAAGGATGACCCTTCGACTAAGATCATGGAGAAAACGGTATTTGATCATTATCTTGTGGGCGCTCAAATGACCTATCCGGATGACGAGACACAAAACGTAACTGACTCGGCTTCCGCGGCGACCGCAATGTCTGCTGGTGTGAAAACGTATAACGCAGCTATTGCTGTTGATAATGACCATACTGAAGTGAAAACGGTTTTGGAGCAAGCCAAGGAAAATGGAAAGTCCACCGGACTTGTAGCTACCTCAGAGATCACTCATGCTACACCTGCTGCCTTCGGCGCTCATGATATAAGCCGGAAGAACATGGATGCAATCGCAGATGATTATTATGATGAATTGATCAATGGAGAGCACAAAGTTGATGTACTTTTAGGTGGAGGAAAAACCAATTTTGTACGTGAAGATCGTGACTTGACGAACGAGTTTCAAAAAGCCGGTTTTAGCTACGTGACTGATCGCAGTGCCCTTCTCAAGGATACAAATAAACAGATTCTCGGACTATTTGCTGACGGAGGTATGGACAAGTTGATTGACCGTACTAGCGAAACGCCTTCGCTGGCCGAGATGACCAATACAGCTATTGACCGCCTGAGCTCAAACGAAAATGGGTTTTTCCTTATGGTTGAAGGAAGCCAGATCGACTGGGCGGGTCATGATAATGACATCGTTGGGGCTATGAGCGAAATGGAGGATTTTGCTGCAGCATTCGAGGCGGCTATTGATTTTGCCAAAGAAGATGGAGAGACACTTGTCGTAGCAACGGCTGACCATTCCACTGGTGGACTTACGCTCGGGAAAGACGGAGAATATAACTTTTTCGTGGATCCGATCAAAGCCGCTGCACGCACTCCAGATTTCATGGCAGCTCAAATCGCTAAAGGGGCTTCCGTGGAAGAAACACTTAAGAGCTATCTCAAACTTGGGTTAACTTCCGAGGAGATTCAATCGGTAAAAACCGCAGCTAAAGACGCAGATGTCACGACGATCGACAATGCCATCGAAGCGATTATTGATAACCGCTCGTTCACTGGCTGGACGACAGGCGGACATACGGGAGACGACGTGCCAGTCTACGCTTACGGTCCGGCAAGTCATCGATTCTCCGGCCTGATTGACAATACGAATAATGCAGAGATCATTTTCGATATTTTAAAGAAGCATAAATAATAATCTGTCTCTCACCAGTAGCCCTTCTCTATTTCCGACAGGAATCGAAGAAGGGCTTATTCTTTATCTTCATACCTAATGAGAGAATAATAAGAAATGATTCAACTATTGGTTTAACTTTTCAGGATTCTTCACTTTGATCGATACCACTTCTCCGCAGTTCAGACAAACGGTATACACCTTTTCAGATCCAATCGCTAGTTTCTTATCCACCGGACGGAGGTTGATAAAGTCTGAAGCTTGTACAAATGAATTTCCTCCACAATCATGACATCTCTTTTCAGTTGCTTCCATGTAGTCTGATTCCTCCTAGTCATTTACTTTGCGGATTCTTATGAATGAATTCTCCTATATATAGGAAATGAACCACTTTCAATATACCGTATTAACCTAATCAGGACAATATTAACACGTGCCATAAATGACAATAACACTGCGTGCGTTTGTAACCTAAATCTATAAGGATAACACCAGTTTGATTTTAAAGCTCGCCGACTAGAAACTGAGTGAGGGTAAATAATAATTGTTCAGATAAAACAAAAAAAGCCGCCATTCAGGCGACTTCCTCTGTGTGAATTACATGTGCGAGATGCATGGCAAGATGTTTATTCATGAATCAGCATATACACTATTTTGGCCATTTCTGCCCGTGTGACTTTACCTTTCGGATCAAAGCGTAGGTTCGCTTTGCCTGTCATCAGTCCAAGAGCATTGACATGCTCTACAGCAGCTTGAGCCCAAGCAGAAACCTGGCTTTGGTCAGAGAATACTCCTTTTACCGTGGATTCCTGCTTCTCCTTAAATAATAATTGCTGTGCTTTCATCAGCATCACGGCTGCCTCCTCGCGGCTGATTGAATCCTTCGGCCTGAAGAGATTACCATTTCCTTGTACAATACCAAGTTCGGTCGCCTGAGCAACGGCTGCTGCATAATATGCATTCGCTGGTACATCGGCATAAACCTCGGTTTTTTCAGAAGAATTCAACCCCGCCGCACGCATGATCAGGGTAATGAAGTCGCCTCGACTTACCTGTAAGGCAGGACCGTAGTTCTCTTTGTCCATCCCCTGAATCAGATGTTTTGCAGCCAACGTATGGACATATCGTTCTGCCCAGGAGTCCTTCATATCCTTGAATTGTTTGTGATATTCCAGGATTGCGTACAAGCCTGGCTGCTCCGCCTCAAAAGTCACCGTTCCAGCTACGAAGCGACCACCTTGATATTCCATTCCTTGACCAAGCAGATATATACCCGCATATTCAGATTGAATCTGTTTTTGCTGTTCAGCCGTCAAGATTCGATTAATCTCGACCGGACTGCCGAATTTCGTAACCTCCGTCTCGTTCTCCCCTTGGATCAAGAACATACGAAGCGATTGCACAAACTCCGTGCGGGAATAATGCTGCTCTTCCAATAGATTGTTATCCAATACCTGCTTCGCATTATTGTCATATACAGTACTGAGACGCAGCAGCAGATGGTCTGTCTCTCCCCATTCTTGCGGCAGGGAACCAGCCGGGAGCGTGACTTTTAATACAGGTGATGAGATCTCTATGGAGAGCCCGTCTGCTTTCACCTTTTTCACCGCACTGGCAGGTAGGTATACATCAAACTTCCCGTTCTTGTTCTGCTCTTGTATGCCAGCAAGTGTAATGACTACTTCCCCTCCACTCGCTGAACCGGCGGCTTGCTCCAGCGCTTGTGCTTCGGCACGATAACTACCATCTGAAGATGGATTAAGCGTAATTTGACCATTGCTGATCGGTGCTGCTGGCTTCGTCACACTATTATTATCTGCTGGAGCTGCCGGATTACTGTTACCTGAACCTCCTCCATTACCCGGAGTCTGTCCCCCAGGAGCAGAGGTCCCTGTAGAGAATCCCCAAATATCGGATAGAGCACTTCCACTATGCTGGTCTTCAGCTTTGGCGTACCATTGATAGTAGCTTTCGTTAGAGAGTCCCTTCCATACCACAGAGGCTTCTCGTCCACTCGCTACGTTCGTTTTTGAGCCTATCTTCTCATCTGTGTAAACTTTAACCCCGATATAATCCGTGGCTACTCGCTTTGTTGTTGGTGCCAAACCAAGATCAAGGCTAAACTCATCTTTGCCTTGTTCAATCTCTGGATCGTAATAGTTGTAGTCATCCAGATAAGGTGAATACGTTTTGATATGGAGCTTGTTGTTTGCCATGTCAAACTGCATAAGCCGGATATAACCAAGTCCACCTTCCGGAGCACCTTGATAATCTGCCAGCATTTGATAGACGTTACGGTCAGGAATGCCATCTCCGTTATCATCCAGCTGATCGACCTTAAGCTCGGCATCGTGATAGTGCCCGGAAAGAGCAGCAATCACGTTTTTGTTCGGTTTAACAACCTTCTCAAAAATCTGATCCGCAATCGGTGAACGGTTATTGGATACGAGCAAATACTCATGCAAACAGAGAATTGCTTTACGTTCCGGGTACTTGGAAACGATATCGTTCATCCATTCAATCTCTTTTTCACCAAGTCCCCATCCCATATACACAATGACAAAATCATTACCGTTCGCCGAAACCAAATCATAGTGTCCACGGTTATTCTCGTATGAACCACTAAATACCTGATTATTGATGAATCGATTCGCTCCAAAATACTGCTGGAACTTCGCATAATCGTTATCCTGGTGACCCACGTCGTGATTTCCTGCCAATACTCCATAAGGTATCGAAGCATCCTCAAGTACCTTCATGTTTTTGTCTGCTTCAATCCACTGGTATTCCTGGTCTGCCTTATCGACGACATCCCCGGTATGAATAACGTATTTGATGTTCATATTTTCTTTTTGCCCGGCGATCCAGTTGACGATGTTTTGATAAATTAGTGGATAGCTCTGGGAATAGTACTGCGTATCCGACATCCAAACAAATGAAAAATCGTACGGGTCCTGTGATTCCGGTGTAGGCTTTTTGCCTGCAGCAGCAGCTGTTTCCGCTATTTCGTCCTGAACCATAAGCTGAATGACATCTTCGTTTTCATAATCACCCGCCTGTACCACAGCCTTTAATTCAAAGTCCTCTGTACCGGCAATAATCTGATCCAGCTGATCCCATTTTTGCTCGCTTATGCTCCAGGCATACAAGCTTACTTTCCTTCCTTCAAGCGACTTGCCCTGCCATTCGATTTCAACACGATCTGTACTTTTCACGGTTGAATCAAGCTTCACTTCGAAGCGTTGATAAGGAAACTGCTCAACCGAATCATTGACGAGATATGTTCCGTCTACCGCAGCAATCTTATTGTAATCCTCTGCATTCATGGCCTTTTCTCCGGAAGGAACCATTTCTCTAGGCGGCTCCGTAACGGAAGTATTCAGGTATCCTGCAAAACCCTCGGCTCGGGTTGCATCGTATTTATAACCTTTGTAAAAGGTTACATTCATGGCGTCTTTGCTTGGATCCTGAACTTTAACTGTCAGGTTCGCGTCTGTGCCAACATTGGTTTGATTTTGCTTAGGCGCCACCAATTCCGGTGGTAGCGGGTTCTCATCGGGTACTTCAAACTTTACCGTTCTCTCCGCAGCGTTACCCACCTTATCGGTTGCCTGAATATTCAGGACATGCTTCCCGCCCTGCATCTCTCCCGAAGAGGTTCTTAACGGAAGAGTAATTATTTTGTCATCCAGCTTCACACTAACCTTGTCCACGCCAGCTATCGCATCCTCGATTTCGGCATCAATGACGAATTCTCCACGATATGTCTTACCATCTTCAACGGTCGGCTTAATGTCAGGTGCCGTATTGTCCACCATGACTTTGGCCGTTAACTGCTCTTGACCATCGGTTAGACCGACTTGATGCGCTCCATCGCTGATGCGGGTGGTGTCCCATTCATAGGCTTTAGCCGTAAGATGTTCCGGTTTCAGCTCAAAATGGAAGCCGATTGATTCGCTTTTCCCGGCAGAATCACCCATTTTAATCTGTTTTTCTTTTTCAGCGTAGGCCGGATCCCATATTTCAGTCCCATCAGCCAAAAGCAAGCGAACGTTTTTGACTTCAAAGTCATCTTTGTTCTCCTCCGGTCGCTGATCAAACGGCGAGGTTTTGGAACCTGCCCGGATGTAGATCACATTATCCCCCTGAAGCAAACGTTCCGAATCAATAGGAAAGGATAATGTCGTATAGCTTGTAATTGGGTTCATAAACGTATAGAGAATCGATTCGTCCCCCAGTTCCGACGGACCCATCGTTACTGCATTTTTGAAATAATAATCGACGTTAACTGCTTCGAATACGAAGTATGCATCATGTTCAAGCGCAGCGAAGGTTTCACCTTCGGGTAAAGCTATGCCGTCGATGGTAAGGCGAGCATCCATACCCTCCGTTTGCGAGGTTCCTTTAATTGTATGGACACCTTGAATGATATCCTCATCTTTAACATTCAGGCGAAGCGGTTCATCGCCTACTCCACCGGTCACGGATATGCTGGTCGTTTCCGTTCTCGTTTCGTTAATGCCATCAGAAGCGACAAAGTAATACTCAATGGTTTTGCGTCCGATGAGATCAGCTGATGTCATTTTATAATGGTACATCGTGTCATCGTAATCTTCCGTCAAACGATGCGCCGTGAATTCAGCCTGTTTGTCAGAGCGGACGAATACTTCCACAGACGTCACTTCGCGGTTATCTCTGGCATCGACGATGAGTTCCAATCCCTCGGATTGGTCAACTTCTGTCATGTTTGTCATGTCCTGAACCGTTGGCGGGACTGCGTCCGCCTCCACATGAACAGGTACGGCAGGAACCTGCTCCGGCGTGATACCGCCTGGCGATGGAGATTGCACACCCGAACTTGATTTGATCATCATTGTGCTGCCATTTACAGGGTAGGCGTAAGTGATCGCCCTGTCTTCCTTCGTTTCATCACTTTTGGTTCCATTTTCATAAGTCTGATCAGCATCGTAATAGGCAGAGGATATTTCCTTGCCCGTATTCGTTTTGATCACGAGCGCTCTGCGTCCGGAATTCGCCATACCATCACTCTGGATCGATTGCAGTGTAACATTTGGGAGTAGATGGGTTTGGTAAAATTGGTTGAATTCCTCCACGGTATAGGCCGTGTTTAAGCTATTTTTAATCCAAAATACAACCGATTGCTGCGCTGGAATAACAAAATCCGGATTAACGACTCCCCATTCCACGTCGGCACTTGGTCCTTTATCAGGATAACGATAGTACAGGCTGTAGTTTTTAAAATTAACCGGTTGGTCCGTATTGTTATATACCTCGATATACTCATAGGCATCCGTGGACGTCCCCGGTACGTTCGCCGTATTCGGCACAAGCTCAGTAATAAGCAGCGTTGGTGCTTTGGACGGATCGAATGCATCCCATTGAACCTCTGCAGAATATGGCTTGTCCAGATTACCTGCTTGTATCCGGTATTGCAGCTCAGGCTCTGTAAGTACAGACGCCGGAATCGTTGCGGTATACTCGTCTGTGTCATTTACATTAGTCATGGTGATGACGGTGAATCTCTGTTGGGAAGGCGTTTTGTATAACAGCTTGACCGAAGGTTTGGTTCCATCCGCATTTGTCCCCAGGTTTATAATCTGCGCTTTCACCTCAAAATCCTGAATGGCCAAGGCAGCAGTTGGGACCGTATGCACAATTTCGGTTTGTGATCCTTCATCCACAACAGGCGGAACGGTTTGTTCAGGATCAATGACTCCTGGTGTGGCAGCAACTTTCCCGGAATTCTCCAAGACGCTCATCTGCATGTTTCCGGCAGCCGGATGCTTGAAAAAGATCCCCATATTCGCTTTAACCTGAGCCGGTTCATAAGCTGCGGCAACAATACTTTCGCTCATTTGATTTTTAATCACAAGTGACCTGGCGCTTCCGTTCGCCATACCACCTCCGCCCTGAATACGGAATAAGCGCTCCCCTTCGATTAGGGTTGTTCCGTAATTGTCATTGAATTGCTCTGCCGTAAGATCGTTGTTGCTTCCGTTCAAAATCCAGAATACGGCCGGACTTCGAGCAGGAATGATGATATCCGCATCTTCTTCTGTCTTCCAATTATCCTTATTATTGTAGAAGAAATAATAATCTTTGAAGTTAATGTCATGATCTGTATTATTGTAGACCTCAACGAACTCGTACGCATCAGAGCTGACGTTAGGCAAATTGGTCGTATCCGGTACCATCTCAGTAATCAGCAGCTCTGGTCCTGTGGACAGCTGCATGTGGGACATGGAAGGTCGAATGGCCGCCGAGTATCCTGTCGATTGAATGATTTTTCCTTCCTCATTCATGATGTCAATGGCATATTCTAACTCACGGCCGGTCAAATTCTCACTAGGAATGTTCCCCACATAGGTATCCGGACTCTGCTCTAAGGGGACAAGCTCCACCGGAGCATACATTTGACCGTCTACCGAATAAGAGATACGCCCGGTCCATGACTGGTCAGTGCCATATACTGTTGCAGTAACCGTGTAATCCTGCATTTCGTTAATCCAATCCGCCGGGGTGTGGTCTACCTGAACGTTTACAGCTTGAGTGACTTGTGTCTGTTCATGGCTGTCTCCCTGCGGCAGGCTTTCTGCATAAACTGCTGGCAGTGATGTGAGAGGCATCCCGGTTGTCAAGATCATGCTGCTTAATAAAGCGATTGCAATACTTCGCTGAAGAATCCTTCTTCTGTTCAATTTAACCCGCATCTCCTTTTATTCCATTTTTGCTTGCTCCACTTTGACAAACATTGTTTTATCATAAGTGGGATTTGTTAGGAGAGTGCGCTCCCTACGTAAATGGAAAGTTAACGATAGTACTCTTTCTCGATTAACTAGAGTTGAACAGACCCAACAAAAAAAGCCGCGAATCGCGGCTTTTCATGGAAATCTAATCTCTATTAGCTAGGAATTTATATCAACGCATTAACGTCCTTCTACCAGATGTTTAAATTCTACAATATTCGTCTGAAAATCAGGAACCGTTTGTGTCTCTTCAGCAGATTGGACCAGCTTAACAACCAAGTCGTTATACGGTGTCGCAATTCCTGTACCTTCCGCTTTGCTCGAAACGACTCCATTAATGTAATCAATCTCGGTTTTGCGTTTTTTCTCCAGATCTTGTAGCATGCTTGCTTTGAGCAGCCGGGAAGGTTCCATTACATATTTTAACGTTTTAATTCTCTCAGGAATGTCTTGTTCACTTTTGAGTTCAAGGGAGGCGATATCGAATCCGTTCATTTTGACAAATTCAATCCCATTCGCATGTCCGACCTTGATCGTTTCGTCAGCGATATGAACGGCACTCACAATACCAACTTCATCATCCAGAATGTCTCCGTATTCTCCGTTCAATGCCGCCGACAGACCACTGAACGCATTATTGATCAGCAGCTTGGACCATTTGGTACCAACTAAGTTGTCGGAAATGTGTGTTCCACCTACCAGGTCCAAAACCGATTTTACACGCTGAATGCGATCGGACGTTTCTCCATTTAATTCGCCAATCTGAAAAGCATACTTTTTGAATTGGGCGTACTCCGTTGTAAGGCTTGATACACCTGGTTCCATGAACGTGGCGCCAAACTCAACGGACCCCGCAATAACGCGCCCTGCACCAACAATGGAAGCCACGTTTTCTTCAGGAATCCCATTTTGTAAGGAACACACGATACTCTTTTCATGTAAGAACGGAAGCAATTCCCGAAGGATGGTACCGTTGGATAATTGTTTGGTCAATAGCAGCACAAGATCATATGTCCCTGATTTTTGGTCAGGAGTGATGGCTTTAACTTTTGCATGAAACTCCGTTGTACCGACCACTTTAGCTCCCGTTTGATTCAAGGCATCGACATGCTCCTGATATGCATCAATTAACTCCACATCCATGCCGCCATTCGCCAGGTATGCTCCTACGATGGTTCCTAAAGAGCCTGCTCCTAGTATTGCAATTCTCATTGTAATTTCCTCCTTATTTCTGCTCAAGATAGTTATATACAGGCTGTGCTGCGTTTAAGGTAAGGTCTGTCAGGATATGTGAAACTGAAACAACTTCCAATACAGGCAAGTCGGCAAGGGGTGCGAGTGCATGTTCAAAAAGCTGAAGCCGTGCTGGTCCCGTCCATGCTTCCTTCACTTCGATATCCGTAATTTGGGTTCGAATCAAATCACATATTCTTAAATTCCCACTGTAATCCGTAGCAATTTTCATCATAAAGTTAGGCCGGCAGATTTCATCTCTGGCGAGTTCCTTATCCATCGGAACATTCTTATATCCCATCGTTGCAGTTGCAACACGAAGCGTTCCGTAATCAAGCGTACCCACAAGTGTATCTGAATCAATATATAGTTTTGGTGCACCTAACTTTTTGGGATACGCCGTGAGCTCTCTGCCACTTGCAATCGCAGGAAAGTTATCCACGTACATGGAATGCACATAGTCACCATCCTCACCATTGAATCGCACAGGGATAACCTGCCCAGCTTCGGTATATGCACCTAATCCGGAGACATCCGGCATCCACATCACTTCAAATTTAACCAGCGGTTCAGTAATTTCCAGTGGTTCAGGTACCGCTGCCCGCAGAGCTTTTTCATCCGTTCGATAAATAATATTTAAGTATTCCCGATTCACAAATTTATAGGGTGGCATGGGGTAAGCCGGTGCCGTTAGGGGTGTATTCAGATTTTTGGCTATGTTATTCACATCGATTTTCATGAAGGACACCTACCTTTTATGTTATGTTTTTATCTCTCTCACAAATAAAATTCTACATTAATATTTAAATTTAATATAAAACATAATAAGTACTATAT
>NZ_JBYTCE010000014.1:0-187766 GCF_058789975.1 Paenibacillus sp. FW104-T2 | reverse complement strand
ATAAAATGTTTTCTAGGGTTCCGAGCCGTCCACTGGCTGACTGGTCCGAGAGAAAACGCATTGGGAGATTAAAACCTGATGTACACGGCGGGATAAAAGCCCGGGAGAATCGATCAAAGAGCAATCTTTGATGTTTCTCCCGGGCTTTTTTCTATACTTTTCTACAGGAGGAATGAACAATGACAGCCTTATTTACAATGACGATGCAGCCTGGAAGCAAATGGTCTGCTCATGTAGGAAGAGGAAAATCCATTACATTAAAGGCAACAGGGGATCGAGCCAATGTGTCGGCATTGTTCTTCCATGCACATGATCCAGCGGAACGGTACAACATGCCCGATACGCTCAAAGCCCAACACACCGCTTTTTTGACAAGAGGCAATATATTGATGACGGATCAGGGAAAGGCGCTTGCTTCCATTACGGAGGATTCGGTAGGCTGGCATGATCCTTTATCGGGATATACAACCCGAGAGGGTACGGATGAAAAGTATGGGAAGACCACATATCAGGATCACCGCAATGACTGGCTTAGAAGCGGGGAAGAGAACTTAAAGGTTGAACTGTTCCGGAACAATCTGTCACCACGCGATATCGGGGTACCGGTCAACTTTTTCTCCAAAGTCGTTTGTGAGCTGGACGGAACGATGAATTACTCGCTGCAGGAAACGGCAGAACGCTCAGTGACCATCCGCACAGAAATGGATATGCTGCTCGTGTTATCGAACACACCTCATCCACTTGATCCTTCGGGACAATACCCGGACGTATCCATCGTTGTTTCCGTGACAGATGCCGAGCCTGTCTCTGAGATGGACCCGTGTGTACTGCACTGTGCAGAGAACCGGAGAGCCTTTGAAAATACGTGGAACGCATATGCTTTGCTGAAGGGAGCCAACTAATATGAGTACATTTCAACCTGTCCAGAGTCCATTACTGACCGAAAAAGCCTGGTATGAGCAAGTCATCGCTGCGGGTGATGGCTGGATACATGATTTGCTCCCAGGCCAGGTTCTTCGCATTGTTGATATGGAAGGCAATCAAGCTGTTGATACGCTGTTTTATTCCACGGAGGATCCGTCGGATCATTATAGTGCAGTGAGAACCATTACCCGCCAGGGCAATCTGTATTTGACAACAGGTTCAACGCTGCTCGCTGAATCAGGCCGAGAGTTGTTGCGGATAACAGCCGATACCTGCGGAAGGCATGACACAATCGGTGGCGCTTGCTCCGCTCAGAGCAATACCGTCCGCTATGCTCATGATAAATTGCCCATGCACAACTGTCGTGACACCTTTATGTTAATGCTCTCTCAGCGAGATGAATATACCAAGCGGGATCTCGCCCCAAACGTCAACTTTTTCATGAATGTGCCAGTGACACCGGAAGGAGAGTTAACCTTCGCCGATGGTCTATCTGCACCGGGTCGCTATGTTGAACTCCTTGCTTTGGTACCGGTGACCGTGCTGATCAGTAACTGCCCGCAGTTAAACAATCCATGTAATGCCTACAACCCAACACCAGCCAAAGTCCTTATATGGGATGCAGAAGGAGTGAGCGCCAATGTTTAAAAAGGTACTGATTGCGAATCGGGGTGCCATTGCGGTACGCATTATTCGGACTTTGCGTCTGATGGGTATCTCCAGTGTAGCCATCTACACTACAGCAGACCGAGATAGCTTACATGTTGAGCTTGCCGACGAAGCAGTACTGATCGGAGAAGGGCCCGCAAGAGAGAGTTACGTCAACGCCGAATTGGTACTCCAGACAGCAGCAGAGACAGCGGCAGATGCGATTCATCCTGGGTACGGATTTCTGAGTGAGAACGCGGCTTTTGCCAGAGCGTGTGCTGAGCGAGGTATTACGTTTATCGGTCCCTCTCCTGAACATATTGAGCTTTTCGGCTTGAAGCATACGGCACGAGCAATGGCTGCAGAAGCTGGAGTACCCTTACTGCCAGGCACAAGCCTGATACAGTCTCTGGATGATGCGGTTCAACAAGCTGAAATCATCGGTTATCCCGTCATGTTGAAATCCACTGCCGGTGGTGGTGGAATCGGCATGCGGGTCTGTGAACACGATGATGTGCTTAGGGAGGCATTTGAATCCGTAACACGTTTGGCATCCGCCAATTTTAATGACGGGGGCGTGTTCATTGAAAAGTATATTGCACGTGCACGTCATGTCGAGGTTCAGATTTTTGGCACAGGTAACGGTGAAGCAGTCGCTTTGGGAGAGCGTGATTGTTCAGTGCAACGGCGTAATCAGAAAATCATTGAAGAGACCCCTGCACCATGCCTGCCGGATGCAATCCGGCAAGAGATGCATGAGTGTGCCCGCAGACTGGCGATTTCGGCAGGTTACCGTAACGCGGGAACGGTTGAGTTTCTGTACGACCCTGATGAGCAGCGGTTTTATTTTCTCGAGGTGAACACCAGACTTCAAGTCGAGCATGGGGTGACAGAAGAGGTACTTGGCATTGATTTGGTGGAATGGATGGTCAAGGAGGCAGCTCACGAGAGCGATTCACTGAACGTTATGGTTCCCGTACCAACAGGACACAGTCTCCAGGTACGTCTGTATGCTGAGGATTGCATGAATGATTTTCGGCCGAGCGATGGACGCATTGATGCCATTCACTGGCCTGATGACGTGCGAGTTGAAAGCTGGATTCAGCCTGGATTAATCGTAACTACCTTGTATGATCCGATGCTGGCAAAATTAATAGTGCACGCGAGCACGCGCATGGAAGCTATAAACAAAATGAAGAGTGCTCTTCGTGAACTCCGGGTATACGGTGTCACCACCAATCAGGCTTATATCGAAGCATTTCTGGATAACGATGCTTTCGCTAATGGAGAAGTATATACCCGAATGCTTTCGGGCTTTAAACCAATGGAGCGTGCGATCGAAGTTCTGGACGGAGGTGTTCAGACGACTGTACAGGATAGTCCCGGCAGGATCGGCTACTGGGATATCGGCGTACCGCCGTCCGGCCCGATGGATCAGCTTGCCTTCCGCATTGGCAACAGACTGCTCGGCAATGACGTACAAGCGGCCGGACTGGAAATGACGCTGCGTGGGGGAACTTATCGCTTCCGGGATGAAATGACCATCTGCCTGACAGGAGCAGATATGAAAGCCGAACTGGATGGCGTACATGTGGAACCTTACACACCGACAAATGCATCTCCTGGTGCAGTGCTGACTCTGGGTGAAGCCAAACAGGGAATGCGAACGTACCTGCTCGTATCCGGGGGGCTCGACATGCCGATCACACTTGGCAGCTCAGCAACCTTCACATTGGGGGGATTCGGTGGACACCGCGGGAGTGCGCTGCGAACGGGTGCAGTTCTCCGGGTGCATGAAAAAGAAGGAAATGCTCCGGCTCTGCTTGCTCCTCTCAGTACAGAACGCAGACCACAATACAACAATGAATGGACGATTGGTGTGATACCGGGACCTCATTGTACGGACGAATATGTTCTTCCGGCTTATCTGAATCAGCTGACGGAGACGACATGGGAAGTGCATTTCAACAGTTCCCGAACAGGTGTCCGATTGATCGGTCCGGCTCCGCTGTGGGCAAGAACTGACGGTGGAGATGCAGGACTTCACCCTTCCAACATTCATGACAACGCCTATGCCGTCGGTGCACTGGATCTGACAGGCGATATGCCGATCCTGCTCGGTCCGGATGGTCCCAGTCTTGGTGGTTTTGTATGTCCGGTGACAACGGCAACCGCTGAATTATGGAAGCTGGGTCAACTCAGCCCTGGTGATAAAGTCCGTTTCAGACTCATTACCGTTGAGGAAGCCGAGCAGTTAAGAGCAGAACAAGAGTTGTACCTGCGGGAACTGGACGTTCCGCATGAGTTACCGGTTTTAGTCGAAACATCAACTGGTGAGTATATGCCGATTCTGGCCCAAGCGGTGGAAGGCAGACGTTTCTCCATTACTGTACGCTGCTCTGGTGATGAAAATATTCTGGTCGAATACGGAGAACGCGAGTTGAACTTGTTATACCGATTCCAGGCATACGTACTTATGGAAGCAATCAAGGAGAATGGAAACATTCCTTATATCGAATTGACACCAGGCATTCGCTCTCTGCAGATCCACCTGGATGCTACCCGCATGACGGTAAAAGAAGCGGCAGCACGAATCATGGAGCTGGACCTGCAGCTTCCTGAGCTGGAAACGATTGAGGTACCCTCGCGAATTGTCAAATTACCATTGTCATGGGATGACCCAGCGACGCAGCTCGCCATTGAGCGATATCAGCAAAACGTTAGACCTGATGCACCTTGGTGTCCCAGCAACCTGGAGTTTATCCGGCGTATGAATGGACTCGGTTCGCTGGAAGAGGTAGCGGAAATTGTATTCAACGCCTCGTATCTCGTCATGGGACTTGGTGACGTGTATCTGGGAGCACCTGTTGCCGTACCACTGGATCCGCGCCACCGGCTCGTAACCACCAAATATAATCCTGCACGGACATGGACTCCGGAAAATGCCGTAGGCATAGGCGGCGCGTACCTCTGCGTGTATGGCATGGAAGGCCCGGGTGGGTATCAATTTGTCGGTCGTACAGTGCAAATGTGGAACTCGTTCAGGGAAACAAGCAATTTCGAGGCAGGAAAACCTTGGCTGCTGCAGTTCTTTGATCAGCTTCAATTTTATCCTGTTTCGGAAGCTGAACTGCTGAACATGCGTGAAGAATTCCCGCGAGGAGGATTTGAACTTCAAGTAGAGGAAACCACATTCCATCTGGGGTCCTATCTGAACTGGTTGAAAACGATTGAGAACGAGTCCAGAACTTTTCGTCAGCAGCAGCAGAGTGCATTCCAGGCTGAACGAAATTACTGGAAGGAACTCGGTATTGCGGAGTATGTATCTGAACCTGAAGCAGCGGCAGCGCTGGAAGAAGTCGAGATGCCGGAAGGGAGTCTGGGCATGAGCAGTTCAATGTCGGGCAGTGTATGGAAGGTACTGGTTGAGCCTGGCCAGGAAGTGCGAAAGGGAGACACTATTATAATAGAAGAAAGTATGAAAATGGAGTTTCCGCAGCTCGCTCCAACGGATGGAGTTATTGCTTCTATCTACGTCTCGCCGGGTGACCAGATTAAATCGGGAGACTGGATTGCTGCCATCATTCCAACGATTAAGGAGGAGGTTGCACGATGACGGTAAATGCCATCCCGGAATTGATGTCGATCAGTGCTCTGCGTACAGGATATCTACGAGGAAGCTTCACACCAGCGGAAGTGGTGGAGAGCATCATCGAGCGGGCAAAGGATACGGAGGATTACCATATCTGGATCACGCCGCCGTCTAGGGAACGAATTACGCCGTACCTGGAGAAACTTCAGCACTTGTCCATTACCGAATATCCGCTGTGGGGCATTCCTTTTGCCATCAAAGACAACATCGAGGTCCAAGGCTGGCCAGTAACGGCTGGTTGTCCTGAGTTCTCATCGGTTTCGGAACACCATGCTATTGTTGTAGAACGACTTATTGCTGCAGGTGCCATACCTGTCGGTAAAACCAATCTGGACCAATTCGCCACAGGATTGGTCGGTACGAGAAGTCCTTATGGGGAGACACGTAACGCATTGCAGCCCGAACTGATCAGCGGAGGATCCAGTTCAGGCTCAGCCGTAGCGGTGGCACTGGGGCAAGCAGCGTTCTCACTTGGGACAGATACCGCCGGGTCGGGCCGAATTCCGGCTGCACTGCATGGTCTGGTTGGTTACAAACCTGCAGTAGGCGCATGGCCTTCCGCTGGTTTGGTGCCTGCATGCCGCAGCATTGATTGCATTACCGTGTTTACCCATGAGCTCGAAGATGCTGTTTCCGTTGACCGGATCGTACGAGGCCCGCATGCAGATGATGCTTTCTCCAAAACACGTCCTTTGGGACCAACCCGTGCACCTGCCAAATGGTTGTTACCGAAAGGAGAATTAACCTTCTTTGGTCCCTTTGCAGAAGCATACGAGGTGGCTTGGCAAGCCGCCAAACAAACCTTGCTGCAGTCAGGAGTACATGTCGAAGAGGTCGATATATCCATGCTGCAAGAGGCCGCAGCACTTCTGTATGAAGGACCGCTTGTTGCAGAACGATGGGCGGATCTGGAGATGTTCGCCCAGCAGCATCCAGGAGCGTTGTTTCCTGTAACGGAGAAAGTGCTCCGAACAGGCAGCAAGGAAATATTTACGGCTGCTGCACTATTCCGGGCACAGCACCGACTAGCCGAAATTCGGCGAAGCACAGCAGAATGGCTGCATAACGCCGTTCTTGTATTGCCAACCTGCGGAGGAACATGGACAAGAGAACAAGTGCAGCAGGATCCGATTCAAACCAACAGCCACATGGGAATGTACACGAATCATTGCAATTTGCTTGATTTGAGTGCCATTGCTGTTCCGGCAGGCAAGGCTGCAGAGGATATGCCTTTTGGAATAACCTTGTTCACATTGCCTGAGCAGGAAGCTTCCATGGTTGAAGCAGCAAGAATATTTGAGCCGCATCACAAACGTCTTTTGGTTGCTGTCTGCGGACTGCATATGAGAGGCATGTCACTGGAACCCCAGATGACCGGGTTAGGAGCCTTTTTTGTGGAGGAAACGCGAACCGCTCCAGAATATCGACTGTACAAACTGAACACAAGTCCTGCAAAACCGGGGTTAGTGCACTCCCTTGAAGAGGGGACATCCATTGATCTGGAATTGTGGAGCATGCCGCTATCCTCCTTTGGTTCATTCACTGCAACCATTCCTGCTCCATTAGGTATAGGGAAAATTAAGCTGCAGGACGGCAGGTTGGTATCCGGATTCATATGCGAAGCTTCGGCTGCTCAGGATGCAGTGGATATCTCTCATTTGGGAGGCTGGAGAAACATCGTTTCGGGTGATGCAGTAGGCACGAAGTAGTTGTTCGTGTTTACGGAGGATAAGTAAGGCTAAAATGTGGATTAATCATTCATGGGTCACATCTCACATTAAAGTCGCTATTTTTAGCGGCTTTTTTTGTATAGCTTTCTTTTTTGTTCGAACATTATAGGGATATTAGTATAGAAAAGAGAGAGTGACTTTTATTTAGAAAACACATCTTCAAAACTTGAAGTATTCATATTATTTATTATGTAAACCTTTGTTGTTTATAATGATAACTGATTCTATAAATACTACAGATGGTAGACCCAATCTACGGATTTGATAAATACACTGGGGGATATATTCATCTCTGTACATTTTGAACGATTAACATGTCTGCGCCTTATTGAATTGTTGAATAATCAAATTCAAATAGTTTAAGATCCTTGAGATGGTATCTAAATCAAGTGAGCTAGCAGCCTCATTTTCCAATAAATTTATACGATCATTCACAAAATGAATAGAAGTATACACATTAAACATAAGGACAGCGGTCTCTTCTGTAATAGAGGTAACAGCACTTTTTCATCTGTGTAAGAGGAATAGGCAAACATATGAGACAAATGAGATAACTGATATTATTTCATTTGTTGCATAATAGGATTAGGCGTTTCGTGGATTATCTATAGCTTGAATAGGAGGAATGAAGAATGGAATATGTAACATTAAATAATGGGGTGCAGATGCCTATTCTCGGATATGGGGTTTATCAAATTCCAGATCAGGACGAATGTGAAAAATGTGTGCTGGATGCGATAAGCGTAGGCTATCGTTCCATTGATACTGCACAGGCGTATCGTAATGAAGAAGCTGTAGGACGTGCCATCAAGAAAAGTGGAGTGCCGAGAGAGGAGTTCTTTATCACGACAAAAGTCTGGATATCCAATGCTGGCTATGAAAAAGCGAAAGCTTCAATTGAGGAATCACTGGAAAAACTCCAGCTTGATTATTTGGATTTGCTCCTGATCCATCAGCCATTCAATGATTACTATGGGACATACCGAGCAATGGAAGAATACTATAAGGCCGGTAAGATTAGAGCCATCGGGGTCAGCAATTTCTATCCGGACAGATATATCGATCTCGTACAGTTCAGCGAGGTTGTACCTGCAGTCAATCAGGTCGAGACGCATGTTTTTAACCAGCAAGCTAAAGCACATGAGATTATGAAGAAATACAATACGCAGATTGAATCATGGGGTCCTTTTGCAGAAGGTAGAAATGACCTGTTCACTAACGCTACTTTGCAAGAGATTGGGAATCAATACAATAAGTCGACAGCACAAGTCGCTCTGCGCTTCCTCATTCAACGCGGTGTAGTCGTAATTCCGAAGACGGTCAATAAAGATCGGATGGAACAGAACTTAAACGTTTTTGATTTTCAATTATCTGCTCAGGATATGGAAAAAATAACTGCTCTTGATACAGAGCAAAGTGCATTTTTCTCCCACTATGATCCGCAAACCGTTGAATCCCTTACAGAATACGGTAAAAAAGGGTTGGAATGAACCTCAAAAACGAATAGTACGGATAAAAGACCGTCCAACAAGGCGGTCTTTTTGTTTATGTGACTATGATTGCACCAGTAAAGCTACCAGCACGAAGTTTAGAACGTTTTGTTTTAATATTTGAATTAGTACCAATACTACATATCCAAGGGGGATTGTGGAAATGAAGTTACAACCTGAATTTTCTAAACAAATTCGCGAGAATGTCGATCTCATATGTGACTTCATGGGAAACAGTTCTGATTTTGTTGTTCGTGAGATCACAATTGGGAGGAATCAAGCGGCTCTGTTTTATTTGGATGGAATGGTTGACTTGCAAAAGGTTCAGGACAGCGTGATTCGTCCATTGCATGAATTCACCTTTTCCGATTCCAATGAGTTGTCTTTGCCATTTTTGAAAAATAGCATACTAGATGTCGGAGAAGCAAGTTTGGTTCAAAACTATGAAGATGCATTGGATCAGATTCTATCAGGCGGACTGCTCCTGCTAATCGACGGGATGGGGGAAGGGATAGTCGTTTCCATACCTGGTTGGGAAGAACGCGGTATAACCGAATCGAAGACGCAGCCTGTGATCCGAGGTCCTCAAGAATCGTTTACGGAGAATCTGCGTACCAATACAACGATGGTCCGTCGCCGAGTGAAGGATACAAGAGTTCGGCTAACAAACGTCAAGGTTGGCGAAAAAACAAAGACAGACATATCGGTCATGTATATGAATGGGGTCGCAGATCAGAAAATGGTTCTGAACCTGTTATCCAAATTAAAAAGCATGAGGATAGATCGTGTGCTTGAAGGGGAGTATCTCGAAGAATCTCTGACAGAGAAGAAACAGTTGACCATTTTCCCGATATTTTATAATTCGGATCGCCCAGACTCTATTGCAGCAGGTGTGATGGAAGGGAAAATCGCGATATTTATCGACGGAACTCCCTTTGTCATCCTTGCGCCTGCAGTATTTGTTGATTTCATTCAATCCGCGGAGGATTATTATCAATCTTTTATTTATAGCAGCATCATTCGAGTCTTAAGGTACATCTCCCTGGCAATATGTATGCTGGCTCCAGCAATATATGTGGCACTAACTACATTTCATCAGGACATGATCCCAACGGTTCTATTACTGAGTTTATCTGCGCAACGTGAGGGTGTACCCTTTCCTGCATTTGTTGAGGCGATGATCATGGAGATCATATTCGAGATCCTGAGAGAAGCTGGTCTACGAATGCCGCGAACGGTCGGTCAGGCCGTTTCGATTGTTGGATCCATTGTCATCGGCCAGGCCGCTGTAGAAGCTAACATCGTTTCGCCAGTTATGGTCATTGTTGTCGCGATTACAGCAATTTCAAGCTTTGTTATCCCGTCCTATACCATGGCTATTCCCATCCGGATATTACGGTTTGCTTTTATTGGAATGGCCGCCATGTTTGGCGTATACGGATTGACGGTAGGCATACTCATGCTCCTTGTGCATTTGAATAGTCTTCATTCATTCGGTGTGCCATATATGAGTCCAATAGCCAATTTCCAATCGTCGAAACAAAGCGATGCCGTACTGCGGTTTCCATTTAAGAACAAAGCAAATCATCACAACAAACCAAGGGAGTAAGCTGATGAACTCGTACCGATCCATCATGTCAACATTGTTAGTGTACATTTTGCTTATGGTCATTGTTACGGGGTGTTGGAGTAGTAAGGAGTTAAACGAAATATCCGTCGTGATGGCTATGGGTATTGATACCGTAGATGGCCAGTATGAGATTAGTCTGCAAGTAGTTGATCCGTCTCAGATGTCTCGTAATCGAGCGATGGAACGGTCACCCACAATCGTTTTTTCCAGCCGTGCAAACACGCTGTTTGAAGCTCTTCGAAAACTGACTACGGAGTCATCAAGGAAGATGTATCTGTCTCACCTAAAGTTTGTCATCTTTGACGAAGATACAGCAAAAAGAGGAATCAAGAAGCCGCTGGATTTCCTGTTTCGTGATCATGAAGTTCGGCCTGATTTTCATTTGGCTGTTGTCAGAGGCAGTTCAGCTAAGGATGCTGTTACGTTTGTGGCTCCAACCGAGGTTTTGCCTGCAATGGATATGTATAAAGCTTTGAATGTGTCTGAAAGGACATGGGCACCCACTTCCGCGGTTAATGTCAAAGACCTTCTGCAGCGTTTAAAGAAGGATGGCATTGAGCCGGTCTTGACTGGCATTCGGCTGAACAATCTAGACAAAGGATTGAAGGTGGATAATGTGACTAAATCGCCACAACACGCGAACTATTTATTTACCGGCATTGGTGTCTTTCAGGGAGATCGTCTGATCGGCTGGATAGAAGAGTCCAAAAGCAAGGCGTTTACCTACATATCAAACCGTGTTTCCAGTTCTGTAGCTTCCGTCACATGTCCGAATTCAGAAGGGGAATTTGCTTTTGAAGTCATACGTAACAATGTCAAAATGAAACCGGACATAAAAAATAATGAACCGATTGTCTCTCTTGTCGTGGAAACTGAAGCAAACATTGGCGAGGTTGGATGTGATGCTGACCTGAAGGATGACAAGACATTTAATGAGTTTCAGGCAGCAGCCAGAGAAGAACAAGAACAGATCCTGAAGGAAGGTATTGAAAAGGCGCAGCAGATCGGTTCCGACATATTCGGATTCGGAGAAGCCTTTCATCAAAGGTTCCCTCGTCAATGGCACCAATGGAGAGGGGATTGGAAGCAGAAATTTCAAAAGCTTGAGGTGAAGCTGGATATCCGTTTCCATTTAAACCGGGTTGGGAAAATTACCAATCCTATCGACTCTAAACCGCAACATTAGGAGTGAATGTATATGCTGTATGCGGTACTAATCATCTCGATTCTGACCATGTTCAATGAGTTTCGTCAATTGAAAGAGAAGCACTGTGTGCGTGAAATGGTGGTTAGTTTAACATTGTTCACCGTAGGGACGACGTTGATCATTCTGGAGCTAGTACACGTTGAACTTCCGAGTCCATTAACAGGTATCCGGTGGGTTTTCCAACCGGTAAGCCAGTACTTTGCACGTATTTTATCTTAAAGGGGGGACGGTAGTGGGGAGCAAATTAACTGTTCGACAAGCCATCACGTGGTTTGTATTGTATCAGATTGGAAGTGCGTATTTGGTGCTTCCAGCTGCCATAAGTTCTGTTGCTAAACAGGATGCCTGGCTTTCCATCCCCATTTCCATTGCTTTTCATTTGCTTTTGATACCCTTATATACTTCTATCGTCAGGCAAATGAAAGGCAGATCCTTTGTTGCGCATCTCCGAAGCGTGTTTGGTCCCTTGGGCGGGATGATTAGCATCCTCTTTATACTTGCCTTTCCCTTTCTGGAGTGTATCATGACACTTCGAAATCTGGGAGACTTTGTGACGACCTCCATTATGCCCGAAACTCCCTATGATGCCGTATATTTTATTATGCTCCTGGCCGTCTATTTTGCTGTTCGCTCGGGTCCGGTTGTTATCGGGCGTTGTGCGGAGATTCTAATCTTTTTTCTTCTGGCCCTTTACTTGTTGGTCAGGATTACTCTTTTTTCAGAGGCAGATATCAAAAACCTGCTGCCGATGTTGGAGAACGGACTGAATCCTGTTATTCTCGCATCCATCCATCTCTTTGCTTTTCCATATCTGGAGGCAGTTTTGTTTCTTTTCTTTGCACATCACTTCCCGGATCCGAAAAAGTGGAGAAAATCGGTGATTGCAAGTGCTCTGATTAGCGGAGCCATGTACTTTTTCATGGTTATGCAGATCATCACAGTAATCAGCGCTGGTGTCGTGGCGGACTTGACGTTTCCTACTTTTTTTATTGATCGGACCATCAGTATTGGGGAGTTTCTTCAGCGGTTTGAAATCATCCTTGCCATTGTCTGGTTCGTCACGATTTTTTTTCGTCTTGCATTGCTTCTATACGTTTCAGCACAAGGACTTGCAGAATCTTTTCGTCTTCGAAGCATGAATTCACTATTCGTTCCTTTGATACTGATTATGTTGGCCATGGCCAATTTTATCTGGCCCAACGTTTCATATATCATTGAGATAAATCAGGTTTGGCCTTACTACGCCATGATCTTTGGCATTGGGTTTCCGATCGTGCTCTGGTCGACGGGTAAATTGAAGGGTTCATTGGATTCCAATCACAAGTAGAAAACTCTGGATTCAAGAAAATGTAATGAGAAGGATTTGTTTTTATTGAAGTGTCACTTGCAATCTCAATGGTCTGGATTCAATGTAAAACACCCTGATTGTACAAATAACGGCAATCAGGGTGTTTAAGTATTAGAAACAGCTGAATGAGCTAATCCGCTGCAGGTCAATGCCGCTGTACACCCAGAAAAATCCAGTCCAGCGGAAGCCAGCTACCGAATTTCTGCCGACAAATACGGGGTACATCCAGAAGCCAGGACCTTGATTCGGCCAAATATACGTGTACCGGAACAGGCAACCGGATATTGCTCTTGGATCTACAGCATACAATGAAGGCGACTGCTGTGGAACAAATGAAGGCGGCGGTCCGGGAGGGGGCTGCACGCCTTGCGGTGCACCGCCCCCACCTCCGGGGAACGAAGGTGGACCTGATGGTCCTCCAGGACCTCCAGGACCACCCGGTCCGAAAATTCCACCAGGACCGCCTGGTCCACCAAACCCGCCACCCGGTCCAAAGGGAGGTAAAAATGTCATACATCATCACTCCTGTTCATTAGTCTAGGGTATTGTATGTAGGCATTTAAACAGGGGAATGGGTTGAAGCCCATGGATGCCGAAATTTTGTAGGCTGTTCGCTTTATGGATACAAAAGAATGTAAGAGTACAATACATGATTGGGTTTGGAAAATGCCTTTCAATCCTATGAGACAGAGGCATTACGCATGCCCGCTGAATAAGACAATTTTAGGAGCTGTTCAAATCAGGGTGGAATCTTCCCGTTCATAAAAAAACTACTGGCTAACTGAGAAAACGTAAAACACCTCATACGAGGTGTTTTTTATTTATAATTTGCTGTTAACAGAGAAGGAAGTCTCTCCGCAGCTAATTTTCAAATGTGTTGACATGACACCATTTGGTGTCATATAATCAATTCGACACCAAATGGTGTCTTAATAAAACAAACACAAAATATAAATTGACATTAAAAACAAATCCTCCGTATCATCCATGTTCCGATACAGCAGATTGGAGGGAAGTGGTGTGAGTGAGAACCAAAGATCACGTGATGTATTTGATGCCATTGCAGATCCAACCAGACGTCGGCTCATGCAGATGTTAACCGAAGCAGAGGAGGTACCTCTTCATGAATTAACCTCACAATTTGAAATGGGGCGGACGGCGGTATCCAAGCATCTGACCATTCTTAAAGAGGCGAATCTGGTCGTTGACCGAAAAGTCGGCAGGGAAACGAGGTATAGGCTCAATGCTTCACCATTACAAGAAGTTCAAGATTGGGTGGCTTTCTACAGCAAGTTCTGGAGTATAAATCTGATGCGCCTGGATCAACTATTAAAGGAGGAAGAAGAATGAGTTTAACATTGGAATTGGACTATCAGTATACGACGTCGGTCGAGAAGCTCTGGTCAGCCTTAACGAATTCAAGCAAGCTTGCCAAGTGGGTAGCCAATATTCATACCGGTCAGGGGATGGAGAATGATTTCAAACCAGTCGTTGGTCACCATTTTCAATTTCGAACGCAGGCAACGGAGTACTGGGACGGAATTATTAAAGGAGAAGTTCTGATCGTAGAAGAACCACATCGCCTGTCCTATACCTGGGAAAGCGGAGAGAAACATACGGTTACGTGGACATTACAAGATTTAGGAAACGGTAAAGTGAACCTTCACCTTGAACAAACCGGTATTTCCAATCCTCAAGCACTGGCTGGTGCCAAGTATGGCTGGAGTAAATGGTGCGATGAGCTTGAGAAGCTTTTGGCATAATCTAAGGAGGGACATCGATGTTAAAAGGTGAGAGAAATACAAAAATTGATCCCTATTTCAACAAGCTCAAGAATTGGAAAGAAGAGTTCGAGCTGCTTCGGGAGATCGTTCTGGATTGCGGGCTGACAGAAGATTTTAAGTGGATGCATCCCTGTTACACATTGGACGGTAAAAATATCGTTCTGATCCATGGTTTTAAGGAGTATTGTGCCCTGTTGTTTCACAAAGGGGCTCTGCTAAAAGACCCTCATGGAATCCTGATTCAGCAAACGGAGAATGTGCAGGCAGCACGTCAGCTTCGGTTCACCAATGCTCAGACGATTCAAGAAATGCAGCTGATCATCCAGGATTATATCGAGGAAGCCGTTCAGATTGAGAAAGCGGGTCTGCAAGTTGAACTTAAAAAGCATGACGAGTATACCCTGCCTGAGGAATTAGCCAACAAATTTGTTGAAATACCCGATCTGAAAGCAGCTTTCGAAGGACTGACACCAGGACGCCAGAGAGCATATATTATGCATTTTTCTTCACCCAGACAATCCAAGACCCGAGAGTCGAGAGTTGAAAAGTACATCCCGCATATCCTTGATGGGAAAGGGCTTAATGACAAGTAATTGCGTGTTTGTGGGTATAAAATACGTCACACCTTAAGTCGCTAATATAGCGGCTTTTTTGTTTTTTTTTTTAAAATTTCATGACCGTACTTTTAAGGTTTGTCAGGGGATACAACGGGTAACAAGAACGAAAAAAAGCAATACTAACAGTCATAATGAATGCGAAAAATTTGTCAAGTTGGTGATTATTAATATACACTATATTTTATGAGTTCTTATCCAAGGAGGAAATTGAATGCATCAAAGAAAGAAACCAAAATCGAATAAGGCAAGAATTTTTTCAAAAGTTATATTGATCATCATCGGGGCTTTTATTACGGCATATGGCCTTGAAGCCATTCTGATTCCCAACAATGTCTCGGACGGTGGTGTGACGGGACTGAGTATCGTTGGTTCACAATTGTTTGGATTGCCACTGGGGATGCTGATCGGTATAATCAACATTCCTTTTGTGTGGCTCGGATATAAGCAAATCGGTAAAAGCTTCGCTCTCTATTCCATTATCGGTATTGCTTCACTCGCAGTAAGTACCAGTCTGATGCACCATGTACCTACCATTATTGAAGGGGACACCTTGCTGGTTACCGTTGTCGGCGGGATTATCATCGGTTTCGGTATGGGTCTGGCACTTCGTAATGGCGGGGCATTGGACGGAATAGATATGCTCGCTGTACTGCTTTCACGAAAGGTTCCTTTTGGTACCAGTGATCTAATCTTGTTCCTAAACATGTTTGTATTTATCGTCGTTTCATCTGTGTTTGGTCTGCAAGGCGCCATCTTGTCGGGGCTAGCTTATTTCATTGCTTCCAAAGTTATTCATATCGTTGAAGAAGGCTTGAGCGGTTCCAAAACGTTTAAAATCATCACCAATCAACCCGAAATCATGGTCGAAACCATTCGTGACCGATTAGGTCGTGGAGCAACCTATACGGATGCATATGGCGGATACTCCAATGAACAGTTCAAAGAAATCACTTGTGTAATCAACCGTATGGAAGAGAGCAAAATTAAAGAGATCATTCATGAAATTGACCCGAACGCTTTTGTAGTTGTGTATGATGTGGCAGAAGTGAAGGGCGGCAGCTTCAAAAAGAAAGATATTCACTGATACTTAAGCATGATGGAAAGACATAAACATAGGTACAACAAAAGGTCGCTAAATATAGCGGCCTTTTTCAATGCTCTTTATATTTTGTATTTTCAAACGTCAATCAAAGGCTTCCGATTCGCTTCAAATGGAAATAAGGTTTGTGCAGCCTCAATAAAGGCATTTGGAAAGCAACGTCCAGAGCATTTTGGAAACGCACAGGAAGGACCGCTTAATATCGTCATGGTTCACCTTCTTCAGACAAAAAAGAAAATAAAGAAGACAGAGACTGTTGTCCCTGTCTTCTTTGCGTATTAGCCTATTTTGCTGCTAAATTCATCTCGACGCACATGAGTATGAAGGCACCTGCCCCGTGCAGATCGTTTTCACTGGTTGGCCGAGCAATATAGTGATCATAGTCGCCAATTCCTGTGCCAATACAGATATTACCGATGATAACCTTCCCGTTCTCGTCAAAGTGTAATGTATCAATAACGCCTTGGTAACCTTTCCATGCATACTGCAAATATTTTGGGTCCAGATAGCCGAATCGAACGGCTTTGGCAATGGCATGTGCAAAGAGTGCCGTACAGGAATTCTCATGCCAGTTATCCGGATGATCACCTTTGTCGATGACTTGATACCATAATCCGGTGGCAGGATCCTGGTAATTTGTCAGAGCGATCAGCAGATCCTGTACGATCGTTACGAGTTTATCTTTGTCCGGATGATCCTCAGGCATGTATTCGAACATTTCAAGTAGTGCTACCGGATACCAGCCAATGGCCCGGCCCCAGAATTCCGGAGCAAGACCCGTAACAGGGTCAGCCCATTTGGCTTCTTTTGTCTCATCCCATCCGTGGTAGAGCAGGCCAGTGACAGGGTCTTTTGTATGCTTTTCCATAAGCAGCGCCTGATAGGCCATCATATCGATGTAATCGCTCTCACCAAATGTTTTGGCGAATTGCACCGCGATAGGTCCAGCCATATATAAGCCGTCCAACCACATTTGGTTCGGATAATGTCCCTTATGCCAGAATCCGCCTGATGCATTTGTTGGCCAGGATTTTAGCAGAGGAACTAAGGTGTGAAGCGCCTTTTTGTACCGTTCATCTCCCGTCTGCTCGTAGAGAGTGAAGAGAAGAACACCGGGCTGGATATCGTCCAGTTCGTCAGACTTATACTTTTTGATGCTGCCATCCTCCAGAATCTGACTATCGACCCAGCCTTTCATGTAATCATAGAGCTTTTGTTCTCCGGTTTGTCGCCAACATTTCTCCATCCCGGATAAAAAGACACCCTGATGATAATGGAATCGGTCTGGCGGAAGATGCTCCGGCTCGAATGTATCCATAATTGCTTCACAGGCTTTTAACGCCCATTGAATTGGCGTCATGGTAGATGAAGTGGTTTGCATGGTTCCTTCCTCCTTGGTTGGTTGTACTCCCATTTTACCAACAGATTATGTACATGATTTGCGGAAATTGCCTATTTCTTCTTATTTCTTGCGATATAATATAAACATCAAGGACGGAACGGAAGGGAGCATGACTTTAATGGGGAATCTTTACTTTGAAAATTCGGAGAGTACATTTCTGGTATCCCACCGAAAAGCATTAAGCCATCATATGCCGGTAAGCCATTTTCACAGCACGTATGAAATCTATGTGTTGATGTCGGGGCAGCGGGAATTTTTCATCCAGGACCGGACCATTACCATCGCGGAAGGCGACGTGGTTATTATTGCTCCCAACGTTCTGCATCGCACGACCAATGCGGAACGGCCAAAGCATGAGCGGCTTATTATTAATATGCATGCACAGTATTTTTCGGTGGACGGTGCCCATGAAGAAGTGCTTCAACCTCTACTTCAGCGGGATTATTTGATTTTGAAAGGTTCCCTGCGCAGTAGAGAGCTGATTGAAATGCACACAAGAGCCATTATGCAGGAGATGAAGGAGCGCAGAAGCGGCTTCGAATTGTATGCCCAGACACTTGCCGTGCAGCTGCTTATCATTTGCTGTAGACAATACAGGCAGCATGACGCGGAACAGCTGGTATCTCCAAGTCCCATGCATGAACGTATTTCAGAGATTGTCCGTTATATTAATGACCATTACATGGAGGAACTGTCGCTTCATTTGCTGGCAGATCAGTTCTATATCAGTCCTTTTTATTTAAGTCGATCGTTCAAAGAAGCGACAGGATTCGCTTTTGTCGAATACGTTAATAGTGTGCGAATCAAGGAGGCAAAAAAGCAGCTTGAGAGCTCAAATCTCAAGGTCAATTTGATTGCGAGGAAGGTAGGATTCGGGAGTGTGACCCATTTCGGTCGGGTATTCAAAGCGGTCACAGGCCATTCGCCATTGCATTATCGAAGGAAACGAGACTGAATTTCATGCATAAGCTTCGCTCTCTTATGGAACACTTCTGTAGTGCGACTAAACAGCACGGATTCCATTTTTGGGGAGGTGACATGTATGAGCAAACCGGATAACCGTGAAGACAACGTGCAGCATTTGCAAAATGCGGTTCAAAACACGATTGAAAATTACCGGGAAGCGGAGGACTATCTCGAAGAATTCGGAGATGAAATTCCAGCTCGGGAAAAAAGTCAGATTGAGGAAAAGAATGAGCGCCGCAAACATAGCATTTCCGGATTCCGTGAAGAAATTCAGGATGAATCCAAGCATCAGCAAAACTCATAATGTGGAGATCATTTTGATTTTGTAGGAGGGTTAGCAGATGACGAATCAGGATCCACAAGAACTTCTTAAACAAAAACACGAGCTGGATGAGCATAAAAGGCAGTTCACCAATTTTGCCCGAAGCGTTTCAGGTCAAGGCGAAGTAGAAGCCGGGCAAGAATTCAGTCATGACCGGCAGGATGACGATCAAAACCGCATGAAATCTGTTGAGAACAAGCGTGCTTAACGGATGAAACCCGCAAATAAGCCGATCCATTATTGGATCGGCTTATTTGTTTCTTCAACATAATTTTATTCGGATGTGACTCTCACCTGAATTTCGGTCAAGAATTGATCAGAAACGATGGTATCCCGATTATTGATTTCATAAATTTCAAAAAGCCAATTACTTCATTTTGCTCGTTCTAGTCAAGCTGGCTGGAATAGCTGTTCTAAACGGTTCAATTCTATTCTATAAATAAAATCGGCTCCTTCATCCTCAAAATGAAACTACAAATTTTTCTGAGCGTATCAGTTGTTTGAAGGCCTAAGATATCTCTATTGAATGGAGAATGCCCATGTGTGGAATGAGGTTAACTGACACCGGAATATCCGAAAAGTTGAACGCGACAGTAATGAATGCGGTGGTCTATGATACCTACGGAACGCCAGAGGTCCTGCGAGTAGAAAAGGTAGACATTCCGGAACCCAAGAACAACGAAGTATTAATTGAAGTCCATGCGACTTCGGTTAATTCCTGGGATTGGGATCTCCTTCGCGGGAAACCGTTTGTTAACCGGATAGGTGCCTTTCGTCACCCGCGTTACCGAATTCTCGGTGCAGACATCGCAGGGAGAGTGATCTCGGTGGGATCGGGTGCCAAACGATTCAAACCAGGTGACGAAGTTTTCGGAGATCTGTCCGGCTGCGGCTGGGGCGGATTCGCGGAGTATGTGTGTGCGAATGAGGAGGCGCTGACTCCCAAGCCAGCGGGGATCACACATGTACAAGCAGCATCCATTCCACAGGCAGCCGTTCTGGCTCTGCAAGGACTGAGAAATCAGGGGAATCTGCAAAAGGGAGAACATGTTCTGATTAATGGTGCAGGGGGCGGAGTTGGGACGTTTGCCATTCAATATGCCAAATTGCAGGGAGCAGAAGTGACCGCGGTTGATCGTGGTGAGAAACTGGATATGCTGCTTGAAATAGGTGCCGATCATGTGCTGGATTATACCAAAGAAGACTTCGCGGCAAGCGGACCAAGCTATAATCTGATTCTTGATGTCGTCGGCAACCGTTCTGCGTTCGCACTAAAGCGGGCGTTAGTGAAGGGAGGCACCTATGTCATGATCGGGGGACTGATGCCGCACATTTTGCTGAACTTAGTAGGGAGTCCATTCGTTTCTTGGCTGGAAAAGAAGAAATTAAGCCTTCTTATCCATAAACCGAACCATGGAGACCAGATGATCTGGAAGGAGCTTGTTGAATCAGGCCAGGTTACTCCTCGTATTGGTCGGGAATATACTTTAAGTGAAACATCTCAGGCCCTTCGTGACCTGGGAGAAGGCCGGGTAAACGGAAAAGCTGTTGTCTGCTTGAAGAAAGCTACAAATGATGATTGATGATGGCAATATGCTGTCACAACGTTTTTTCAAGAGACAGGAAACACGCATTTTATGTTATTAGAGATTTTTTCGTCATAGTTAAGCAGAGTAGGATGACCAAGTCGCGATTTCTGCGACTTTTTTTAATTTTGAGGTAATGGTTCGAATGATTGACCATGTACAAACAAAAAAAATCCTAAGTTGGGAGGTTTTTAGCTGTATGGCAGGTTCATGGGGCCAAGTTGCTCTGGAGGAAACTTACCTGTTGCTAAAATGGCATTCTATTGTACAATATTTTCGCAACGATTAGTTTAAGGTGAAAGGTAAGTCTTGTAGATCAGGAGAGGTTGATGAAGTTTGATTAAACGAATTCAATTCGAACCCGGAACGTTCAGTCGGTGGCTTCACGGCATCTCATTTAAACAAAGAGTTCGATTCGCCTTCATAATTATGATAACGCTTGCAATAGGTTCAGTTGGCATGACGACATATTGGATTGCTTCCAAAGAAATTCAAAAGAACGCATTTGAATCCAGCCAAGAGACGGTAAACAAAACGAACCAGATCTTGGACGATAAGCTGTCGGGAATCTCCGATTCGGTCCGTTCTCTTATGTTCAGTTACGCCTTTAAGGACATGATGCTGGATGTACAGAGCAACGATATATCGAACTATTATGTTCACTTGTCCGAACTTCAGTATGTATTCTCACAAGTCTCCTTTAATGAACCTTTAATCGACAGCATCCTCATTGCTACACCTATCGGAGACTTTTACCCAATAGCGCAGCGGCGTACGCAAAACCAATCCTTCTATGAGTCCAGCATGTATTACGATGTAAAGGAAAACTACGGGGGGATATGGATTAAGGGGCACATTGACAAGTTTTTTACCGGAAACAGTCGCGCACTATCCTTTGTGACGAAGGGAACACTAGATAACAATTCCAATACGAATGTGTTTATCGTCGTAAACGTGAACGAGAGCGGATTGATTGGTACGGTGAACAAACATTCCTTGAATGATGACAGTGACTATTTTGTCATTGATGCAAAAGGTGAGGAAGTAATTCGGACTGCTTGGTCCTCCAGCCATAATCTGATGAAGGACAGCATGCTTTTGATGAATTTATCTGAAGACGTACAAGGTTCCTTTTTTCATGCATTCGACAATACCGATTATCTGGTGAACTATACCCGTTCTTCCATTATGGATGACTGGAGTTTGTTCGGTATTCAGCAAAAGGATAAACTGCTTGAGCAAATGAATAATGTCAAGCGAACCACCTTTTTCATTATGCTTTTCTTTTTACTTCTTACCTGGTTTTTATCCACCCGATTGACTGCACTCCTGTTAAACCCACTCTATAAGCTGCAGCGCCTCATGAAGGAGGTAGAAGATAATCGCTTAAATGTCCGCTTCAATAGCCGTTCTACTGATGAAGTAGCTCAAGTGGGTTACCAATTTAACCGAATGCTGGATGAGATCAATCGTCTCATCGATGATGTCAGACTCAGTGAATCCGGGAAAAGGAAGGCAGAGATGCGAGCGTTTACCGCGCAGATGGAACCTCACTTTTTATACAACACCCTTAACACCATATATTGCAAATCCATATTAGGTGAAAATGATGAGGTCAGCGAGATGATTATGTCCTTGTCCCAAATGTTCCAGTTAGGTTTAAGCGGTGGGAAAGACTGGAATACACTTGAGGAAGAACTGCTTCATGTGAAACAATACTGCCTCCTTCAGCAAAAATGCTACGAGGGGATGTTCGATTTTGAAGTTACGGTGACTCACGATTCGCTATTAACGTCACTCTTGCCGAAAATTTTGCTGCAACCCATTGTTGAAAACAGCATTCAACATGGCTTTAAGGATATAAGCTCAGGTGGCCGGATTCAAATGCATGTCACTCTCCAGGATCGCTTATTACATCTAATCATAGAGGATAACGGAACAGGGATGGATGTTGAGCAAGTAGACAGGCGGATGCGGGAACCTCGTATCACCAACAAAGGGTATGCCCTGAACAACATTGTGAACCGACTCAACCTTTTTTATGGAGAAAAAGCCGGAATTAAACTGACCAGTCTTCCTGGAAAAGGATCAAGAACGGAAATATGGATGCCCATTCTAGAAGGGGAGGTAGAAGCATGATCCTTGAACAGCAAATGATAAAGCTCTGCATCATCGATGACATTCGAAGCGTGGTCGATATGATCGCACGAAAGCCCTCTTGGGAGGAGCATCACATTGAGGTGGTTGGTACAGCACTGGATGGTGAGGAAGGTATTCGCCTTGTGCAGGAAAAGAGGCCCGAAATTGTGCTAACCGATATCCGTATGCCCAAAAAGGATGGTCTAGCCATGACTCAAGAAATCCTCGAAAAGTCTCCTTCCACCAAGATCGTTATCCTAAGTGCATATACGGATTTTTCATTTACGAGACAGGCCATTCGTTTAGGTGCATTTGACTTCGTGAAGAAGCCATTCTCGATCGACGAGATTGTCCAAATCGTATTAAAGGCGAAGAAGGCTTATTTGGAGGAATGGCAGGAACATAGCAAAGTGTTGGAACTGAAGCAAAATATGATGCAAAGCCTGCCCGCTCTGCAACAAGAGCACCTGTCTCTCCTGATTCATCATCGAACTAATGCAACGACTGCCTATCTCCGATGGCAAACTCTCGGCATTCAGCTTGATTCTAGGGACTTCAATCTCTTTATCGTGGAATTGGATCGTTTCATGGACAAATATAAACAGCAGCCTGCGCGGGAAGTGGAGCTCATTCGCTTCAGTCTGCGAAATGTTCTGGAGGAAACGATTCGAGGTTTCACTCGTGGTGTCGTTTTTGGCGAGGCATTAAACCGTTTTGTATGTCTTATCAATTGCAGGGACATCGAGCTGGCTGAACGGATATCGGAAGCGTGCCGAACAAACATGTACCAATTCACGCATTCAACGATTTCCATTGGGGTTGGAACCTGTGTGGATACGATTGATGAACTGCCTGATTCGTACCAAAAGGCCTTAAATGTACTGGAGTATCAATTCTATACCCATGGTATGAATAGTTATATAAGCACCTCGGAGGATGAGAAAACGCTCTTGAATTATACGGTTTCGACGGAACAGGAATTGCTATTCTCCTTGCGTTCCGGGCACCGGGAAAAGTGCCGGCTCATATTGGAGCAGATTTTTAATGATCTATTACAGCGGGATCCCCTCCCGAAACCACAGCAAGTCGAAAACATATGCTATGAGCTATCCTCCAAAATCTGTAGGGTGATGTCGGAGCACTTTCCACCGGTTCGGGTAAAAAAGCTTGAAGATCAATGGAATGCAGTAAGGCGTTCAGGTCATGTTTCATTTCAATTGATGAGGGAGACGGTAAAGGGAATATGCAATGAAGCTTGTTCATGGATTGAACATGAACGATCCGACGAATCCACGAAACTGATCTATCAGGCAAAAGAATATATATGTACACATCTGCATACGAACTTATCCCTTGATGTTTGTGCCAAGGAGTTTAATATCAGCCCCGGATATTTTTCGAATCTATTCAAAAAAGTACTGAATATATCCTTTCAACAATTCGTTGTTCACCAGCGGATGGAGAGGGCCAAAGAGATGCTGATCGACGATTATCAGGTTCAGGAGATCGCTCAAAGCCTTGGTTACGAGCATCGCCGTTATTTCAGTGAAATGTTTAAGAAGCATACTAATATGACTCCGTCCGAGTTCAAGCTATATAGTACTGGGAAAATCAGTACGCCTGCCGATCTGGTCTAGAGTTGCTCATTATAGATTAAGCCTTGTTTCCGAATGATATTTGGATGCAGGGCTTATTTTTTTGAATGATGGCACATTGATGAAGAAACCTGCCCTTGATGTGTGGTTACCCGCATTATGTAAGTGAAGTACACCCCCTATACTAAAGGAGAAAGAACGAGATTGCAGATATGATGAGGAGGTTAGGTAGATGAAAATAAGCAAAAAATTTCTCATCTCGGCGATGTTTTTGGTGCTTACAGGGAGTTTGGCAGCTTGCAGCAGCCCCAAGCCTTCGGAACAAGGATCGGGAACAGAAGCGGATGCCAAGACAAAAATCACATACTGGACGGGAGATCGCCATGATTCCGAGTATGTCAAAGAAACGATTAATACATTCAACCAAACGAACAAAGACAACATCGAGGTTGAGCTGGTCATCAAGGGAGACGATTTCGATCAGGCACTGGATATGTCCTACCAGACCTCAGAGCCGCCGGATATTATCCGTGTGAAGGAAAATACCATCCAGACGTTCTATAAAAAAGGATTTCTTGCCCCCATTGATGAGTTTTTGACGGACGAGATGAAGGAGAAGTTCCCGGTCATGGAGGACTTGAACAGCTTTGAAGGTAAACGCTATAGCCTGCCTAACTATGGTACGACGATGCGATTGATCTATAACAAAGAACTTTTTGACAAAGCAGGCATTAAGCAACCACCCACCACTTTGGAGGAGCTGGTCGAAACAGCTAAGAAAATAACCGAAGTGGGGAAGGCCAGCGGAGCCTATGGATTCGCTCAGAATTTCAAGAGTCCTTCGAGTGCATTTGGGCGCTCCGCGCGAGTAATCGCAGAGGTTAGCGGGTACGGAGGGTTTGGATATGATTTTAAGACCGCACGCTACGATTTTAGTAGTTTTAAGCCCATTATAGAGGCTTTCAAAAAAATCAAAGATGATGGCAGCATGCTGCCGGGTGTTGAGTCGCTGGATATTGATCCACTGCGCGCACAATTCGCAGAAGGTAAAATTGGCATGTATTTATCCTTTTCCGCAGAGGCAGGAGTTTACCAATCGCAATTCCCGGCGAAGATTGACTGGGCCGCAGCACCAGTACCATCCATTAATGGACAATTCAATGGCGCATCTGGTTTCTTGGGTGGGCAGTGGTTGGCCATTAGCTCTCAGTCTGAACATAAAGAAGCTGCATGGAAATTTCTCACGTACATGTACGACGAATCCATCCTGAAACAGTACCAGGAAAAAGGATTTGGCATATCCATGGTTCCTTCCGTTAGTGCGGTCGCCGCCAAGCCGGAAGTGAAAGGGATTGACGGATTCCTTCCAAACCAATACGACGGTGTCTGGCCAGTATATCCGTCTGTAGCAGTTCAAGGCATGAAGTCGGATGATGCGTTTTTCAGTTATATGCTGAGTGGTGGCGATCTGGATTCCATCATTAGCGATTTGAACACTCGTTATAACGCCGCATTGGATGCTGCCATCGCAAGCGGGGATGTGAAGGCGGAACCAATAGCAGATTTTAATCCGCTTGATCTTGCGGGGCAATATGCGAAGTAGAAGCAGACCGGGGATGGTACTTATACCATCCTTACCTTTAAAAAAAGCGAAGAAATACAGGGAGTTGAGAGGAAATGAATAAAGCGAAGAATGCTGCCTTCTCATACAGTTTTCTTTTGCCTAGCTTTATTCTGACCATGGTTTTAGGCATTTACCCGATGGCATGGGCTCTGAGATATATGTTCTATGACTACAAAGGATTTGGCACGGAGCGATTTGTAGGTTTGGCCAACTTCAAACGCATTATGGGAGATCAGCAGTTCTGGGAGTCCGTTACCAATACGTTTATTTATGCCGGAGGCAAACTTCTGCTATCGATTCCGCTTGCCTTGATCCTGGCAGTGATTCTGAACTGGAATATTAAAGGAAAGAATCTGCTTAGAGCCATTTTCTTCATGCCGACGATTATAAGTACGGCGGTCATGGCAGTCGTCTTTTTTACAATCTTCAACTCGTATAATGGCATTCTGAATCAATTTCTAATGAAGTATCTTTTTATTCAAAATGCCATCGACTGGCTCGGCGTGGATTATGCGATGCTGACCGTTATTCTAGTGGCGGTATGGGGAGCGGTTGGAAATTACATGCTTTTATTTCTGGCGGGTCTCCAAAACATTCCTCAAGATGTGTACGAGAGCTCTGCACTGGATGGAGCTAACAAATTCCAGCAGTTCAGATACATCACTATTCCAATGCTCGGTCCTGTCATGCAGATGATTATCATGCTCGCCATCATTAATGCACTCAAAGGTTATGAAAACATCATGGTCATGACCGATGGAGGTCCGATCGGGAAAACGAATGTCATGTTCCTCTACGTGTACAAATTATTTTTCCCGCCGGCTGGCGGGGCCGCGGCGACGCAAATTCAGGAGTTTGGGTATGGGAGCGCCGCCGCCTTTGTTACGGCCTTGATTGTCGGCGTGATTACAATACTTTATTTCTACGGCTCTCGTAGAATGAGTCAGAACGATTAAGGAGGAACGTTCATGAAAATCGCCTGGAATACCGCACTATGGACGTTTCTGATTGTCGTTGCATTCCTGACCCTGTTCCCTGTGGCAATCACCTTTCTCGGTTCTTTCAAAACCAATGCCGAGCTGACGGCCGGGGCCACATTTCTGCCGGCTGATTGGCAGTTTTCCAACTATCTTGAAGCATGGAAACAGGCGAATTTTTCAACCTATACGCTGAATAGCCTCTTCGTTGCCAGTGCCTCGACTCTTGGGACATTGCTCGTGGCTTCCATGGCAGCGTATGTCGTGAACCGCATGGATTTTATCGGTAAAAAGATCTACGTCAGCCTTCAGGCATTTACGATGTTTGTGGCCATTGGAGCTGTCGTGCTTCGACCTCAATTTGACCTTATGGTTAAGCTTCATCTACATGACTCACTGTGGGGAGTCATTCTGATTCTGATCAGCGCCCATGCTTCAGCCTTTTTTATCCTGCTAAGTTTTATGAACGGGATCCCCAGGGAGTTGGACGAAGCGGCTCGAATCGACGGCTGCTCACCGGGAAGGACATTTTGGAGAATCATCATTCCCTTGCTTACGCCAGGGCTTGGTGTCTGCGCGTTGTTTGCCTTCCGAGGGGCGTGGAACGAGTATCTGCTCCCGTTTGTGTTTACGCTTAGCAAACCTGAATTGCAGACGTTGACCGTCGGTTTGGCCAATCTGAAATACGGGGTCGCCGCCGCTTCACAGACACATTTCATGATGGCTGGGGCGTGCCTCTCTATTCTGCCGATTCTAATCGCGTATATTTTTGCTAACAAATCTTTTATGCAAATGACCGCCGGTTCCTTGAAGGGCTAGCAGGAATCGATCCAACCAGGAGGCATATGCCATGAATTCAATTCATATCGGAGATTTGACCTCAAGTTCTGTCATTAAACGTTATCCGGAAAATCCGATTCTGGATGCATCCCGGGTTCCATACCCGACTGCTCTTGTATTTAATGCAGGCGTAACCAAATTCAACGGGACGTATGTGATGGTGTTTCGGAACGATTACGGCTCCACCGAACAGATGACACTTGAACCACATCATACCACCGACCTTGGAGTCGCTTTCAGTACAGACGGTATCCATTGGGAAGTACGGCCTAAACCTTGTTTTAAGCTGTACGATCAAGAGATCATTCGGGCATATGACCCTAGACTTACGGTGCTAGACGGTCGTTGTTATATGTGTTTCGCCGTGGATACGAAGCATGGTATTCGCGGTGGAGTTGCTGTTACGGACGACTTCGAGAACTTTGAAATTTTGAGTCTATCCACGCCGGATTTGCGCAACATGGTATTATTTCCCGAGAAAATCGGTGGAAACTACGTGAGACTTGAACGGCCATTCACCGTGTACAGCCGAGGAGGAATGGACCGGTTTGATATGTGGATATCCGAATCTCCGGATTTGAAATATTGGGGCAATTCCGACTTACTGCTGGCTGTTGAAGACGTTACTTTTGCCAATGACAAGATCGGCCCTGCCGCTCCACCAATCAAGACAAAGCATGGGTGGCTTACCACATTCCATGCCGTAGATATTGATCCAGCAAGGGGGAAGAATGGATGGGAATCATCCTGGAAGAAGAGATATACGGCTGGCTTGATGCTGCTTGACCTGAATAATCCGAAGAAAATCATTGGCAGGGCCAAGGAACCCTTAATAGCGCCAGAAGTAAGTTACGAGATCGAGGGAGGGTTCAGGAATAACGTAATCTTTCCTGGCGGGATGATCCTTGAATCTGATGGTGAAGTGAAAATCTATTACGGCTCGGCGGATACGGTGGAATGTTTGGCCACGGCACATATCGATGATCTGATCAAGCTATGCCTAAACGATTAAAACGAGGTGGATAAACTATGACAGTATGGAACCTGCTAAAGGATCCGCCTGCTCGTTATCGAACAAAACCATTCTGGTCATGGAATGACGATCTAAATAAGCACGAGCTATTAAGGCAGATCGAAGAAATGCATGAGGCAGGTATTGGGGGTTTTTTTATTCACGCCCGAGGAGGATTAACGGTACCATACATGGGTGAGGCGTGGATGGATTTAAACCAATTCTGTATCGAGAAGTGCCAAGAACTTGGGATGGAGGTGTGGCTGTATGATGAAAATGGCTGGCCCAGCGGTTACGCAGACGGAAAGCTGCCTGCCCTCGGTCATTCCTATCAGCAAAAGCGTCTGTCATATGAGTGGGCACCCTTTAATCAAGAAGAAAAAGTGACGATTGCCAGCTATATTCAGATTGAAGATCGGCTGCATCTCCTTGATCAAGATGATCCACGCAGACCTGACTTCCGCGTGTATTACGAGGTCAATCCGTATTATATTGATACGCTAAGCAAGCATGTGGTGAGCACATTTATTGAGATGATTTACGATGCTTACTGGCTAAGGCTGGGGCCAAAATACACTTCTGCAATCAAAGGCATATTCACGGATGAACCGCAGTTTGGTCGAGGTGATCTTCCGTGGTCACTGGAGCTAGCGGATGTCTTCGAGAGCCGTTACGGTTATTCGATTCTTGAAGCTCTTCCAGGACTGATTCTGGATACGGATAACTGTCGCAAAATGAGATATGATTATTGGTCTTGCGTTACCACGATGTTCACAGAAGCCTATGCGAAGCAGGTGGGTACGTGGTGCGGTGAGAGAGGGTGGATGTCTGTTGGTCACGTCGTAGACGAACAAACGCTTATGAGTCAAGTTACCTCGGTAGGCGACCCTCTTTGCTTTTATGAGTATTTGCATATTCCAGGGTGTGACTGGCTGGGCCGATCTGTTGGCGAAGATCCGCTGGTTCCCAAGCAGGTCAGCTCTGTTGTACGTCAACTCGGCCAAAAACAGGCCATCACTGAAAGTTACGGCTGTACGGGGTGGAATATCAGCTTTCGGGATCTGAAACGAATCGGCGAGTGGCAATTTGTTCATGGAATGAATCTCATGTGCCAGCACCTACAGGCATATTCGCTAAGAGGTCTGCGAAAGCGGGATTATCCGCCTTCTCTCTTCTATCAGCAGCCTTGGTGGGAACACTATCATCGCTTTAACGATTACTTTGCCCGGTTATCGATGCTTCTGGTCGAAGGCTCCAGGCAAGCGGAGGTATTGCTGCTGCATCCCATCAGCACCGCCTGGGTAGAACAACAGGGTTCAGATCCAGCAGGGATAGAGCCGTATCATCAATCGTTTGCGCAGCTGTCTCGCTGGTTGTGTCAATCGTTCATTGAACATGATTACGGAAGTGAAGGGATGTTGGAGCGACATGGAAATGTTGATGGCGGACAGTTCGTTGTAGGGGAAGCCCGCTACTCGGTTGTAGTCATACCTTCATGCGTAACATTAAGCAGCAGGACAGTCCATTTGCTTCATCAGTTTATCCTCCAGGGGGGGATGTTAATTGCACTTGAACCCTACCCACGGTTGATTGATGGAGAACAGAATGAAGATATCAATCGTTTGATCCATACTGCCCTAAAACCCGCCAATACCCGTTTATCCATAGCCGAGATGATATCCGGTCAGGTTGCGCCGTCCATCTCAATACATGACAGGTGGGGAAAACCTATTGCATCCGATATGGTTAACATCCAGAAACTTAAGCTTGACGAATCTTACCTATACTATTTGGTGAATTCAGGTGACGAGTCATATTCGGATATTGAACTAACCATTCATCAAAAGGGGACACTTTGTCTTATTGATTTGGAAAGCGGTGACCTCAAATCAGTGAACCAAAGAACGGTTGATAGCGGTACGCGGGTTGCATTGACGCTCTATCCTGTTCAGTCCTATATGTTCCTGCTTACACAGCATGATGTGAAAAGTCACTCCGATCCAATAAATCTGCTTCAAACGGACCTAAGCAATAGTTATATTTATCATCTGGATAACCAGTGGAAAATCGAGCAAATCGATGTGAATAGCATCACGCTGGATACCTGTAGGTATCGCGTGAAGAATGGGGAATGGTCTTCGGAAATGCCCCTTATTTTTATTCAGGAAAAGCTGCTGCAGATCGGTTCCTCCGTTCATATCGAGTTGGAATTCAGCATTAACCTTTCATTCGAACCTGCTGACGGACAAGAGATGTATTTAGTCGTGGAAAACCCGGAGAAACTGCAAATTGTTGTGAATGAAATAGATGTTGTTGAATCAACCAGCTATGGTTGGTGGAGGGATATCTCTTTCCAAAAGATAAATATCGGGGGATGCCTTGTTAAAGGACATAACAAGATCAGGTTCAGCCTGTACTTCTGGAATAAACCTGAAACGTATGCGGCGATGGCTCGGGCAAACCAATTTGAATCGGAAGCGAATAAGCTTACACTGGATACGGAACTTGAAAGCATATATATTATCGGTGATTTTGCTGTCATTTCCCAATCTGGTTATGTGGGTCATGAACATGGAGTGAGATGTACGGAGGGACCATTTACACTCGCCAATTCTCAGCAAATATGCTCGCTCGAAGACGATTTGGTAAGTCAGGGTTTACCGTTCTTCGCAGGAAGCATCAGAGTTACGCAGACGATCCAAATACAATTCGATGATGGAGATTCCTGGCTTTGGGATTTTGGTTCACAACCAAATGCTACAGTCACCAGGTTAAGGATAAATGGTGTAGAGATTCGTGTTTTCTTATGGGAGCCGTATGTCTCCAATATCACAGAATTTCTTAGACCAGGAGAAAATCACATCGAACTCGAACTGACCGGAAGCTGCAGGAACTTGCTCGGGCCACATCATCATATTAAAGGGGAGCCAATCAAAGTAGGCCCAGACAGCTTTAAGGATAAGCCGGGATGGACGGATAAGGATCTGGATCCGAACACTTCTATTTACCAGGAGCGTTATGCGTTTGTACCCTTTGGACTCTCTGCCACTCCCAGATTGGTTCGTATTCCTGGATGATTAGAACTAAGGATAATTTTGCTGAAGAATTATTGTATGCGCTTTCTAAGGTGATGAAATGACTGGAGGCGATATGAAATGGCATGGGTTAGAACGCATTTTCGTGCAACCATTATTCTTACTATAGTTTTTGCTTTACTGCTGACACCCTATTCGAATTCTCACGTTAACGCATTGGAGAGTGAAGAACAGCATCTTCAGGGGAGTTCAGCGACAATTACAACCTACGAGCCATCAGTCCGGTATGCACGTTCCGTGAATTACACGCTTAAGGCAAACGGAGTGCCTGTTCCTGTTGTGAAGGGGTTCAGCGATTATGACTATGCGCATTTTTCGATGTCAGATGGCCCCGTCACTTACGAATTAACGATCCTGAACACGGACAAGGTGCATGAGTATTCGATAAGTCCGAAGAAACTCGGAATCCAAGCGGACAAGATCGAGGGGAGAACCATCACTTTCACGACTCAATCTGACGAATACCTTATCGTAATGATGAATAATCGCAAGACCCGCATGGTCATCGCTGCAGATCCACTCGAAACGGATGTGCCTGCTTCAAGTGGGGAGGGGATCTTTAATATCGGAGCCGCGCCGTATCATGTGGCATCCTCAGGTTCGTCAGCCACTGGAGTTTCAGCAAGGACCCAGGCCATTCAACAGGCTATAGAAGATGCCAGCCATTACGGAACTTTAAAAGGCGGAGGGGCTCAAGGGATAGTTTATGTACCTGCAGGAACTTATTTGATTGGCAACCTGGTCTTAAAAAGTAATACGGCGATCTATATGGCACCTGGAGCCACCCTGGTAGGTACGGGCAAAACTTCAGATTATACGGAGCACTGGTTCAAGGATTCGATGGGACGACCGGTAACCTGGTGGATCTCTACTGCCTTCCAATCCGAGAACATTAAAATATATGGACGAGGTACGATTGATGGCAATGGGCAAGCGCTGCATGATGACAAAAGTACCAACGGAAAAGGAATGATTAATAACCTGGTTGTTCCGATCGATACGACCCATTTTGAGATGGAAGGCATTGTCGTCCGAGAGTCAGCGGGCTGGGCCGTGGTTACGGTGCGTTCAGATGATCTTGTCTTCCGAAATTTAAAACTCTTTAACAGTTTGGGTATGGGGGAGAACGATGGTATCGATATTTGTGAATCTCAAGATGTCATTGTACAGAATGCCATTGGTATCTCGCTTGATGATCCCTTCTCTACAAAATCATGGAAATCGGATACGGATATCGCTTCCGGAAGAGTGCCATGGCCGGGTAATCCTGAGCCTGTTCGCAATGTGCTATTCGAGGACACGATTGCTTGGACGTTGTGCTATGGATATAAGGTTGGTCAAGGCGTTATGCAGAATCAGTCCAATATCGTATTCCGCAATGGCGTTGTTTATAAAGCAGCAGTCGGGTTTGCCATCCATCATAAGTACGGCACCGGTACGGTGAGGGATGTTCGCTTTGAATCCATGGATGTGGAAGACATTAGCGGGAAGAACGAAGACAATAGTGCCTGGATGACTCTATTTACGGTGAATGCTGGCAATAACGGTGTTGGGCCCATCAGTGATATCAAGATTAAGGATATTACGGTACGTGACGCTGGCGAAAGTTTTGCGAAAATGAAAGGCATGGAAGGTGCCAAGATCACGGATGTGACCTTTGAAAATATATATATGCCTGGAGCAAGCCAGCCGGCGACTACACTTCACGAGATGAACTTTTTGAGCAAGGAACATTACGATGATATTACAATCAGGCCAGTTCAAGATGAGGAACCACTGCCCAGAACCAACTTGGCGCTTCATCGTCCCGCAGTGGCTTCATCTCGTGATGGAGTTGAAGATACCGCCCCATACGTAAATGATGGGAATTTCACTACACGCTTTGGTTCAAAACGGGGAGTGGACCCAGGTTGGGTATATGTGGATTTAGGCGAGATTAAAACGATAGATGAAGTGAGGTTGTATTGGGAAACTGCTTATGGCAAGAGTTATCGAATACAGGTTACCGAAGATCCGAGTCAAGAGGGGAATTGGCGAGATGTATACAGTACCACAACAGGTCAGGGTGGTATAGAGACCATAACCTTTGACGAAGTTCAAGCACGGTATGTTCGAATGTATGGAACCGTTCGGGCAACCATATACGGATATTCGATCTGGGAGTTTGAGGTTTACGGTCCCGAGTAGAATTCAATAGCATTGCGGCAGTCTCTATCATTGAATCAATGCATTCAGAGACTGCCGCTTTTTATATTATTTTGAGATGTGATCTTTATCCAAGCAGAGTTACGACGAAAAAAGCGCCTCCGTTGCAACTGCCTTATGGATCGGGAGTGGCTGAAGGGCGGTTGATTGATCAATATGGACAAACGCATCATAACGGTCCGCCATGCTGGAAGGTACATAATTGCCGTAGCGTTCAAGCTTCGGATCATATACCACACCGATGGCGCGGTGACCAATGACTTTATGCAGTAACGAGGACGCTTCGGAGAGCATGACCATACCATTACGGCCACCTCCTGCCTGATGCATGTAATCCTCCCAGCTTCCCGGCTGCCCGGGTGGAACGACCATTTTCTCAACAGGATCTCCCCAGGCTCTTCCTGCAAGGACTTCTCCTTTATAGGTTCCGAAGCCAACGGCAAACACCTGATGTTGTGCATCCTCACGCAGCAGCTGACCAACATTCACCATCCCATCTTCCAGCATGTCTGTTGCTCGCGCATCTCCAATGTGTGTATTATGCTCCCAGACAATGGCCTTGGCAGAGGACCCGTAATAGGACATGATACGCTTCAGTGATTCCACCATATGCCTGTCGCGTACATTCCAGGAATCCGGGCCACCGCGGACCATCGTTCGATAATAGGCTTCTGAGCTGGAAGTTACCAGCATGTTGACCTCTGCGTTCAATTCTTCTTCACTACCCGGGTGCGCCATGCGCCGTTGCTGCATCTGCTTCAACAGTTCAACCACTTCATTCTCACAGCTCTCGGAGAGTAACCCTGCTGCAATACCATAACTCTGATGATCCTTGTTGTATGGATCGAAGCAGGCATAGGTGCGGCGGGCCTGTTCCAATTGAGGAGATTTGGTTTTCTCCAAATACCCAATAATGGCCTCCATCGATTCCCATAAGGAGTACATATCGATCCCGTAAAATCCGACCTTCGAACGTTCACTGTGTCCATCCCGATTCGCTGCATTATGTTCTTTCAGCCATTCTGCAAAATCACGAATTTCTGTATTCGCCCACATCCAAGTCGGCCAGCGAGTAAAATCACCCAGTGCGTCTGCTGCCGAAGAATCGACACCCGGTGCTCCTTTTATATACCGATTCAACCGATAAGCAGCGGGCCAATCTCCTTCAACACCGATGATGTTAAATCCCTTACTTGTAATCAGCTTTTTCGAAAGTTCAGCCCTGTATCGATAGAAGTCGGCTGTCCCATGACTTGATTCCCCAAGGAGCACAATATCTGCATCCCCGATCGCATCAACCATTCGGTCCAGATTCTCCATCTCGTCCAAAGGGATAAATAAGGCACCCAGTTCTTTTAAATAAGCGTCTTTCTCTGATTGAGAGTTAAAATTCATGAAGTTCTTCCTTCCTATAAGCGGTATGAGAGAATTATTTCCGAATTGTTCACTGAATAACCGAATCAAGCCGCTTAGGTGGGGAGGGTAGGTTTGATATTGTCTTTTATAAGGCTTTCTTTAGTGCTCCATTTTCAGCTAGGTCCAGGCTCCTTAAGGATTTTCGCTGATAGTAATTGTTCTGAATCAAGGCAAAATAACAAGTAGTGCACCGTAGAATTCATTCATACTGATTTTGTAGCCTTGTAAGGCCATGAGTACAAAGGTCGTTACCGGAACCACACTCATAAATAGGATCCCGTTTACGGTGGAGAGCATTTTGATTCCTGCATTCCAGCTCAGCAAAGCTATGAGACCAGGAAAAATAACCATGAACGTCATTTGATACTTAACAGAAGACAGCGTATGCCAATCAGGCGTCTGCAGTAAACCGAACAAGGAACCTAACGCAACAATAAAGAAGGAAACAACCGTCCCCAGCAAGCAAGTTAATGCAGAATATCGCAGAACAGACCATTCACCGAACTGACTTCCTCCCAGTGAATACAGAACCCAACCTACCGCTCCAATAAATATAAAGAGAACAGGGACAAGGTGTTCAGCGGCCATTGCAAAAAAGGTAAGACTCCCATTGGTAATGACGAGTAAAGCACCTGTTAGAGCAATCAGGATACTGATCATCATGAATCGTGCGGGTTTGATTTTTGTTCTGAACCATAGGATGACAATGGTAATCATGGGCATAAGTGCTTCCATAATAGAGGCAATAATTGTACCTGAATCGCCCATCAAGTCCTGTCCGGAAAAAATCATGAAGTTATACAGCGTGAAGCCCATCGTTCCATAAAAAAGGAGTATTCCTCCTTTTCCCTCCAACCGGAATGCGGATTTTCCTTCCTTGAAGACAAGTAATATCACAAGTACAACCGTCACGAAGAAATAGCGGAAAAACGAAAAATACAGTGGATCCATGAATTGTAATGCGCTGTGCGCTACGGGGAACATGGCACCCCAAGACATGCTGGCAATCAGGCACAGACCAGTGCCCAGACTAACGTTCTTTCTGTTCATTTTGACAACTCCATCAACATTGGTGTCCAATTTAATCCACTGAATCATATGATATAAAAAGTGGAGAGTAAAATGATTGAAAATCGTACTTATCATCATTTAAAATGATAGGTGAACGAGATAGATAAGATAGATGGTTAACTGCATGATCATATACATGGGGGAACGAGCAAATTGGAATTAAATGACTTGAGGATTTTTAAAACTGTTGCGGAGCGGGGAAGCGTGAGCCAGGCTGCTGTTGAGTTAAGTTATGTTCAGTCCAATGTAACCGCAAGAATCAAACAGCTTGAAAAAGAATTAAAGACCATGTTGTTCACCAGGCATAAACGAGGAATGATTCTAAACGCGGAAGGTAAACGGCTGCTGATATACGCGGAAGAAATATTGGCCAAGTTTGATGAGATGAAACGTACTTTTCAGAGCGCGGATGCCCCTTCAGGTATTCTTAACATTGGAATCGTAGAAACGATGATCAGCTTGCCTGGTATACTATCCAACTATGTTGAGAAGTACCCCAATGTGGATTTCTCCTTGAATGTAGGTGTGAGTGAACAATTGCTTCAGGATGTGATGAATTTTAAATTGGATGGGGCTTTTGTTACCGGACCGATCAATCATCCTTTGATTGAGGCGAGTGAGATTTTTCGGGAGGAACTCATTCTTGTTACCAAGAGCAGTTCATTTACAATTGAAGATGTCACGAACACACCGCTATTGTTATTTAACAAAGGGTGCAGCTATCGTGAGAGGTTAGAAGGCTGGTTAAGGGAAGAAGGCATTGTTCCTAGAAAGATAATGCAGTTTGGCACATTTGAAACGATAATCGGAAGTGTTACCGCAGGGATCGGGATCACAATTGCTCCCAAATCTTCTGTAAGTCACCTGATTGAGGAAGGCAAAGTGCACGCATATCCTGTTTCTCAAACGTATAATGAGGTCTCAACTGTATTCATTCACCGGAAAGATTCCTTCCTAACCAGTACACTTCGTTCATTCATAGACGAATTAATGTTATCCGCGGATCGTAAGACAAATGGGTCAAATGTAAAAGGGTCAGAGTGGGGAAGGAAATGAAGAAGCCGGAACAATTACAAGTATATAATAAACCGGCAGTACCTCGACTGAAAGATGTAGCTATAGGTTATGTATCCTTGTTGTTCATGTGCTCTGCGGCACTATTTGTATTCGTTCATATGGATATGGTCTCCATGCAGCGTCTGTTAGCTTTTGAGAAACCTTTGCTTATGATCCTTCTTGTCCTAGGATGCTCGCTTGGCCTGATCTTATTTGGTGTTTTGATGACGTATCTGGTACCTGAGAAGTATATTCACGAGTCCAATAAGGAGTATGCCAATCAGCCCCTTTGTTACATTTTTATTTTTATGAGTTTGGCAGGTCTCTTTGAAGAGCTGCTGTTTAGGGGAATCATCCAGAATTTGTTATATGTCGTATTTGATGAGAAGTGGGTCGCAATTATTGCTTCATCAGCCTTGTTTGTAGCTTTTCACTTTTCCTATTTTAAAACGCCCATCATGCTGCTCAATATAGTGATACCAAGCCTTTTATTTGGCTCATTGTATGGGTCAACCAATAATTTAATGGTTCCTGTAATTGTTCACGTAGTGATGAATGTGGGCGTGACACTGTTGTTCAAGTATAAAGTCATCGTTCTAAAAAAAGATAAGTAAGACAAGGGCAAGGGATCTAATCGTTATAACCCATTACACCTGGATAAATTGAACGAAATACCCAAAAAAGGACCAGACATTTAGTCAGGTCCTTTTTTAATTATTGCATATCAATTAACACGATTGTATGATCAGTTCACGAGTAACTTTATGTATATGAGCATAGAAAGTCTATCTTATATTTTTATTTTAGCATGCCGCTAAAATCTTGTCAAAGGATTTTTTTCTCAATTTGATGATTAGGAGAGATGTTGAATGAGTTCTATGGTTCTCAGTTTCCAGGAGATCGAAAAGACACAGCTTTGGCTTGTGGGTGGGAAGGGTTTGAATCTAGGAGAATTATCCAAGAGCGAAGGGATTCAAGTTCCAGACGGATTCTGCGTTACAACGTTGGGATTCCAGCAAGCCATGGAACAGAACAGAACATACCACGCTTTGCTCAGTCGACTAACGATGCTTCATGTAGAAGAACGGGATCAAATTGGTGAAATCAGCAGAGAGATTCGGCAGACCATTATGAATTCAGAAATTCCTTACGAGGTTGTCGAGGCAGTAAGCCGCTACCTCAGCCAGTATGGAGATGAACATGCATATGCGGTGCGTTCCAGTGCAACTGCCGAGGATTTGCCACATGCTTCTTTTGCAGGTCAGCAGGATACTTATTTGAACATCATCGGCAAGGTAGCCATACTGGAGCATATTCGCAAATGTTGGGCGTCCCTTTTCACGGATCGTGCTGTAATCTACCGTATGCAGAACGGATTCGATCATAGCCAGGTATACTTGGCTGTTATTATTCAGAAGATGATTTTCCCAACGGCTTCAGGAATTCTATTTACTGCCGATCCCATGACGTCCAGCCGAAAACTCTTATCGATCGATGCCAGCTATGGTTTGGGAGAAGCACTGGTTTCTGGCTTGGTATCTGCGGATTGTTATAAGGTACGAGAAGAAGAAATTGTCGAGAAAAGAATTGCAACTAAAAAACTCGCAATCTATGCTCAAAAAGAAGGCGGGACTGAGACGCGGACAATTCATTCTGATCAGCAAAAAGCTCAAACACTCACGGATCTTCACATTTTGGAGTTAGCTCGGATAGGAAGACAGATTGAAGCTTACTTTGGTTGCCCGCAGGATATTGAGTGGTGCTTGTCCGATGGCACGTTCTACATTGTCCAGAGCCGACCAATTACAACGTTATTTCCGATCCCTGAAGTGAATGATCAAGAAAATCATGTGTATGTTTCTGTTGCCCATCAACAAATGATGACCGATCCCATCAAACCACTGGGACTGTCATTTTATCTCATGACGACACCTGCACCCATGCGTGTAGCGGGCGGGAGGTTGTTCGTGGATGTAACGCCTATGCTAGCCTCACCTGTTAGCCGAGAAAATATAGTGAATGCCCTTGGCAAATCCGATCCGCTTATCAAAGACGCTTTAATGACGGTAATTGAGCGAGGAGATTTTGTGAAATCAATACCGAACGACAATCCCGTAGAGAATTCCGATAAAGGTAATAGAGGTTTGCCTCCAGCAGGCACTCAAACACCAGTCGATGAACAAGATCCGTCCATCGTTGCGGATTTGATCAAGAACAATGAAGCATCTATAGAAGAATTGAAACAAAAGATTCAAACAAAATCAGGATCTGACTTGATTGATTTTATTCAGGAAGATATCCAGGAACTTAGGAAGATATTATTTGACCCGCGAAGTTCAGCTGTAATAACAACGGGTATGAACGCTTCGTTCTGGCTAAATGACAAAATGAATGAATGGTTAGGTGAAAAAAACGCAGCAGATGCAATCTCCCAGTCTGTTCCAAACAATATCACTTCCGAAATGGGGCTCGCGTTATTGGACGTCGCAGATGTGATTCGTCCTTTTCCTGAGGTCGTTCAATACTTACAACATGTACAAGAGGATCAATTCCTGGATGAGCTTGTTCAATTCACTGGTGGCCAGGAAGTACAAGAAGCGATCATTGCGTATCTAGAGCGATATGGAATGCGCTGTGCCGGAGAGATTGATCTAACCCGAACTCGCTGGATTGAAAAACCTTTGACACTTGTTCCCCTGATTCTGGGTAATATCAAAAACTTTAAACCGAATGAAGGGAGCCGCAAGTTTGAGCAAGGGCGACAGGAGGCTTTGAGAAAAGAAGAGGAATTATTAAGGCGATTGAAGCGGCTGCCTGATGGAGAGCAGAAAGCACTAGAAACAAAAGAAAAGATCGACATCATTCGTAATTTGAGTGGGTACAGAGAGTACCCCAAATACGGCATGGTTCATCGTTACTTCATTTATAAGCAAGCTTTGCTCAAGGAAGCTGAGCGACTAGTTCAAGCGGGGGTTTTGCAGGAAAAAGAAGATATATATGATCTTACTTTTGAAGAACTTCGTGAAGTGGTGAGTAACCGTAAAGTGGATAATCAGATGATCCGCAGGCGAAAAGACGAATATAAACTATATGAAAAATTGACTCCTCCACGTGTGATCACGTCAGATGGCGAAATCATTACAGGTAAGTATAAAAGAGATAACCTCCCAGCCGAAGCATTAGTGGGTCTCGCTGTCTCTTCCGGTGTTATCGAAGGGCGTGCACGTGTGATTCTGGACATGGAGGAAGCTGAGCTGGAAGATGGAGATATTCTCGTTACTGCTTTTACAGACCCTAGCTGGACACCACTATTTGTGTCCATCAAAGGGCTAGTCACCGAAGTAGGTGGACTGATGACCCATGGAGCCGTTATTGCACGTGAGTACGGCTTGCCAGCGGTGGTTGGCGTGGAGAATGCAACGAATCGTATAAAAGACGGGCAGCGAATTCGTGTGCATGGAACAGAAGGGTATATTGAAATATTGTCGTTGTAGCTCCAACTTCAGAATTGCAGCATGAGATTGAGTTTAAGACTAAGTTAGTTGTAGTTAGAGATATGCATGTTACCTTCAAGCCGCTAGTTTAGCGGCTTTTTTTGTTTTTGTGGAACAAGTTATTTCGGATGGTAGTCAACGCTTACAAATGGTCGTATAGTAGTAATATGTGATTCGTGGCGTGACCATGGTTCACAGTGTGCAATGATAAAAGATTCTACATAGAAGGACGGATAAACATGGACTTTAAACCGCTTGCTTCATTTATTGATCGCATCACATCCTGGAGAATTCCATGGGCTGAGGTGATGGTCATCCATCAAAATGATACTGTTTTCCACTATCGTAATGGTTACGCTAATCTGGAGGAGAACACCCCAATTACCGATGGGGCTATCTTCAATCTCTATTCCATGACCAAAATCATGACCTGCGTTGCAGCACTTCAACTTGTAGAAAGAGGGCATATGCTGCTCAGTGATCCAGTGTCCGACTATCTGCCGGAGTTTGCAGAGATGAATGTGAAGAAAATCATGCCGAATGGTGAGGTCAGATTGGAGAAAGCCACACGAGCAATTACCGTGCGAGATTTGTTTACTATGACCGCGGGCTTCTCGTATGACGTTGGTGCGCCATCTATCAAGGAAGCCGTGCAGAGCACCGATGGAAAACTGCCAACTCGCGAGTTTGCGAAAGCGCTCGCGAAGGAACCGCTTCTGTTTGAGCCAGGCACGCATTGGAACTATAGCATGTGTCACGATGTGCTGGGAGCATTAATTGAGGTGGTAAGCGGCAGACGTTTCGGGACATATCTGCAGGAAGAAGTCACCGGACCACTAGGCATGAACGACACAGCTTTTGATCTGAACGACGAGCAGCAGTCACGTCTGATTCCGCAATACGCATACAATGATGAACTCGAAAAAGCCATTCGAATGGACGGTAACGGGTTCCGTGTTGGTTCGGAATTGGAGAGCGGGGGTGCAGGACTGTTATCTACCGTACGCGATTATGCATTGTTCCTGAACGCACTCACTGGTCGTGGTACCAGTCCTGAAGGTGTTCGAATTTTGTCGCAGGTATCCGTGGAATTAATGCGGACAGATCATCTGAATGAGATGACTCGCCCTGATTACTCTTGGGATCATATGGCCGGATATGGTTTTGGACTCGGTGTCCGTACGCATATATCCAAGTCGGAGAGCGGTTCACTAAGCCCTCATGGCGAATTTGGCTGGAGCGGGGCTGCCGGATGCATGGCGATTATTGATCCCGACTCCGGGCTCACCGTCATGTATGCGCAGCATCTGCTTAATAGCCAAGAGCCTTACATTCAGAGACGTTTGCGCAATGTTGTGTACTCCTGCCTATAATTTGAAGGTGAAGGCAGGGCATCAGTAATTAAACCAAGTTTACTGGAAATTGTAATTTTACAAGATAATCGTATATTAGATATTTCCGTATAACGAGAGAGACAGGGACGCGTGTAATGACGTGTCCCTGTTTCTTATTTTTTGTCTAATTGGTAACTGTAGTTAGTATCTACATTGGAATTGAATCTGAAGTTGGTCTCCTATGAGGCACCATCCATCAGTCCGTCAACCATGTGTCGGATGGCTTTAATCATCTGGTCCAGATCTCGCAGGAGATTGGACAGATCATTAAAGTGATTTCCGACATCTCAAGGCAAATTAATATGCTTGAATTAAATCATCGGGTGAAGCGGCCAGACCAGGAAATAATGTACACAATTACAAGTCGCTATGTTTAGTGGCTTTTTTGTTTCAAGTTTGGAGTGTGTCTTTCCAAAGCAAAATGCATATACACGAGAATAATCGTCATAATAAGGAAATGCTGCTTGAAGAAGGGAGTAAAGTGAAAAAATGAACGCTCCATCTGGCACAATCTCGAAAGATGATAACATCACACCAAAATTGAACGAATCCACCGCCAGAATTCAAGAAATCTTTACGAATACTCCCGACTTGATCATTCGGAAGCTGTACATTAAACAAACCGGTGAACAGGCTGCCATCATATACATGGACGAAATGACTGACAAAACGATACTTAATCATGATGTCCTTGCTCCACTTCAGCTAGAGTCCGGGAACCCCTCGGAAGACTTCATCACAACAGTCGGGTATGTAAAGCCTTATTCTAAATGGGAGGATCTCAAACGTTCCATTATGATCGGCTATAGTGTGCTTTTTATTGAAGGGCGAAGTGAAGCCTATGTACTGGATACCAAAGGTATTCCTCAACGTGCAATTGAGGACCCACAGCAAGAACCTTCACTGAAAGGGGCGCATCAAGGATTTATAGAGAACGGTTCTCAAAATATAGCCATGATTCGACGTTATATCGCGGATAAAGAATTGAAGCTTAAACGGTATATCGTTGGGAGACGAGGACAAACGGCCGTATCCCTGCTTTATTTGGAGGATGTGGTTGATCCTGAGGTCGTAAAAGTTCTTGAAGGACGCATTCAATCCATTGATGTAGACGCCATTATTAACACGGGCGAATTAGTTGAGTTTATTGAAGACCAACCGCTAGCTTTGCTTCCCCAGATCATCATGACAGAAAGACCGGATACTGCTGCTTCACAAATACTGCAAGGTCGGTGTGTCGTTGTCGTTGATGGTTCGCCGAGTGTAGTGGTAGCTCCAGTTACGTTTATGTCCTTTTTTCAAACGGTTGATGATTACAGTTCCCGATGGTCCATCTCCTCATTTCTTAGAACATTACGAATTTTTGCTTTTTTTATCGCCATCTTTCTGCCGGGCTTTTTCATATCCGTTATTTCATTTCATTATGAAATTATACCCATGAAGCTGTTGTTGACGCTTGGTGAATCAAGGGGCCAGGTTCCGTTTCCTCCTTTCGTGGAAGCGATCATCATGGAACTGACTCTTGAAATGCTAAGGGAAGCAGGGGTTCGACTTCCGGCTCCAATTGGTCAGACGGTGGGCATTGTCGGGGGTATTGTCATTGGTCAAGCGGTTGTACAGGCTGGATTGATCAGCAATGTCATGGTTATCGTAGTCGCCTTTACAGCCATATCCTCATTTATTATTCCGAATCAGGATATGGCTGCTGCGGTACGATTAATGCGTTTTATGGTGATGGTTTTCGCCACTTGGTTCGGGTTCATTGGACTGGTAGTCGGCATGATGACTATAATCGGCAGATTAATAACGATAAACTCGCTTAACACTTCTTATAGTACGCCTATTGCTCCATTCAGACCTGTAGATTGGAAGGATACCTTACTCCGGTTGCCGTTATGGATGATGAACACGCGCCCGATCAGTACGCGGTCACGCCAGACAAGACGACAAGGAAATAGCAGGGAATGGAAGGAGAAGAAGTAGTACATGAAGACATATCGCCCGATAACGACGCTGCAATTCATCCTTATCATCTCTACTTTCCAGATCAGTGTTGCCTTCCTGGCTCTTCCAAAAGAGCTTGCAAGACATGCTGGAACGGATGGTTGGATGACCGTCTTTTTAGGATGGGGGCTCGCGATGTTAGCCTCTATGGCAATGGTGAAATTAATGACCCATAATCCAGACAGTACAATACTTGAATTAGTTCAGCGTTATATGGGCCGATGGGCGGCAAAACTGGTTACTTTTCTATTTATGATTTATTTTTTGCTGCTCGCATATGATGGTTACGCGGTTGCTACGCTGGTCATTAAACTCTGGTTGCTGCCGACGACATTAATTTATATTCTGGCCTTGCTGCTTCTGATTCCCACCTATCAGATTGCGCAGCATGGATTTCAGGTGATCGGGCGGTACACCGAAATTGTTTCGATGCTCTCCATATGGATTCCCCTGGTTTATGTGTCAACGCTGGATCGTGCTCATTGGCTTTATTTGCTTCCACTATTTAAAGAGGGTTGGCTTCCCATATTTACTTCCATAAAAATCATGATCTATCCCTTGCTGGGCATTGGACTGGTTTTATTTCTGTACCCTCATTTAGTGAAAAAGGAAAAGGCTATGACGGCTATGCTAATCTCCAATTCCCTTACTTGCCTGGCATATTTGGGGATCACCATTATTTGCTTTGTTTATTTTAGTCCTGATGAGATCGGAGAATACAATGATCCGGTGATCAGTATTTTGAAGTCTATTGAATTTCAATTTATCGAACGGGTCGAAGTGTTGTTTATTGCATTTTATATGTTTATCTTCTCATGTATATGGATTCCCTCCATGCACATTGTTTCCAGATGCTCTGCCACATTACTGGGAAAAGGTAAGGACAATATTCACCTTGCTGCATGGTGTATTCTCATGGCAATCAGCTTTTTCATCTATCGTCCCAGTTTTATGGCAGCTACACAAATTAACAATTCACTCAATCTCATCGGATTTGTGATGGAATTCGTATTACCTGCAGCCATTCTTTTGTATGTCGTTATTTTTAACAAATGGAAGGGAGGGAAACAAACATGAAATGGATAAAAAAAACGGGTGTTTCTATTGCAGTTTGCATATGGTTGTGTGCAATTACAGGGTGCGGAAGTGGAAAAACCAACTTGGAAGATGCTACCGTTCCATTGGCATTGGGCTTGGATGTCGAAGACCAAAAGCTCCATTATTATGTCTCCGCGCCTGTATTCAGCAAAGACATTCAAAAGAAAAGCCGTGAAGCGGAAGGGTTAGCTGAGGGATTAAGATCGTCCAAGAATCAGCAGGATGCTCAATTTCCAGGTTCGGTAGGAGGACGGAATTTTCAGGTCATTGTGGTAGGGAAAGAATTACTTAAATACAAGGATTGGTTTAAAGTATTGGATGTTACCTTCCGTGATCCCCGGAATACAATTACCGACAGGATCATCGCAGTTGATGGTCCAGTTTCGGATATTTTTAACTTCCAATCGAAGGATCAGCCACCAATACTCATCTTTTTAAAAGCGATTGTCGAATCAGGAAGCAAAATTTCGACTACGGTCTCAACAACTGCGCAAGAGCTTCATCGACAATTGTATGACCGGGCGATGACCCCTGCTATCTCGGAAATTAAGATTGAGAATAACAAGATCATGCTTAAAGGAACGACTCTCCTTTCACAGCAAGCCCAGTACCGAACTTCACTTACCTATCAGGAGACTTCACTTCTTCAGATTTTGAAAAAGGAGGCGGGACCCGGTATCAATCTCACTTTTCCTGTGGATAAACTACAACAAACGGTTCCGTATAATATAGATAAAGTAAGTTTTACTCTAGGAGGCACCTCAGTAAAGATTAAATCTTCTCATGAGAACGGGAAATTTCGATATAAGGTAAAAGTAAAATCAATTATTGCCATCACGGAAAAGTTTCTTGAGTTTGAACTCCAGGATAATTTCAATGACATGGAAAAAAAATTGAGCGAGGGAATGGAAGTTGCGATTGAGAAGCTCATTGAAAAATGCCAACACTATGAAATAGACCCTGTTGGTTTCGGATTCTATGCCCGGGCATATCAGTACCCGTTGTACAAGGAAGTGCAGGACAATTGGGGACAAGAGCTATCCCGTGCCCAGTTTGATGTCAAAGTTGATCTTCGGATCGCTGCCACCGGGGCAGTAGAGTAATCTATTAATAACTTGCTAGTGCGCGGTAATAACCACTATAAATAATGTCCTGATTAGTAGGTATACATGTTTCGGGTAAGGCTTGCTGCACAGGGAAATATGATATCGAGAATCCTCACTCAAGAGGCTTGGTACTTACACAGCATATTCATGCTCTCGCTACCGATGAATCAAGTCCATTCCTATGTTTATGGAATACCGCAATATTTGCTCGTTCTTCTGGTGGTTAGGTGATTGGGATGGAGATGAAAATCTACTTTCAGAGGAACAACTAAACGCAATTGATAATGTCATTAAGCTCATTGAACGAGACGTACCTTTTGACGGATGTGAACATTAAAATTTAAGAAATTCTCATTAAGTTACATAGTAAATATTATGTAAACAAACTGGGTGCGAAAATGGATACCTTAACTAGGTGTGCGTAATTCGGATCTGAAAATTGAACACACCTGCATAACGCAACGTTATTGTCACCATAAAGTCGAACACACAACTAACTCCGTGACTCTTGATTACTCAATTGGTCACGGAGTTAGATTGTTGTCCTTTTTCTTTAACTTAGAAAGGGAAAAGCGGGTTTCCGTTCATTCCGATCCACAGTCCGGAAGCTTCCAATTGGCCAGCCAGATGGAGCAGCCAGTCTTCACGCCCTTTGGTTGCCATCACTTGCACGCCCATCGGCAAGCCATCCGCTGTGAGGTGCAGCGGAACACTCATTGCAGGCTGGCCTGTCAGGTTGGCGAGTTGGGTGAAAGGAGTGTAGGTGAGACTTGGTTCAAACATTTCATAAATCAATTGCTGCTGATGCACCTTATCCAATTCGCTAATCTGCATCAGATGCTGAATCTGCTCCTCATGAGGAGTTAGCTCTCCAACCTTTGGTGCAGGAAAGGCATTAACCGGTGTGATATAGAAGTCGTATCGCTCGAAGAGCGTAGACATCTGTGCGGCAGCCACGTCCCATTCGGCAAGACTGTGAACGAATTCTGCAGCCGATACCTTTTTGCCTGCCTCAGCCAGCACCCAGGATTCAATCTCCATATCGCCGGAAGTCAAAGATCGGCCCATAGCATGCTCCATGGAGGCGATCATCGCCGCCATTTCACCGCTGTTCATCATATAATAGTTCTCCATCAATCGAACACCGTTGACCGGACTCAATTTTTCCTCCACGTGATGACCTTGTTCCTCCAGCCACCGAACCAGCTTGTACACTGCTTCCTTCGCATCCTCACTAACCGGGGTGCCTACAGGTGAATCCGTGGTATAAGCGATCTTTAGTTTGCGTTGGTGCGGGTAGTTCATATCGGCCAAGTAACTGCCCGGAAAGAGCGGGGCATGAAACGCGGCTTCTGGCTGAATGACCTGCAGGGTATCCAGTAAGGCGGCGCTGTCTCGCACAGTCCGGGATAGCGCGAAGTCGATCGATGCACCTTGCCATTGACGGCCTACACCTGGTCCAACAGGAGTCCGTCCCCGAGTAGGTTTTAGTCCGAATAGTCCGCTGAAGGAGGCTGGAATCCGGATCGAACCCCCGCCATCACTGGCTCCGGCCATGGGTACGATACCCGAAGCAACAGCTGCAGCTGCACCGCCGCTTGAACCTCCGGGTGAATGATTCTTATTCCATGGATTACGACTCGGACCATGAAGACGTGGCTCAGTAATATTTTTGAGGCCAAATTCCGGTGTGTTCGTGTGTCCAATGATAACGAAGCCTGCATCCCTGAGTTTGGATACAAAGTTAGAGTTGCGCAAAGCTCGATGATCCTTGAGAAGGCGGGAACCGGAAGTCAGAATTTCCCCCTCCAGCGATTGCGAGATGTCTTTGAGGAGCAATGGAACGCCTGCAAAAGGCTGCTCACCAGGACGAACATAGCCGGCTTCCTCACGTGCGCGTGTTTCATATGTACGAATGACCGCATTAAGCTGCGGGTTAACTTCTTCTAGGCGAGCGTAGGCCGCTTCCAGCAATTCAACGGGGGAAACCTCCCGTGAGCGAACCAGTTCAGCCAGACCTATGGCATCATAGGACGTATATGAAAATGAAGACATGACGATCGTTCCTCTCCGAAAATATGAAATAGTATAAATACCTGTCCATATGTCATCGTACCACTGGAATTATAAAAAGACAAAAGGCACTGCCGATCCAGAAGGATGTGCAGTGCCTTTAAGATATAAATAAGATCTTTCTTACTCTGTCCGAAGCTTAGGAGCTGCGTCAGCAGCTGTGGTAGATCGTTCCTGCTGTTTGGATATAGCGAACAAAGCAATCCAGATGAGAATGAATCCAAGCAGCTGTTCCCATGTGATGAGCGTTCGGAATGCAATCCAGTTCACAAGCACACCCGCCATTGGGAAGCTCAGCTCAGCCAGTGTGGCTACGGAAGCTTTGGTGGTCGAGAGACCTTTATAGTATAACAATAGACTCAGTAAGCCTGGCAGTAGCGCCTGCCCCAGAATGTTGAGCGCAACAGCTGCCTGTTCTCCTGCACCGGATGGTAAGGTCCACGCTGCGCCTTCGTTCCAGGTCATGAAGATCAGCAAGGGCAGAGCTACGACAAAGCGAAGGGAGGTGACCGTTTCATAACGGGTTTGCCCCAGCATCAGTCGGCCCATCACCGTAGAGCCGCCCCATAAGGCAGCAGCGCCAAGTGACAACAGGCTGCCCGCATGAATCCAATTGTTCCAGTTTCCAAGCGGAAGAGTAAATCCAAATGTAAGCAGATAAGTTCCGATAAGAGCAACAACAAATAACCAGCCGAAGCGGCGCGGCAGTGTTTCCTTCAGTAAGATCTTAGCTAAAACAATCGCGAAGATGGGCTGCATTTTTTGCAGCAATAAAACGGTATTCGGATCATTGTGTGTCAGTGCGAGCGTGAATAATACCGTTGCCAGTGCAGAGCCACCCCATGAGATAAAGATAACGGCGATCCAGTGACGGGCTCGCAGATGTTTCAGGTCGGCGCGGAATTTCCATAAGACGGGTATAGCGACCAAGCTCACGATAATATGTTCCACCAGTACAATTTGAGTGGAGGTCATGGTTTGCAGCAAAATGATGCGGAACAATGGATCTACGCCCCATAGGGCAGCACCGAGAACAACGAGCCAAAATCCGGTATTGCTTCGTTCCTTGCGATAAACGGTTGATGCATGCTGTGTCTTTTCCATATTCAGGACTCCTTCGTCAGAACACGGAATCTTCAGTTGGCAAAATCGACAAAAGCCCCCGTTTTGGCATACACCAAATAAACGGGGGCTCATCCATGAACATATCGTCAGGAAAGAAACCTTCCCATAGGCGGTATGTCATGTGTTGATCTTCTCTCATCCGGACTGTACCGTCGGCCTTGGAGTCACACCAAGTCAGTCGCTGTTGTCCTAAGCAGTCAACAGCGAGTCGCGGGCTGGTTCCTATTGGAACATCACCGCCGGTTGGGAATTGCACCCTACCCCGAAGATCCTATTCAATTTATAGGTTATAGTACAAGTTGTAACATTAATAAGTTCATCTTATTCCTGTAAGCGCTAGCAGTTCAAGCATTTTTTTAGAAAATGATGTTCCAGCTTCCTTGCTGCCTGCGAAGAAGTACAATCTGACCCGCGTGATATGCGTCGTGAAGAACCCAGCGGGCAAGCGTTTGAGCCCAGTTCTGTTCGGAATCCAAATAGGCTTCTTCAAGTCTGGAATCCTGCAACTTAACCAGGTTATTGTGCAACTGCTCTGCAAGCTTAGTGGTTCGCTCTACAAGTTGGCTCCAGCCAACCTGGTCCAAGGGGTCACCGGGTTTGCCAAACGTAGCTTCATTCGATTCAGCAGCAGGTGTAGAAGGAGCCCGATCTTGAAGACGCTCTAAAATCCGCTCGTTGTAATAATACATATGATTGACCAGCTGCCATATGCTTAGTCCTCCTGAAGGAGGGATCCAAGCTGCTTGCTCTGCGGTCAGCCCTTCAATCGCCTTCGACAAAGGGACGATCCAGTTACATTGATCCCAAGTATCTTCTTTCTGAATAACCAACACATCTAATGCAGTTGTAACAGACGTCATTTTTAAAATTCATTCCTCTCTTGTGGAACTCATCTCATGACTTGCGTCTTCATGCTTGTAACTAGCTAATATGGTTTGAAATGGTTACAATTAATATAACACAATTCAAACGAAAGTAACCATCTTTTATGAATTTAGATGGTTACAATGCCGGAGGTATAGATGGATAGATTATGGACAGATTTTGTAAATAGCGACTATCATGATTGGCGCGGCGGGGATCGATCTGAAGACAGACTGGGAAAAGCAGGCTGGCAGCAGGATTTCTTGAATCGTTGGCAATTAGAAGCACAAGTTTCGGCATCGACTGAAGAGGAATCCGCTATGAGAATCTTTAGAGATAAGTTACAGTCTCTGGCTATCCGTTTGTCAGCGGGAACGCCCCTAACGGAGAAGGATCAAGCATGGTTAAATGACTCTATGCGGTGTGGTGGGGTAATCAGACAACTAATTGCAGAGGATCAAAGACTGGATGTTAAGCTGGTTCCCATCCATGCGCATTGGTTTCAGGTGATGGCAGAAGTCGCTGCTGACTTTGCAATTACACTGGTGGAGGGCGATGGAAAGAGAATTCGATGCTGTGACAATCCGGACTGCCGCTGGATCTTCTATGACGATACTCGCAGTAGGACACAGAAATATTGCGATGATAAAATGTGCGGCAATCTAATGAAGGTGAGACGTTTTCGAGCGAAACGTAAGCTGGAATCCAACGGAGATAAAAATGAAGTTTAACGATGTAAGAACAGTCATCACTATTGATAGTCGTTTGGTGTTCAGAATTGATAAATATTAACAATCGGTATATAATGGTTATATACTAGCGAAAATATAGTCACAAATCATATGTAAGGACAAGCAATGCGGATCAGATCATTTTACAAACCATTACGATTGGAGAGGTGTCTCATGGGGACAGGTTATCTATTGAAAAACGGTTGTGTATTATCGATGGATGCTCGTATTGGTCAGTTTAACAGGGCAGATGTACTTATTCAGGACTCTTTGATTGCAGCCGTTCAACCGAATATCGTGGTGTCCGATGCAGATGTTGTGGTGATCGACGCATCAGACATGATTGTCATGCCTGGACTGGTGGATACACACCGGCATATGTGGGAATCTCTTGTGAAAACGGCTGGAACGAACTGGTCGCTGCCCGTGTATCTGCAAAATCTGTACTATGGTGCCATGGGAAGCAAGCTTCGACCACAGGACAGCTACATTGCCAATCTTCTGGGTTCTTTGGAAGCGCTTAACGCGGGTGTGACGACGGTACTTGATTGGAGCATGCCATATTCATCTGATCATACCGATGGACTTATTCGTGGGCTGCAGGATGCAGGGATCCGGGCTGTCTTTGCTCACGGTGTTCCAGGGGAAACCGCCTATTGGAATCGGGAAAGTACCCTTTCATACCCGGAGAATATCAGAGGGGTGAAGGAGCGTTATTTCTCCTCTAGTGACCAATTGGTCACGTATGGACTAGCTATTCGCGGCCCAGAGTTTAGCCACTGGGATACAACGGTGCAGGACATTCAGCTCGCAGAAGAACTGGATGCAATTTGTTCAATGCATGTCGGGTTTGGCAGCTGGGGATCTGCAGACCGTTCCATTAGCCGAATGTACGAGGCAGGGCTGCTTACCCCGCGTATTAATGTCGTTCACGGCAATACGATGGGCATGGACGAATTCAAAATGCTGGCAGACACTGGAGCCTCTTTGTCAGTTACGCCTGAAGTAGAAATGATGATGGGACATGGCTATCCTGCTACAGGATATTTTCTGGAACATGGTGGTACGCCAACGCTTGGCGTGGATGTGGTGACTTCGACAGGTGGAGACATGTTTTCACAGATGAAATTTGCGTTGCAAGCTGAGCGTTCCAGAACGAACGAGTTATTGCTTGCGCAAGGCGAAATGCCTGGAGAGCTGAGTTTACAATCGAGTCAGGTACTGCGGTTTGCAACTTCGGCCGGTGCACAGGCTTTAGGGCTGGAGCGGAAAACAGGTTCAGTCACACCGGGAAAAGAAGCCGATTTGATTATGATTCGCACAACCGATCTGAATTTGTTCCCCGTTCACGATCCGATCGGTGCTGTTGTTCAATTCGCCAATCCATCCAATGTGGACACGGTCTTTGTTGCAGGAAAACTTGTGAAGCAAAATGGTAAGCTGCTGCATGTGAACCTGGACGACATTCGAAACAAAGCGATGGAAAGTAAGGAATATTTATTAACCCAGTATCAGATGTCTGATGCGGATCGGATTGTGTTTTCTTAAAGGTTTCAAAACCAATCGTGGTTAAAGCAAGGGTTGTTGCCAAATAACAAGAACAGTTTCTACGGGTATAAAAATGTGATTGAAACCAATGGACAGGATTTGAGCTGGGAGTAAAGCTCGTATAAATCTTTGGCCGAAATCATTGGTCGAGAGACACCTGTCTGACACAAGAATAAATTGCATTGAAAGGAGCCGCTAAATGTAGCGGCTTTTTTCTATATCTAAACAAAGGAAGTCGACTATCGACGAGAGTAGGGGTGGAGACGTAGCCTTCAGACGAATTTTGGCGCGAAGTGACAGCAGAAAAAGACGAAAAAATTCTTTATTTATGTAAATGCTTATAACAACGAGTTAAAGTGGTGTATGCCTTTATAAAAGCACTCAAAAAACTGCGCATAATATAAATTATACGCAGTTTTGTTTTAAATCGATTTTCATTTAACGACCTATCCAACAGTTCATGATATTATTCGACTCAAAAGAACAAAATAGTAAAGTGATGAAAAAAATAAATTTAGCATAGCAACGCGACAACGTGTAGAATACGCTAGATTTTTGTAGGTGATCGGTAATATAGAACAAACGACTTTTTTATAGAACAGATCGAGATGAAGCAGCTAGGAAGGTATACTTCAGTCTACGTTTGTAATGAGAGGAACATGTCTATGTCAGAGAATCAGAAACGATCTTCGCTGCTTCGGAAAAAGCCAATTGCCTTCGGAGAAGAAAACAGTGCGTTAAAAAGGGCGCTAGGTCCTTTGGACTTAACAACGCTTGGAGTAGGAGCAATTATCGGTACAGGGATTTTTGTATTAACAGGAGTCGCAGCGGCAAATTATGCTGGTCCTGGATTGGTGCTCTCTTTTTTGCTTGCAGGCATCATCTGTGCATTCGCTGCACTATGCTATTCCGAATTCGCATCCAGCGTACCTGCTTCAGGGAGTGCATACACGTATAGTTACACTGCTTTTGGTGAAGTCATTGCTTGGATTCTAGGCTGGGATCTGATTCTGGAGTATGGATTCGCCAGCGCGGCCGTGGCCAGCGGGTGGTCCGGTTATTTTCAGTCGCTGCTGTCAGGCTTCGGATTACAGCTGCCGCATGCACTCAGCAGTGCATACAATCCTGAAAAGGGGACCTATTTCGATGTTACCGCAGCAGCCATCACGTTACTAATCACCTTCCTGCTCACCCGTGGAGTCAAGGAGGCTGCCCGTGCCAATGGCATTATGGTAGCGATCAAGATTATTGTCGTGCTGATTTTTATCGGAGTGGGTGTGTTTTATGTACAGCCTTCTAATTGGCAGCCGTTTTTGCCGTTTGGCATTTCAGGGGTAACCGCTGGTGCGGCGACAGTCTTTTTTGCCTATATTGGATTTGATGCGGTTTCCACGGCAGCGGAGGAAGTCAAACGACCTCAGCGCGACTTGCCTATAGGCATTATTGCTTCCTTGGCAATCTGCACTGTGCTGTATATCGTTGTATCCTTGATTTTGACAGGCATCGTGCCTTTCCACATGCTGAATGTTAGTGATCCGGTTGCTTTTGCGTTTGAATTCGTTAATCTGCATGGGCTGTCCTGGATTGTGGCTCTTGGTGCAATCACCGGGATAACAACCGTTCTGCTTGTTATGATGTATGGGCAGACCCGTCTATTGTATTCCATGTCACGTGACGGATTGCTCTCCCCGGTATTCTCCAAAATCAGTGGTAAAAGTCAAACGCCGGCGACAGGTACATGGGTGGCAGGCATCATCATTGCGTTATTCTCGGGGTTCATCTCACTCGGTCATCTGGCTGAGCTTACCAACATCGGTACATTGTTTGCATTCGCAGTCGTAAGTCTGGGCATTATCGTTCTGCGAAAAAACAACCCTGATCTCAAACGAGGCTTCAAGGTGCCTTTTGTTCCATGGATTCCGATACTGAGTGCAATTGGTTGTGTATATCTGATGACCCGTCTAGCTGCTCTGACATGGATCACGTTTTTCGCTTGGCTGATTATCGGTTTGATCATTTATTTCATGTATGGACGTCACTACAGTCACCTGAATCCTCTGCGGAGAGGATCAATAGCCATTGATCAACAGCCGGTGAAGTCAAAGGGAAATAAATAATAAAATATCATGGCTATGTATCACTAGATATTCCTGGTGCACTCACTACCCCATACTGCCTAGCTTACACTAGAGCAAAATGGGGTTTTCTGTTATAAAGCAAAGGGAAAAAAGAAAAAGAAAAAGAAAGTTGGCTTAAGACCTATATTCGGGTATCTATTAAAGTGCATGTCCATACTCGACTATACCCAGCTCAGGGTTGCGGTCAGTTCAAATATGACATATATTGAGGGATGTGACATGCCATCAGACATAGGAGAGGGGATGTATCATGAACACATCAATACATACGAATCAGCTTCATCTGAATCCGAATTTCGGGTTTGCACTAGCAGACTCTGTCGTACTTGCAGAGGCAAAAGTGAATATCTCACATCCTGAGGGAAAAAATGCCTCGCAGCTGGAAATGGACCCGGATCGCAAGCTGAAAGATGGACGCAAAGTATCCGTTATTGCACAGCAGCTTGATGCGCCGATTCACCGGGATGACGCTGCGATCATATATGGTCAGGAGCTGGGTTTCGTTCAATATCCTGTTTCTTTGAAATCTGAAAGCACGATTTTCTTAGATTCCATAGAAGGGATCGAGCAACCTATACCGTGGGGATGGACCGATTTTGCAGAGGGTGATTACGAGCTTCGGATTTCATTGCACCTGAAAACGCCCCGGATTGCCGAAGGTCCTCTGGAACCTGAACAAAAGGCTTTGGTAAAATACGCTCAGGTCATTACGGTATTATTGAATTTGTTTCCAGCAGAAGCAATTCCGCATTCATCTGCCGTTTCATCTACATGGAGCAGAGATCATCATGTATTTGACGGGTATGGCAGTGGTGGATTTATATTGGCGGATCTGCCGCGCATGTCAGAACGAGTGGAAGAGCTGATTGGTTCTGGTGATCATAACTTGATTGAACAATTCGGTGAGGGTGACCTTTCGGACACTTTATTGGAAGAAGGACTGATGGCTATGGCGTGGGGCGTATCTCCGTGGTGTTACTCAATCTACTCCGCACCCGACAAGCAATCGGCTTCCATACTTGCAGTGGACAAGCTTGGTGAGGAGCCTGAGTTCAGCGGGGTTTACCGGATTGCACCAGCTGTACAGCAGTTAAGCATCGTACCTGCTCATGAACTGGCCAACTGGCCAGCATGTGCCACAAAGGATTGGCCCGTGATCGATGTATCAGGAGAAGGGGAGACTTTGCATATGGACCTGTATGTACAGATCTGCGAATCGGTTAACGGTTTGTATGAAAATCCGCTGCCATCCTTTGTGCTAACACGCAGCGAAGGTCGTCCGAAGGAGATTAGCCCACTTATTGATGTCGTCATTGTTGATTAAATGAAACTGAGTTTATTTCAAGAACATGAAGTGAGCGAAATGGCTCGCCTTACTTATACACTAGAATGAATCGTGGTGACGAATACCGATGATAAGCGAAGAAATTCAGGAGCAATATGCTGATGAGCTTGAAGCTTTTCACATATGGATGAAAGACGCCGGTTACACGGGACACACTGTAAAATCATATACAGGTGACGTCGCCGAATTTCTACTTTCTATTCAAGGAAAGTCGCTGGAGCAGGTGAAAAAGCTGCATGTCTTATCATTTCTGTCACGTGCCCGCGAACGTGGAGTTAGTGATGCGACAAGAAATCGCAAACATGCCGCGGTAAATTGCTTCTTCAAGTCGCTAATTGAATTGGAAGTGTTAACGAATAATCCTGCGTCAGGAATCAAAAAATCCAAAACCGAGAAAAATCGGGCCCCCGTCTTTCTGGATGAGAGCGGTCTGGAACGATTCCTGCAATCGGTAGAAGGAAAGTACCGTACACGTAATCTTGCGATCTTTCTGTTAATGGGTTATATGGGATTGCGGGTTGGTGAAGTCCATGCGCTCAACTGTAAAGACTATAATGCGGAGCGGCGCACGCTGGACGTCTTCGGTAAAGGCCGTAAATGGCGTACACTCCCTGTTCCGGAGATGGTTGCTGAGCTGTTAACCTTAGCTGTAGAAGAGAGATTATCTCCATGGCGGGCGAAGGAAGAAGCTTTGTTTGTTTCGCAAAAAGGGAAGCGATTATCCATTCGCAGTATTCAGCTCATATCGACGGAAACCTTCGAACGTTTTCAACTGGAGTCTCCGACTCATCAGCGTTTCCACTATTCTAGCCATAAGCTGAGACACTCATTCGCAACCATGATGCTGCGGCGCGGCGCCGACCTGCGTACGGTTCAGGAATTGCTCGGTCACGCATCGATTCAAACCACAACCGTTTATACGCACGTTACCAGCCGGGAGAAGGAAGAGGCAATGGCTCTGCTGGACGTCAAACTTCCGGAGTTTGCAAGTGAAAAGTAACGTGTATCAATCCAGACCTGTCCATGAGGGCAGGTTTTTTTATTTTCGAGCACAGTGCAATATCAACAATTCGATGAATCGCAGTATTCGTTCGGGGTGTTTAAAGTCAAATACATCTTTTTAGTTAACGAAATTAATGTTATGTAAACAAAATGATATTAAATCATATCATGTGCCCACCGATTATAGATTTCATACGAAAGAACCATCCGAATCAGCATGATATGCGATCCAGATGGTCCTTTGGTTATATTAAAATAATGACATTATTCCAATCCTGCAATCTGTTCCTTTAATTTGTTTGCTGAAGCCTGGAAAGCGACTTTCTCTGTCTCATTCAGTGGAAGCGGTAATATTTCACGTACTCCGTTGCGATCCACCACACATGGAACTCCGAGATAAACATCGGAAACGCCATTGTAGTCCTCCAGCAATGTAGATACGTTTAGGACCGATCCTTCATTGCCCAAAATGGCTGCTACAATACGATCCAAAGCAAGTGCGATTGCATAGGAAGTGGCTCCTTTGGCATTAATAATCTCATAAGCCGCATTTTTGGTGCGATCAAAGATATCCTGCTGCGTTTCCTCGTCGAGATCCAGATCTGTTCCCGCCACGTTGGCTAGACTCCATACAGGTACTTCGGAATCACCATGTTCCCCAATGATGTGTGCATGAATACTGCGGGGATCAATGCCTTTGTTTTTACCAATCAGGTAGCGGAAGCGGGCGCTGTCGAGCAAGGTACCGGAGCCAATCACCCTTGAAGCAGGCCAGCCGCTCTGTTTCCAGGACGTATAAGATAATATGTCTACAGGATTGGTGGCTATGAGTAAAATACCATGAGAGTTCACTTCGGTAATACGTTCAATGATATCTTTGAATATGCTGGCATTTTTCTTCAGTAGATCAATGCGGGTTTCACCAGGCTTCTGGGAGGCCCCGGCTGTAATGATAATGATGTCCGCGTCTTTGCAGTCCGAGTAGTCACCAGCCCATACTTTGACGCCTCCGGTAAATGGAAGCCCGTGGTTCATATCCAGCATTTCACCTGTAGCCTTATCATGATTCACATCCACAAATACCAACTCGGATGAGCGCTGTCTTAACATCAGCGTATATCCCGTTGTTGTTCCCACCGCGCCCATGCCAATAATGACAACGCGACTCGGCTTAAGCAAAGCACTGTTTACCATGTTCATATCCTCTCCTTTATGGGTAGACTTCCATCCATATTAAGGTATAAATGTTTGAAAAGAAAGCGATGTCTATAAAATATTTCACTTTCGTTGTCTGTTTTAGGAAGATTGAGTCGAAAGTATGGCATGGGCATCCAACTATGGAACGAGTACTTGATACAGGTTCCTTTTTGACACCCTGTTACCCAAGATGAGCCTTTTCGACATGGTTTGTGGTAGAATGGGAGAAGTGGATTCGAATGAATCGTAAAATGTATACCGATCGGACAGGCATGCGCGCCTGCTATTGGATGAGAGAGGTGAACTCCACTTGCGTTTGCAATGGACCAAAATCGCGCAGACAGCATTGCTGTCTATAGGAATAGCTGCCCTACTGGCTGCCTGCACCGACACAGGTCAGACTCCGGTGGCAGAACCGCCCCAAGAGCAGGAAGAGATCGGAAATACCGGACAGACATTAACGGTTGTTCCACCTGATAACAGTACGCAAGCGACTACAGATACGGCGGAATACCAGATCCAGACACGTCTGACCGACTTCCAGCTGCTTAATGACAACGGAGGATTGGCGTGGGGGGTTACGAGAAACGCACTGCGTTTATACTACACTCAGGATCAGGGCGTAACCTGGACGAATATTTCTCCTTCGGAGAACGTGCAATTTCCGGCCAACCCGCAGTATGGGCAAAGCATTTATTTTGTGGATCGTACCCATGGATGGATCGTTCGTGAAGGGTTGGGTGGAACTGATACGATGGTCTTGCGCACCAATAATGGGGGAGTAAGCTGGAGCTTGTCTTCCTTGTCCCAGACGGACAAAGTCACTGCCATATCCTTTGTATCCCCGGAGAAAGGCTGGATTCTGACTACGGTGGATACCTCCATCGGGAAGCAGGATAAAAAGCTGTATGTTACTGAGGATGGGGGGATCACCTGGAAGGAGATGTCATCCAGTGATGAGGACGATCAGCCGGCTTCGGCCGAGATTCCGACACGTGGATATACAACGGGCTTGACTTTTTCTGATCCGAAACACGGCTTCTTGACAGCCCTTGAATTTGGAACTCCGAAGCTGTATGTCACAACAGATGGCGGAGAGAATTGGAAGACCGGACCGACATTTTTTGACCGGAACGACTTCAATGGGTGTGGCAATTTTAACATTGGTTCACCTCAGTTTTTTGGTCGGGAAGCGAAGGGGGCCTGGATGCCTTTAACCTGTTCCAGCGGAGATTATACCAAGTTCAACGGATACTTCACAGATGACGGAGGTAAGAGCTGGACTTTATCGACCTTCGGCCTGAATAAGCAGAAGGGAATCAATCGCAACCTGACTCCTGCTTTCCTGAATGCATCAGAAGGTTGGGTAGTTCAGTCGGGCACAACATACCAGACCAAGGATTCGGGAAAAAGCTGGAAGGCACTTCCGGGCAGTAAAGTCCTGGACGGTATTCTGGAGGATTATCCGGAGATCGTGAAGCTGCAGATGGTTTCCTCGAAACTGGGCTGGATTCTGGTAGAGAATACGGATACCAAGAGATCCTTGCTCCTGCAGACTGTGGATGGTGGTATGCAGTGGAAAGTGCTGTAGGTAAGCTAAATATAGGCGTTATTTAGAAGAGAAACCATCGTGTTTCTTTTCTTTTTAACTACTATGTGAAATAAATCACAATAACTTAGTTTAAATGATGTTATATTGAATTCAAGAAGAGATGGGAGTGATGAAGATGAGAACCAATGAACAAACTCAATTCACGCAGGCGGACGAACTAACGAGATACATGCTTCACTTATGCTACAATTGCGATGATGCCAACCGTTGCACAACCGAAGAAGAAGTGAAGGCCTGCATGGCACAATACGCACAGCCAAAAGAACCCGAACAAGCGGAGGGAGCAGAAGCAACTCGCGGTTTCATGAACCTGATGTATGCATAACAAACAATGCAAGATAGAGCATGGTAACAGATAGAATGCTGGTGTAGTGAATGTAAGCCCCTGATTAGGGGCTTTTTTTTGCAACTAATCTTGAACTTCAAGGTGCAACATGGAGGAGGTCATTCGCACGGGACATTTTCTGCCCGTTCCTTACAATTTGAACTCCTGATAACAAGTTCCATATTACTCGCGCATATACATGTACAGGAGACGGGTCAAGACTCTGGCTGTCCTAGGTGTAAGAACGGAGGGGAGAGACATGGGCATTGAATCATCCTGGATGTTTGACTTTTTCGGAACCGTCTTTCCAGTCGTATTTGTTCTGATTATAGGTATTGTTCTTCTGTCTGTGGGGAAAGAAGTATGGAGATGGGGGCGCAACAACGCCGAGCCTCTGCTTACCGTACCTTCGCGAATAACAGGCAGAAGGATGCAGATCAGTCAGTCGCAAGCTGAACCAGGCAGTTCAGCCCGTACGCTGTATTACATTACCTTTGAAGTAGAGAGCGGAGATCGGCTCGAGTTCAAGGTGAACGGAGAAGAGTACGGATTGTGCTCCGAAGGAGATGAAGGCCGTCTTTCTTTCAAGGGAACACGGTATATAGGCTTCGAGCGCTACAACCGCCTGTATTCAGAACGTGTACGCGGATAATCCGGCTGGCTTGCGCCATAGTGGCGTAAGCTTTTTTTAATGTTAATTTTCTTGGACAAGCGTTTCTTAAAGGTGGTATCGTGTTTTTATATAAGGAGAGGGTCTTTATAACGATAAGGTTTCTTGATTCGACATATTCGTATGTGATGACAGAAGCGTCTTAATAGAGGAGGAGTTCAAGATGTCATTTACAGATCAAGTCGTTGTTGTTACGGGAGCAGCTCAGGGGATCGGACGCAGCGTAGCCGAAGCTTACGCGGTTGCTGGTGCCAAAGTTGTACTTGCCGATTATCAGGAGGCGGAAGGAGCCGCAGCTGCTGCTTCGATTCGCAATGAAGGCGGTGAAGCCATCTTCGTTCAGTGCGATGTTCGCAAGGAGCAGGATATTACGAATTTGATTCGCACAACCATCGAAGAATTTAAACAAATCAACATCCTGGTGAACAATGCAGGCGTAGCCAGGTGGAAGTCTCCCTACGAGCTGACCTTGGAGGAATGGGACGATGTGCTTAATACGAATGTAAGAAGCTGCTTTCTCGCGAGTCGTGAAGCGGCCAAACATATGAAACAAAATGAACATGGAGGCGCTATCGTCAATATGGCATCGACACGTGCGTTTATGTCTGAACCTGAGACAGAGGCCTATGCAGCGTCCAAAGGAGCCATTGTAGCCCTGACACATGCGATGGCGGTCTCACTTGGCAAGGACGGTATTCGGGTCAATTGTATCAGTCCGGGATGGATTGAGACAGGCAATGTGGACGAATTGAAGCCGGAAGATCATGAACAGCATCCTGCAGGACGCGTAGGCGTCCCTTCGGATATCTCCCGCGCATGTTTATATTTGTCGGATCCAAGCAATACCTTTGTCACTGGGACCAATCTGATGATTGATGGGGGCATGACTCGAAAAATGATATATGAGGACTAGAACCGGGATTCCCTCGGTCTGTTGTACAAATTGAATCCTCTAGCATCCGTAAGCCCAAGTTAAGCACTTGGGCTTATTTGAAATTCAGAAATCGGTTGCTATAATGAATGTGATTTTACAACAGAACAAGAATGGAGGGAGTATATGTTCGGGAATTCATCCCGGAAGATCTTTGGCCTATTACTGCTGATTGGAGGGATCATAATGACAGGAATGGCTTCGCCTGTGAAGGCAGACACGGGCGACATACGGGCAGCCTGGGTATGGCAGGCCAAGTCTGTCCAAGATGATGGAGGAGACGAGCTGCTGGCTAACGCAGCTAAACATAAGATCAACAGACTCTATGTCAACGTGGATATGAATATATCCGATGAGGTATATCGCACATTCATATCCAAAGCCAGTAAAGCGGGTATTGCTGTTGAAGCACTAGGAGGGGACCCGTCCTGGGCTGTTCGTGACCGTGAGGCACCAATGCTCCGTTTGGCTGCGTGGGTTTCTGACTATAATCAGGGAGCTGCTGCAGAAGAACGATTTGATGCCATCCATCTGGATGTCAAACCTTACGTTTTGCCTGCATGGAAAGACGATTCAGAGTCTTTGGTTCAGTCATGGGTAGCGAATATGACATTGTTGCTTGAACAGGTCGAAGCGAATGGTGCCATCGACATTAATGTGGATCTGCCATTTTGGCTGGATTCTTATACGATCGCGGGTACAAAAACAACAGATGATACAGATAACCTGCCGTTATCACGCTGGTTCATGGAACAGTTTAATCATGTTACTTTACTAGCTTACCGCGATAACGCACAAGGGAATAACGGTATTATTCAACTCATTGAACAGGAAATGAATTGGGCTGATGCCAGCGGTGCTTCAGTCACCGTTGGGGTGAATACGAAGCCGATGCCTGGTGAGGAATTTACGACTTTTGCCGGAAAGGGAGCAGCGCAGCTGGAGAGTGTCCTAGCAGAGGTTGCGGAATCCTTACGTAATCATGCTTCATATGCCGGTTCTGCCGTACATGATATCGTGTATTGGGGACAGCTTGAACCGGATGGAGGGATTGCCCCAGAGCAGCCAACCTTACAGCCTGAGATTCGCGGAACGTACATCTGGGAGGCCTCGCAGGTAACGGATGATGGCGGTCAGCATATTCTTGAATTCGCCGCAGCACAGCATATTAACTTCCTATATGTCCGGCTTGATCTGGACCAGCCTTATTCAAGTTACCGCAGTTTTGTTAAACGAGCCCAGGCACAAGGGATTGAAATTCACGCCATGGGCGGCCATCCCATCTGGGGTAGATCCGAGAACAGACCACGGATCGAGCGACTGATCAATTATGTGAAAAATTATAATGCCGAAGTTGAACCCGAAGAACGATTCAAAGGCATTCATCTGGATATCGAGCCCTACACTCTGCCGGAATGGAATTCCGACCGCGATGCACTTTTGACAGAATGGGCTTCCAATATCTCCTTTTTCCAGGAAGAAACGAAGAAGGACAGCAGTTTGGAGACCAGTGCCGATCTGGCCGTGTGGCTGGATAGCTCCCCTTTGCCAGGACAGGACATGTCTGTTAGTGAATTTATGATCCGCACATTGGATCATGTCTCTCTCATGGCTTTCCGTAACAACGCTGAAGGGTCCAATGGCATTGCGGCAGTGGTCAGTCAGGAGATGGAAATCGCCGACCGTTTAGGTAAACCGCTGCTGATTTCGGTAGAAATGAAAGAGAATCACGAAGGCGCACATATCTCATTTTACGAAAAAGGTGCTGCCGAGATGGAACAGCAGCTTGCGAAGCTGCCTGAACTGCTGAAGGCTTATGAAGCCTACCAAGGTAACATGGTACATGCGTACGATTACTGGATTAATGCCAAGCCTTAAATTGGGCTGGTTATATAGGAAATGTTTGTTCTCGGGACTTCACATGGGGTGAGGTTCCGGGATTTTTTTGTGGAAAAAAGTTGGATTCGTGTCACCGAATAGGCTCCTGCACAATACGATGTACGGTGATGAAGAGAGCTGAAGCAAGGGAGGAAACAGACTATGGCTGTTATTAAAGCCAACTCAGAAGACGTCAGGCTGCTGGCAAGGCTTATGAGGGCAGAGGCTGAAGGTGACGGCGTACAGGGCATGCTGCTTGTAGGTAATGTGGGTGTGAACCGGGTACTGGTTGACTGTCTGGATTTTGGGGATATTCGTGATATTAACCGCATGGTATTTCAAAATCCCGGTGGGTTCGAATCGACGCAAAAAGGCTACTTCTATCAGCGGGCAAGACAATCCGAGATTCGTTTGGCACAACGTGTAATCAATGGAGAACGGATTTGGCCAGCCAGCAATGCCCTGTGGTTTTTCAGACCTGTAGGCGACTGTCCTGCAACGTGGTATAACCAGCAAAATACGGGCCGTTTCAAAGCGCACTGTTTTTTCAGTCCGACAGGTGAAGATTGTCCGGAAGTTTATTAAATTTTAGGAGGAATTACAATGATTAATCAACCATATCAACCAACAACACAGGCAATGGGTCAACAAGCCAACTCGCAAGTTCAAGGAACATCCTATAAAATCGGTAACGGCGCGCCTTCGATGTCACCAACACCAGGCATGGTTTCACCAAGTATGGTTTCACCAAGCATGGTTTCTCCAAGCTCTACAAGCGTACCACCGCTTGTATCCAGCGGCAGTCCAATGACACCAACAGGTGGAGTTGTAACGACAACTGCCCCGCAGTTTGAACAATCATACATCGAAAATATCCTGCGCCTGAACCTCGGTAAATTTGGAACGTTCTACATGACATATGAAGGTAACAAGGAATGGAATGCCCGCATTTTTCAAGGAGTCATTGAAGCTGCTGGACGGGACCATATCATTATCAGCGATCCAAAAACAGGAAGACGTATTATGCTGTTAATGGTTAACTTCGATTATGCTACGTTTGATGAGCCATTGTTGTACCAATATCCAGGCGTTATCGGAAACTTTCCTCAAGCTCCAAGCAGATTCTAATTCGTTGTAACAGGGGGGTCTCCATACAAAATGTTTAACCAGGCTGTCCCGCATGTGGAATTAAATCCACAAGTGGGACAGTCTTTTTTCGTTATAATGGAGATTATAGTAACCTTTACTCGCAATCATGGCACTTATACATATACAGGCTGAGCAAGACGCTCGCAGAGAGGAGTTTACATCATTGAACGAGTGGATTGAGGGAGCCATCCGGGGCGAGCCTGAGGCTTATGAGCAATTAATGAAACAGTTCCGCGGAATGGCGCTTGCTGTAGCTTATAACAAACTGGAGGATGCTTTCTGGGCTGAAGATATTGTACAGGAGGCGTTCACAGAAGCATTTGCTAATCTGTCGAAGCTGGAGACAGCCGAAGCCTTTCCAGGATGGTTCAAAGTGATTGTTGAACGGCAGTGCTACCGTTGGTTAAGGCGCAAGCAGCACAGCACTTCCCCTGAACAGGAGTTAATGTACAACATCGATTCGAGCGAAGAGAGGGACAACCCTGAACAGCTTGTTTTGCAAAAGGAACGGTATCGGATTCTTCGCGATTCCATATCCAGTCTGCCGTTATCCATGCAGCATGTCGTGGACATGTTCTATTTTCAGGGATATTCGCTTAAGGAAATTTCCGATTTCCTTAGCGTATCTGTTCCGGCATTGAAGAAAAGGCTGTTCGATGCCAGGGCGAAGCTGAGGCGTAGATTACCTGTGGCGGACGTTATAACCGTATTTAATGAACTTTATGAAGGGGGCAAAGGCATGCTGCATATTACCAATGGGGATCATGCTGCAGATCGTTTGCGGCAAAGCGGGATCGAAGGAGAGGTTATGGTCTGGCGGGAACTTTACACCTTTGGTCCTGTCGTCCAAGATATGGGGAACGAGTTGGAGAGAAGCAAGCGCGCTGCCTATCTGGAACAGCAATTAGGGATTCCCCAGACAGAATATCTGCAAATTGCGGAACTGGAGCGAAAGCTGCATGCGTTTCATCAGTACAAGGAGATTGTACTCTGGTTTGAATATGATCTCTATGATCAAGCGATGTTATCTTATCTGCTGCATGTTTTTAATGATCAATCGCTTGGGGATACCAAGCTGAATCTATTATGTATTGATGCTTATCCGGAAATAGAGAACTTTCGGGGACTGGGCCAGCTTACCCCCGGACAGATCGGACGTTTGTCTGGTACGTGGCATGTCATGGGGACGGAGGAGATTAAGGCGGGAAGTCAGTTCTGGCTAGCGTACACCTCTTCCGATATTCAGGATCACATGGATTATTTAAAACAAAACAGTACGGTTCTCCCATTTGCGCATGCTGCATTTGAAGCTCACTTGACCCGCCTGCCTTCACAGTCGAATGGTCTGGGTGCAATTGAACAAGCGACTCTGGAAGCTGTGAGTCAAGGGATTGATCATCCATTTCCATTATTTAAACATGTGAGTGAACGGCTGCATGTGTTGGGGATAGGAGACTTGGAATATTGGGCACATCTGAGAAGAATGACCTTGGAGCCCTATGCCCTACTACAGATTAGCGGAGCAGATACGTTCCCTGATTTCACCCGGCACGATGAACATTTCCGTAATGCAGTCTTGTCTCTGACTGAGCTCGGCATCCAGGTACTCGCTGAAGAAGCAGACTATGCGGAATTACGAAGAGACGAAATGTGGATTGGAGGTTTGTGGAACGCACAAGGCGAAGAACCGCAGTGGCGATGGGATACGGAGTCCCGTTTCCCTGTCAAAATAAGCACATAAAATTATGTCCCTTAACTCGAATTACCATCAAAGAGTATTCCTGAATTTGGATATCAACGGGAATACTCTTTTTACGTTTTACATTTGATTTGGAATTCAATTGTGACACCCACCGAGCACAAGATATAAACAATAAAACCGTTTGGCATCTGTTCAATATACTTAGTTAGCAAATGTAAATAAGACGGCGTATTCGCTACCTTTGTAAAGTAATTTGCTGGTTAGCATCATTTCGTTGTCATAGGACACGGATTGACTGTGTAGTTTAGAGTTATATAATAAAAGAAGCATATCCTTTTATTCGACACAATCCAGAAGGAGGTGGAAGCATTGGGAAGTTGAACCTGCAAATGAGCGGCAGAATGGCTAATATCCTACATTTTCGAAGGAGGTGGACCTATTTGCCGAAGAATGACGGCGAATAGGATGACAATTTGAGTGACCCCTTACCGAGTATATTAAATTTATTTTTAATTGCTTTGCTTGTTTTGATGAACGGTTTTTTTGTCTCTGCAGAATTCGCGATGGTAAAAGTTCGCGGCAGCCGAATTGAGGCTTTGGTGGAAGCAGGCAACAAAAGAGCCATCTATGCTTCTAATATTGTACGTAACCTGGATGCCTATCTGTCTGCATGCCAATTGGGCATAACGCTGGCTTCACTGGGACTCGGCTGGCTCGGAGAGCCTGCCATTGCACACTTGCTTGAGCCCATGTTTACCGCGTTTGGACTCGGCCCGGTATATGTACACGGAATTTCGATTGTGATTGCATTTGTAATTATTACGATTTTGCATATTGTACTCGGGGAACTTGCTCCCAAGACGATGGCAATCCGCAAATCGGAGACGGTCACGTTATGGTCTGCGGTACTGCTTACGTTCTTTTACAAATTGATGTATCCCTTTATCTGGGCTTTGAATGGTATGGCGAACAGCCTGCTGAGATTGTTTCGAATGGCACCTGCTTCGGAGCATGACTCGGCACATAGTGAAGATGAAATACGCATTCTGATGAAAGAAAGCAATAAGAGCGGTTTAATTGACAATACTGAATTGGCGCTTGTTGATAATATATTTGATTTTACGGCAACAACTGCCCGTGAAATTATGATTCCGCGGACGGAAATGATCTGTCTGAACGCCAATCAGTCCATGCTAGAAAATCTGGAAATCGCCAGTGAAAGCATGCGAACCCGCTATCCGGTTTACAACGGTGACAAGGACCACATTATCGGCTTTATTCATATTAAAGATCTGATGCGGTCCCAGCTCACAGATACCATTTCTGTAATCCGACCAATTCTTGCTGTTCCAGATTCGACGCCAATCAGTGATCTACTGAAGCGTATGCAGCGCAGCAAGACACAGATTGCCATTCTGATTGATGAATACGGCGGAACTTCCGGAATGGTAACGCTGGAGGATATTATGGAAGAGATCGTGGGCGAGATTCAGGATGAGTTCGATCAGGAGCGTCCTGCCATTGAAAAAGTGGATGAGATGGAATACTCCATTGATGGCATGATGCTGATTGAAGAAGTCAGTGAGCGATTTGAACTGGATATGGATCGGAGCGACTATGACACGATTGGTGGCTGGCTGTACTCCAGAGTGGAGACCATTCCGCCTGAAGTCGGTCAATCGGTTGAATATGGAGGATATGTATTCGTCATTCAGGAGACGGAGCATAAGCGGATTTCACGGGTAAATGTAATTAAGCTTGAAATGTTGGTTGAGGAAGAAGGGGCTTAAGCCAAGCAGCTTCATTCCTGTCTTCAGTTATTCGAAGCAGTCTAGTGATGATATTTCATCCTGGACTGCTTTTTTCATGCTTATGAGATCTCAAACTTTGGGCTGAGGTGCATGGATATTTGGATAATATACTCGACTTGTTTAGTTTACCTATGGAACATTCCGTAAAGTTTCGACTAAGTGTTACAGTTTTCCTGATTTAGCTCAAAGTGATAATTATATCTGATTTTGCTCATAGGATGAGTATTGACAAAGGAACACCATATCCCGCATATTTAACTTAAACACTTTATAAAGTATATTTATTAATCAGGATGATCAACTACATCAAGAGAGGAGTTACAAAGATGGCAACCTGGTTTCTCACCGTAATCTATCTGGCTTTTATAAGTCTGGGACTTCCGGATTCACTACTTGGATCTGCATGGCCGGTCATATGGCCGGAAATAGGTTCCTCCGTAGGCTCAGCAGGTCTCATTTCCATGATTATTGCCGCAGGCACCATCGTCTCCAGTCTGGCAAGTGGGAAAATGATTCAGAAAATGGGCACAGGTAACATTACGTTGTTCAGCTGTTTGCTAACCGCAATTTCGTTGATTGGATTTTCCATGGCACCTTCAATGATATGGTTTATGATCTTGGCCATTCCACTTGGCCTGGGCGCAGGAGCCGTGGATGCAGCGTTGAATCATTATGTCGCTGCAAATTACCAAGCGCATCATATGAACTGGCTGCATTGCTTCTGGGGCGTTGGTGCTACCATGGGCCCAATCATCATGGCTGGTTATATAGCGTATCAGAACTTTTGGAGAGGCGGTTATGCTGCAGTTGGTGTCATCCAGCTTGTACTGGTTATCGTACTGCTTATCACGCTACCGTTATGGAAAAGAGTGGCTGCACTGCGTGAGACGGCACCAACAACTATGACCGATAGCGAGACAAAATCGGAAATACGGATTCCGGGGAACGTCTTGAAATTAAGAGGCGTTAAGCCCTCATTGCTCGCTTTTCTGTTATATTGCGGGGTTGAAACCACAGTCGGATTATGGGGAGCCAGTTACTTGGTTGGAACGAAAAACATCTCAGCAGAGATGGCAGCGGGCTGGATTTCCATTTATTACGGAGGTATTACGTTGGGCAGGTTCATTACAGGTTTTATCTCGTTAAGAGTGCATAACCGGTTTTTAATTCGCTATGGGCAATGGACTACGATCCTCGGAGGACTCCTTTTACTGCTTCCGCTTTCTTCATCGTTTTTGGTAGCAGGCTTTATTTTAATCGGGCTTGGTCTAGCGCCAATCTATCCTGGACTTTTGCATGAAACGCCGGCTCGCTTCGGGAGAGAAAACTCCGTCAAGTTAATGGGATACCAGATGGCTGTCGCTTATAGCGGTACAACTCTGCTTCCTCCGCTATTTGGGTTTCTTGCAGCGAAGACCAGTACAGATTCATTTCCGGTTGTAGTGCTTGTGCTGCTCATATTGATGTTATTTAGCGCGGAAACCGTGAATCGCATACTTCTAAGATCTCAGAATGTTGGGAGGTGAGAACATGGCATATGTTATTTTAGCTGTTATCATCTGGGCGGCAGCCTATGCGTGTTTAGCATTGTCGAAACAGTCTATGGAAGTGAAACCGATGCGCTCCGTCGATGATTGGTTTGAGTAAAGGAGTACAATCCTAAATAAAGAGCGTTGACATGAAACCAGTTACATGGAATACGCTTGTTATGTAGTTTAATTGCATACCGATTACCGTGAGAACATGATTATCTTATTTTTCTGTCCTCTTTATAAACATACATTATAAAGATGGTATGAAAAGTATTATGAATTAGCCTTAAACAAAGAGGGGATTGCTAAATGATTAAACTTGTAGTAACTGACTTAGATGGAACATTCCTGAACAACAAGGGATTGTTCGATATTGAATTATTCAATAAAGTGCATTTAAAAATGCAGAAACAAGGAATGACCTTTGTGGCATGCACAGGAAAACAGTGTGAACGGGTAGAAAAATTATTTGGAGAACATGGCAAGGGGATATGGGTACTTGGAGATAGTGCAGCAAGAATTAAGAAAGATGGGGCGATCGTAAAAGAATTCAGCATTGAACGAGAACTTGCTTTACAAAGCATTGAATCGATACAACGTTTTGCCCCAGACCTGACCCTCATTGTATGTGCAAGCGATGCAGCATATGTTCATTCTTCCATCCAAGAGGAGATGTACAACGTGGTTAAAAGCTCATACGAACAGGTTAAGAAGATTGACTCTTTCCAGGAGATCGACAGCCGCTTTATCAAAATAACAGTATACGATATCAATGAACGGAGTAGTGCCCTAAGGAAACATGTAGAGAAGACACTTGGCGGCCAAATCTATATTGTGGATTCAGAACCCAAGTGGCTTGATATCACGGCCCTGCATACGCATAAAGGAGAGACGGTTAAAAAATTGCAGGAGCTGCTCGGCGTCACTTATGAAGAAACGATGTCCTTTGGGGACGGAGAGAATGATGTAGAGCTTATGAGTATTGCCAAATACAGCTTTGCGGTCAGCAATGCTTGTGAAAACACCAAAAAAGCAGCGCGTTTTATTACAAAATCCAACGAGGAGAACGGTGTTCTCCTGACAATCCAAGACTGTATGGACCTTCAAAAAAACGTGAATTGAATGGGAGTTGATCACATGACGGAGGAAGAACGAATATTGAACGGGATTTTATTCAGTCCCAGCCACCCGGAACTAAAAGCCATTAAACTTCGTTCGCACAACTTAAGCCATCAATACAGCCAGATGTTCGAGGATCAGGCAGAGGAACGTGAAGCGATTCTGACACAGATTCTTGGTCGCAAAGGGGAATCCTGCTTCATTCAAGGGCCTGTATTCTTTCATTATGGTGTTCACACAGAGATCGGTCATCATTTCTTTGCGAACTACAATCTAACCATTCAGGACGATGCCAAGGTTACCATTGGAGACTATACCAGTTTTGGTCCTAATGTAACTATTGTTACTCCCATTCACCCGTTTATCGCTTCTGAACGCCGGCAAATGCTAGATCAGAACGGTGACCCGAAGACTTTATGTTACGCCAAACCCGTAACGATCGGAAACGATGTATGGCTATCTGCTAATGTAACCGTATGCGGCGGAGTTACCATCGGAGACCGTTGTGTTATCGGTGCCGGAAGTGTAGTGACCCAGGACATTCCAGCAGACTCCTTCGCAGCAGGTGTCCCCTGCAGAGTCATTCGCAAAATTACAGAGACAGACAGTATTCGTTATAAACCAGAAGTCATGGCGGATTGCCGTGTTATCGAATAGCAATCCATTCTAAAGGGAGCGAGGGCTTGTCCAGACCCGGATAAGAACTGGCTCCCTTTGATGCGCAAGGATCCTTCTGGGAGCGCCGTACCATCATCCTTGACCCACGAATCCCATCCATGTTAAGTTTTCTGTATCTGAAAGTTGAAACCATACGATTTTAAAGGGGGATAGAGTTATGACTGAATTAGAGGTTGTAGATGTTTATGTGAACCTGTCACTGGATATGAACATTGGCATGGTTCACCAAAACATGAATCGGAATTCGGAGCTTTATCTATCCACGCATCGTTTTACCTGGCTTTGAGTTTCTTTTTTGCTTGGATTCATCCGAGAGTGGATACAATAAGGGAATCATGTCATGATCATAACCTCATTTATTTAGCATCGGAATATAAATGAAAAGGATGATCCCTTATGTCAATGATAAACGTATCAAACCTGACCTTTGCCTATGACGGCAGTTACGATAATATTTTCGAAAATGTGAGTTTTCAATTGGACTCCGACTGGAAATTAGGCTTTACCGGAAGAAACGGGAGAGGGAAAACAACTTTCCTTAACCTCTTGCTTGGCAAATATGAATATAGTGGTACCATCTCTGCTCAGGTTGATTTCGAGTACTTTCCTTTCCCAGTTGAGAATAAAGACTCGATAACACTTGATGTGATAAGTGATGTTTATCCAGACTATCAGCATTGGGAACTGGTACGGGAGCTTAACCTTCTGAAGGTTTCCGAAGATGTTTTGTACCGACCATTCAATTCCCTATCCAATGGAGAACAAACGAAAGTCATGCTGGCTGCCTTGTTCATGAAGGAAAATCAATTCTTGCTTATTGATGAGCCCACCAATCATCTCGACATGCACGCCAGAAAGCTCGTCAGCAGTTATCTAAGCAGAAAAAGTGGTTTTATTCTCGTATCACACGATAGATCCTTCCTGGATCACAGTGTAGACCATATCCTTTCGATCAATAAAACGAACATCGAGATTCAGAAAGGCAATTTTTCCGCCTGGTGGGAGAATAAGAAGAGACAGGATCAATATGAGCTTGCAAGCAACGAAAAGTTACAGAAAGACATTAAACGCTTATCCGACTCCGCCAAACGAACTGGCGGTTGGTCACATGAAGTCGAAAAGTCCAAAAACGGGACTAGAAACTCCGGCTCGAAAGTGGATAAAGGCTACATTGGGCACAAGGCTGCCAAAATGATGAAGCGGTCCAAAAACATCGAACAACGGCAGCAATCTGCCATTCAAGAAAAGTCCAAACTTCTCAAAAATATCGAAAGTGCAGAGCGGCTGCAGATTCATCAATTGGAGTTTCACAAAAATGAAATCGTCCAATTGGAAAATGTGTCGATTGCATATGGCTCCAATATCGTTTGTAAGGATATTAATTTAACGGTTGAAAAAGGGGACCGCATCGCTCTTTACGGTAAGAATGGTTCCGGTAAGTCAAGCATTCTAAAGTTAATTTGCGGCGATGATATTGCCTACACAGGTCATCTTCGCAAGGATCCTCAGGTCAAAATATCGTATGTATCACAAGATACCTCGGGTCTCACGGGAAGTTTATCCGAGTATGCGATGACACAGGGCATTGATGAGAGTCTCTTCAAATCAATATTACGGAAACTGGATTTCTCCAGACTGCAGCTGGATAAGGATATCTCCACGTTTAGTGCTGGACAAAAAAAGAAAGTATTGATTGCCAAAAGCCTCAGTGAGGAAGCACATTTGCACGTTTGGGATGAACCACTTAATTTTGTTGATGTCATTTCACGTATGCAAATTGAAGACTTGCTGCTTGAGCACTCGCCAACACTTCTTTTTGTGGAACATGACAGCGAATTTTGCTCGAATATTGCCACGAGTATCATTGAGTTATGAATAGCGTGGGTGTAACTCTTTAAAGCCTATACGAAATGGAAAATATTTAGGTTTCACTCACGCCACAGATTCAACAGTAAGAAAAGACGCTACCGACATGAAGGTCGGAGCGTCTTTTTATATTTTTGAAACCTATAACCTCCTCCGTCCGTTTATACCTTACACAAAATCAAATATGACGTTGGAGGAGGAATACATATGTTGAAAATGAGTCTGTCATCCATTATGAAAATTACCCTTGCTGCTGCATTATCGGTGCCTGCAATTCTATCTATTCCTGTTGGCAGCACTGCCGCAGCTAGTCCTGACATTGTATCTGGTGCACTCACCGCACCACCACCGCCGGAGGAGCAAACTGTTCACTCACTGGCAGCTCTCAAGTATATATATCAGGCAGCAGGGAACGTTTCTCCGGGAGGAGGGCTGACAGCGAACGTCACTACATCAACAACCACCTACAAGGAAATGAAATCACTTCAGGTGGATTACCGGCTGGAACGCTGGACGGGCTCAAATTGGGTGACGTATCGGTCTGGGACCAAAAGCAAAACACAAACACAATCCCTGTCAGCACAGTCGAGCTGGACGGTCATCACAGGTTATTACTACCGGGTCGTTAGCACACATACGGCGAATGACGGAACGAATTCTGAAAATACAATCCATATTTCAAATAATGTATTATTTTGATTCATTGTCTCGTGCTGCCAGGGAATTTTTGTTCCTGCAGGTCATTGGCAATGGCAATCATTTCTTCCTTCGTGACCGTTCCGAACAAGCTCATGTTGACTGAACCCATCATCCACTGAAAAGTATTATATGGCGGGCCGATGGATACAAATGCATCACTGCCGTCGGCTAATTTGACTACACTGGTTTCACGAAGCATGGTCCCTTGGATGACCTGCCCTGGCTTAACGTGATAATAATCAAATTGAATAATTTGTTCTTCACCATTCACAATATCGCCCGTGTAGCGTACTCTCATACGATCGGATTTATAATACTCATCTGAATCGACCGGAATTTCAGGATTCACGGTAAGTTCAAATTTTATCTCTTTAAAACGCTCGGGTATAGCTCTTGACAACAAAAAGTCACCATTGAATCCCGAGCGGGCTATTTCTTCCGTTACGACGATATCATCAAATAAAATGTCTTTCTCCACGGGTTGTTTTGGCAGCTCCTCGGCCTCCTCGCCAGTAGCAATTGTAGGAGCTTCGTTAAGTCCGGGTTCAGGCGGTGGGAGTGTTTTGGCAGTAGAAGGATCTGCACCAAGCTGTGCGGTGCGATCTTCAATAATGATGGATTTCATACCATTGCCCCAATCCTTGATTGACTGAACAAAAGGGGAAACGGCCTGCGTTCCGGATGGCAGACTGAAAATGACGCCACCGATCGTTAGGGAGGCAGCTACCACAACGGACAATTTCAAGGTACGCATTCTTTTCTTTCTGACAGCAATCCGGGCGATTTCCTTTTGAACACGGAGCCAGGATTGGTGCATCTGCTGGGAGTCAGGGGTAGGGGGAGCAGAGAGAGCCTGATTGAAAGCCTCATCAAAGGCCAGATCAAAGGCGGCATCAAAATATTCTTCTTCTTGCTCTGTATGATAGTGCTCATTATATCTATCTGACTTGCCTTTGCTCAATGGTCCCACCCCATTCCTTATGTAATTGCTTCTTGATACTACCTCGGGCCCTGAACAAACGTTGTTTCACAATTTCTTCCGAAGTGTCCAGCAGCTCCGCCATCTCCCTATAGGACAGACCTTCTTTCCAGCGCAGCTCTATTAATACCCGGTATTCGGGTTTAAGTTGCTCCAGATAGAACTCAATAGATTCCTGCATCATTTGCGTCTCCACGGTACTCTCTACGGAAGCTGCTGTCTGATTGATCGTCTCCATATCTATAAAAACACTATCCGTATCCAGTTGGTTACGGTTATTTTTATTTTTTCTAAGATAATTAATGGCGGTATTCCGGGTGACGACCTTAAGCCAGGCTTTCAGTTTGACTTCGTTCTCGAAAGAGGGTTTGTTTTTAATAATTTTAATGAATGCTTCCTGAATAATGTCTTCTGCTGCAGCACGCTCCTTGATGATATAAACGATGAGTCCATGAACCATATTATAGTATTCGTAATACACTTCTTCCTGAAGTGAAGGGCTCAAATTATGGAAATCTGAGGCCAAGAGTAATTGGAGCCGATTGGCCATGATGTTCTCCTTTCTGGTGAACAATCCACAAACATTGGTATCATTTCATTTTACAACATTATATGGAAACGATACAATGGGAGGTTGCTAAGACAACCTTAGAAAGGTGAACGTCGAAACCCAAAGAGGCTGCCTGCAAAACCAGTCATTCTGGTCTGCAAGACAGCCTTAAGATATCGATACAGCGTGATTATTCATTGGAAAAGAAGCTTAAAATGCCCAATCTCCATTCAGGAAGACCGCTTCCCGTTCTCCGCTTGCAGTAATGCCATAAATGTTGGTTTCCGGAGATCCCATCATGAAGTCTACATGCGTGATGCTGGAATTCATACCACGAGAAGCAAGTTCTTCGGAGGACATGGTTTTCCCGCCTTCCATATTGAAGGCATAGGAACTGCCGATCGCGAGGTGGCATGAGGCGTTCTCATCATAAAGCGTCGTGTAATATAGAATGCCGCTCTCGGAGATCGGAGAATGGAAGGGTACAAGTGCAACCTCACCTAGATAGTGAGATCCTTCATCCATGTTGATTAATCTTTCCAGCGTATCATGACCTTCTTCCGCATGAAAATCAACGATTCGGCCATTTTCAAATGTGAGAGAGAAGCGATCGATAATACTTCCGCCATAACTCAGCGGTTTGGTGCTGGACACTGTACCGTTGACGCCGTGTTTGCTAGGAGCAGTGAATACTTCCTCTGTCGGAATATTAGCTACGAAGCGAGTCCCTTGTTCATTTACACTACCTGCTTGTGCCCAGATATGACCTTCAGGTAGTTCAACCGTCAGATCCGTTCCAGGGGAGACAAAATGGAGTGCTTTATACTTTTTGCTGTTTAAGGCAACTGCTTTATGTTCCAATCGATCGATATGCTGTTCCCAAGCTTCAACTGGATGATCCAAATCTGCTCTGACAGCGGCAAAGATGGCTTCCCAAAGCTGATTCATCTGCTCAGCAGCAGGCAGGTCGGGAAACACTTTTGCAGCCCAGTCCGGTGAAGGGCAGGCAACACCTGTCCAGCTCATTTTGTCAGCCTGCTGATACTGTCGGTATTTGGCCATGGCTTGTCCATATGTACGCTGATGGGTCGAAATTCGTTCAGGATCAATTCCTTTGAGCAGATCTGGGCTTGAAGAGAGTACGGTCAGAAAGGCAGCATTGTTCGCTGCAAGCTCTTCAAGTTCCGCAGCATGCCACTTGGGCGGCTCCTGGAATGACTCCAATGGAGCCATCTCAAATCTTAGGCGGTTGACGGTTTCATCTCCATATTTTACGATGACTTGTTTGGCCCCGGCTTCGTATGCTTTACGAACGAGCAGGCGTACAAATTCAGCGGTATCGATCATGGCGCTGATGACCAGAATTTGACCGGGTTGTACGTTGGCCCCCACCTTAACTGCCAGCTCGGCATAACGATCCAATTTTTGTTCAAAACTTAACATGGTAGTGACCTCCGTATCTATAATTTCACCTGCTTACGCAGGAAAAGAGAGGAGTATTCTCCTCTCTTCATGTAGCATAAAAATTAGAATGCCCAGTTACCTTGCAGGAAGATCGGTTCTTCTTTTCCTTCAGAAGTGACACCGTGAATGTTCATGTCAGCTGATCCAACCATGAAATCCACATGGGTAAGGCTCGAGTTCAGACCATTATCGATGAGTTCTTGCTTCGACATCGTTTTGCCGCCTTCCAGGCAGAATGCATAGGCATTACCGATGGCCAAGTGGTTGGATGCATTTTCATCGAACAAGGTGTTATAGAACAGAATGTTCGTATCGGAAATCGGTGATTTATGGGGAACAAGAGCGACCTCACCCAGATAGTGCGCACCTTCATCCATTTCGATGAGGTTTTGCAGGGCATCATGTCCTTGCTCGGCAGTAAAATCAACAATACGGCCATTCTCGAATGTCAGAGAGAAACCATCGATCAGATTACCACCATAGCTGAGTGGCTTGGTGCTGCGAACGGTGCCATTGACACCCGTTTTCAGCGGAGCCGTAAATACTTCCTCTGTTGGCATGTTGGCGATGAAGACATGACCCTGTTCATTCACACTGCCACCGGATACCCAGATGTGTCCTTCTGGAAGCTCAATGGTCAGATCTGTTCCAGGGGCAGTATAGTGAAGTTTCTTATATTTTTTCGTATTGAGCAGATCGGCACGGGAATCGAGGTTTTGCAGATGTGTTTTCCATTCGGAAACAGCATCCTGCTCGCCAATACGAACAGTTTTGAAAATAACATCCCATAGCCTATCCACTTGCTGCTCCGCAGGCAGATCAGGGAAAACTTTGGCAGCCCATTCCGGGGAAGGTACCGCAACGATTGACCAGCTGAATTTATCAGCCATCTGATAGGCGCGATATTTCTCCAGTGCTTTTCCGCGCACTTTTTGACTGGTAACAATACGTTCTTGAGCCACACCGTTCAAGAGATCGGGGTTTTCCGCGATGACATGCAGGATGGCAGCCCCTTCTTCTACGAGTTCTGTCATTTCACCCGCAAACCATTTTGGTTCGATAGAGAATGCCTCATCCGGTGCGAGATCATACTGAAGACGTGTTACGGTTTCATCACTCCAGTTTACTTTGACCAGCTTGGCACCTGTTTCATAGGCAGCCTTCACGATCTTGCGTACAAAGTGTGCTGCAGTGATTGGTGCATTTACAACGAGTGTTTGTCCAGGATGGACGTTTACTCCCACTTTAACAGCTAGTTCCGCGTACTGCTGTAAATGAAGTTCAAAATTATTATTCATGCTATATTCTCCTCCTGTAATATAAGGTTTCCGTAGCTCGTTCACTGGAACATGAAGCCCTCAAATCATGTATGTAAGGATACCCCCGAGGACCTTCATTTGAATAAGGTATACGTTGCTACGATATATATTGTACAATTAACCAATAATAATTACCAAACTAGGTTTACCATAATTGTTGTAGACCTGTTACAGATGAGAGATTAAAGGAGTGTATGTTGGTGAATATCGAAATTATTCGTGCTGAGATGCGTCGGGAAGACGAGAAATCCTATATAGGAACAACCGTTTTTCGTGCAGAAGGGGAAAAGTCCATTTATGAGGTAACGTTCATGAGCAAGAACGGCAAAGATTGGGATTATAGCCTCCATTTCACGGAGCAATCCGGTGATGAAGAAGAGCTTCTGCGGATGGACGAGCTGCTCGAAAAAGACGACGATGTATACGACAAGCTGCTCGACGCGGCTTTGGATGCTTTTCCTGCATAATCAGAACATAGGAAGTTGTTCTATTATGTGAATGAACAGACTATACTAGACGGTGTGTGCCCGAACGGGTATGCATCGTCTATTTTTAATTAGATGAAAGGGAATAGATCTCCCAAAAAGGGGCAGTCTATGGATGGCAAACAGAGGGACAATCGCCTGAATGGGAGGTAACCGTGGATGACATCTGACAATCTGATCACAGCAGGAATGACGGGGCTTGAAGAAGTCACGCATGATATCCTCAGTCTGCGTACATTATTTGTTAATGTAGTATTCATCGGTGAACCGGGAAGCAGGAACTGGATTCTAGTGGATACCGGGATGGCGGGATTTACGGATCATATTGTGCGGATCGCAGCAGAACGGTTTCAGGGACCACCGTCCGCCATCATATTGACACATGGTCATTTCGACCATGTAGGTACTGTAATAGAGCTTGAACAGTTCTGGGGTGTTCCCGTCTTTGCCCATTCAATGGAATTACCTTATTTAACGGGCCTTAAAGATTATCCACCAGCCGACCCTTCCGTAGGTGGGGGACTGATGGCAAGATTGTCATTTGCCTATCCGAACGAAGCAATTAACCTGGATGATCGCATCTTCAGCCTGCCGGAGGATCATTCGGTACCTGGTATGCCAGGATGGCGTTGGATCCATACTCCAGGACATACACCTGGTCATGTGTCGCTCTTTCGCGAGGAGGACCGTTTCCTGATTGCGGGAGACGCCATTATTTCGGTAAAACAGGAATCGCTATGGAGTGTACTGCTCCAGGATGAACAGATGCATGGTCCACCTGCATACTTTACGACGGACTGGGACGAGGCTCATCGATCCGTTCATGTGCTCAGGAACTTGGAGCCACGCGTCGTGGTCACGGGGCATGGACATTCGCTGACAGGTGATTTCTTGCGTGATTCGCTTGAGCAGCTTGATCTGGATTTTGAACAGGATGCTGTGCCGGAGCACGGCAAATATGTCGATTAAACGATATGAAATGAACATTTGGAGGACAGCCGCGAACAGTGCAGCTGTCTTTTTTGTCGCCTGATGATGAAAATGTTCTATATCACAGATTGGTATTTTGTGCCCAGTCATGATATATTCGAGCCGTATAATATAACCCTAGTATGCAGGAGGTACATATAACAATGACACAGAATTCAGCGTATGAGGAGCAATTTGGCGGAATTCCGGCGGTATGGCTTCGATTCAATCAATTTGAGGCGGCCGTAATTCCAAGCGTGGGTGCGAACCTGGTTGCGTTTCGTGATACAGAACGCGGTCATCGCTATCTTCGTGAACCTGATTTGAATAATATGGATGCATTCAAGGCTGCTCCGGCCGTGTACGGCATTCCGGTTCTTTCTCCACCGAATCGCTATGAAGATGGCCGCTTTCCTTGGAATGGCGAAATCTATCAATTACCTGTAAATGAACCTGCTACGGGCAATCATTTGCACGGATTTTTACACGAGGCAAATTGGAAGGTAGAAGGATATGGTACGACTGAACTGGAGAGTTATATCCTGCTGAGCCAAGAGATAAAAGAAGGACACCTTTACCATCAATATTTGCCGTTCACGTTCACGGTAACGCTTCGTTACTCTCTTGACAGCACAGGGCTCCAGCAGCAGCTGAAGGTTCGTAATAACGGAAAAGAGCGCATGCCCAATTTGTTTGCGTTCCATACAGCCATTAATGTCGCCTTTGCACCCGACAGTGATGTGTCGGACTATACCGCCAAAATCACCATCGGTCAGCGCCGTGAGCTGAATGAACGTTCTTTGCCTACCGGGCAATTTCAACCGCTTTCACCGAATGAGGAGAAGTTGAAGACAGAAGGGGTTAGCCCATTCTTCGAATCCATGGATAATCACTATACAGCGGAACCCCAGAATGGTCGAAATTATATGGAGCTCACGAACCAACGTACAGGGGACAAATTTGTTTATGATGTTGGAGCTTCATACAAACACTGGATGATCTGGAACAACAACACGGAAGGTGGATTCTTCTGTCCTGAACCTCAGATGAACCTGGTTAATGCACCGAATGTACAAGGACTACCTGCGGAAGAAATCGGATTAGTCGGACTTGAACCTGGTGAGATCTTCGAACAAGCCAGTCGTTTGTATCCGATCTATTCATAATTTCATGAGTCAATAAACGATTGCGTGTTTTGACGTACGCTTACAATTTTGTCGAAAAGGTGAAAATCCGAACGACAATCATGTATAATATGACGAGATGATTAAATTTTCGAGAAATAGAATTCATCTTTTTGGAGGAGGAAAATCAAGTGGAATACCGCATTGAAAGAGATACGCTCGGAGAGATGAAGGTACCAGCGGACAGACTATGGGGGGCTCAGACACAGCGCAGTAAGGAAAACTTCCCGATTGGTCGCGAGCATATGCCGATGGAAGTTATTCGTGCACTTGCCATTTTGAAAAAGAGTGCTGCAGCGAGCAACCATAAGCTCGGCAAGCTGTCTGCCGCCAAATCGGATGCGATTGCCTATGCAGCGGACGAGATCATTGCCGGTCGGATTGACGATCATTTCCCGCTTGTTGTATGGCAGACAGGAAGCGGCACGCAGTCCAATATGAATGTGAACGAAGTCATCGCCAATCTGGGTAACCAGCTTCTTGAACAGAAGGGCAAGGAAGAGCGTTTGCATCCGAATGACGATGTGAACATGTCCCAGAGCTCCAACGATACGTTCCCGACAGCTCTGCATGTTGCAGGTGTACTAGCTGTTGAAGACCAGCTCTTGCCAGCCATTGCTGTACTCAAATCTACCTTTGCAGACAAATCCGAAGCTTTCAAGGATATTATCAAGATCGGACGTACCCATCTGCAGGATGCTACTCCTATCACACTCGGACAGGAGATCAGCGGCTGGGAAGCGATGCTGGACAAGAGTGAGCGCATGATTCGTGATAGTGTTCAATATATGAAAGAACTGGCCATTGGTGGTACCGCCGTGGGTACAGGCATCAATGCTCATCCTGACTTTGGCGATTATACCGCCAAGGAGATCGGCAAACATACAGGTAAGGATTTTGTATCGGCACCAAACAAATTCCACGCACTTACAAGTCATGATGAAGTCGTTTACGCCCACGGCGCTGTTAAAGCGCTTGCAGCTGATCTGATGAAAATTGCCAATGACGTGCGCTGGCTTGCAAGTGGTCCACGCAGTGGACTTGGAGAGATCCGCATTCCGGAGAATGAACCGGGCAGCTCCATCATGCCGGGCAAAGTGAATCCAACCCAGAGCGAAGCACTGACAATGGTTGTAACGCAAGTAATGGGGAACGATGCTGCGATCGGATTCGCGGCAAGTCAGGGTAACTTTGAGTTGAATGTGTTCAAACCGGTCATTATTTATAACTTCCTGCAATCCGTACAACTGCTTGCGGACTCCATTATTGCTTTTAACGATAAATGTGCAGTGGGTATTGAACCTAATCTGGGTCAAATCGAACATAATCTGAACAACTCGCTTATGTTGGTGACTGCTCTTAATCCGCATATTGGATACGAGAATGCAGCCAAGATTGCGAAGCTGGCTCATAAAGAAGGCTTGTCTCTGAAAGAGGCTGCTCTGCAGACCGGGTTGCTTACCGAAGAGCAGTTCGATCAGTATGTGGACCCAGCGAAAATGATTGCTCCGAAGGCTTAAGTTTTTTTTATAGTGCAAAAACACTAGAGGAAGAAACGACCCGCATATGCAGGTCGTTTTTTCTTGTTAGGGATATATCCAAATCTTCTTGACTATGTCTGAATCCACCCACATGACCGAAATGCGTTTAACCCCAGAATGATAACCTTGTACTATGTCAATAGCGATATAAGCCTAGATTGGATATAATGCTTGTCAGACTTCATGTATCCATATAAACTACATATGCAGATCTAAATTGTTGTGCGTGAATTGATTGATTTCATTGGAGGTTTCCGCGTTGTCGAAGAAGAGAAGGTTTACGATACGCTCCAAAATTTTGTTGGGCTATCTAGTAGTTGTATTGTTATTTGGAGCTGCCTTGCTGGTTCTATCGGCTCAAATTAACGAATTGCAAAAAGAAAACGATTTTATAAGCCATCATGACCTCGAAGTACATAACCTGACCAATGCCATTGAGAAGGATGTACTCGATATGGAGACTGGACAGCGAGGATTCATGCTAACAGGAAAAGACAGCTACCTGGAGCCCTACAATCAAGCACTCTCGGAGTGGAATTCAAACTATGACCAGTTATACGGACTCATTAGTGATAACCCATCCCAACAGCAGAGATTGCAAACGATCAAAACGCATATTCTACGCTGGATTGAGGTTGCAGCAGAACCTTCCATTGCATTGAAAAATCAGGGTGATCAGGAGCAAGTGATTACGTTTTTCCAATCCGATCCGGGTAAAAACGAAATCGATTTGCTTCGTTCACAACTTGCAGGCTTTCGCAATACAGAAATTGCTTTGACGGAAGCACGAGTAACCAGTCTTGCCGAACGCAGTTCCACCCTGCTTACGATCATGTATACCCTGTGGGCTGCTATTGCAGCATTTTCAATCGGAGCAGCGATCATGGTCTCTGGTAATATTGTCAAAACGCTGCGTGACGTAAGACAAACTATTCGTGATATTTCCCAAGGCGGCAACTTGGCAGAACGGATTCATGTGCGAACGGAGGATGAAGTGGGTGACCTTGGACGTGAGACTAACAAGCTGCTCGATAAAGTGCAGGAGCAGAATCGCGTGAAGGATCAGCTTACGAATATCGCTACACTCCTGCAGAACCCGACTAATCTGGAGGGGTTGTCACGTCTTTTCCTGAACGAGCTTGCCATTCTGCTGGAGGTTCCCTACAGTGTACTGTACTACTGGAAGGATAATCGGCTCTTGCGCGTAGCTGCTTATGCAGCAGATGGAGACAAAGAGCACTCCATCGGCAAAGTTTCACTTGCACCGGGTGAAGGTCTCGTGGGACAAAGTGCGGTGGAGAAACGGATACTGCGTATGAATGACTTGCCACAGAACTATATTCGAATCTCTTCGGGACTAGGCCATGCTTCTGCAACATCTCTTACAGTCGTGCCTGTGATCTTCGAAGGACGAACGATCGCGGTCATAGAGTTGGCTTCATTAAAGCCATTGCAGGAGAACGAACTCGAACAGCTTCATGAATTAGTTGAAATATTCAGTGTATCTCTACACTCCACAGCGACACGCATGGAACTGCAGCAGTTATATGATGAATCCCAGGTACTGAACGAGGAGCTCCAAGCTCAATCGGAGAAGCTTCAGCTGCAAACCGAGGAAATGCTGTCACAAACAGAAGAACTGCAGATGCAAACCGAAGAGCTGCATATGCTGAACGAGCGTCTGGAATTGCAAAAACATGCAGCAGAAACGTCAGCGAGCGAGCTTGCGAGTGTAGCAGACCAGCTGCGAACAAGTTCGGGATATAAATCTGAATTTTTGGCTAATATGTCACATGAATTACGTACTCCCCTGAATAGTATGCTCATCCTGTCCGAGATTTTGGCTGAAAACAAACATGAGAACTTGAGCAGCGAAGAACAAAAATACGCATCGGTAATTCATACTTCAGGCAAAGATTTGCTTAATCTGATCAATGACATTTTGGATTTGTCCAAAGTGGAGGCAGGGGAGATGGACATTGATCTTGGCGAAGTTTATCTCGGCGTCCTGCCGGAGACGATAAATCAGTATTTCTTAAAAACCGCTGAGCAGAAAGGAATCGACTTCCGGATTCAGATGCAAAGCCATTTACCGGAAACGATCGTCACGGATGAGATGCGCTTGCATCAGATTCTAAGAAACCTGCTCTCTAACGCATTTAAGTTTACAGACGAAGGCGAAGTTGCTCTGACGATCTCCCGAATGAATCTGGTAAGCCCGGAAGCAGGTGGCTCAGAGACGGATGTTATTGCATTTTCGGTCAGTGATACGGGGATCGGCATTGCAGACGATAAGCTGCTGCAGATCTTTGATGCATTCAAACAAGCGGATGGCGCGACTGCAAGGAAATACGGTGGAACCGGACTCGGCTTGTCCATTTCCCAATCTCTTGCGACTTTGCTCGGGGGTTCCATATCGGCGACCAGTCGTGAAGGACAGGGCAGTGTATTTACTCTTTTCTTGCCATTGAGACCAGAGGAGCCTGAGACAAGGAATAACTCACGACTATTCTTGAACGAAGCAGCTACAACGATTCCCATCGTGGGATCTCTATCTAATACATCAAAGGATGAGATTCTACTGACACCTCTGGAAGAATCGTTATTAAGGGGGCGCCAAGTTTTTGTCGTAGATGACGATATTCGTAACGTATATGCTCTTGCGAATGCACTTGAACAGTATGGCATGCATATCATTACCGCGCAGAACGGGTATGAATGTCTGGAGATGCTGGAACGCGGGGAAGCCAATCCCGATATTATTTTGATGGATATCATGATGCCGGAACTGGACGGTTACGATACGACTCGTCAGATTCGGGAGCGATTGAAGCTTACCCAGCTGCCAATCATTGCATTAACGGCTAAAGCCATGAAAGAAGATCGTGATAAATGTATTGCAGCAGGTGCCTCGGACTATATTAGCAAGCCACTGAATATCAAAGAGGTAATATCCCGAATGAAATTGTGGCTTAGTCCGGAAACGCTAGAGATTTAAGAACTTATTTACCGCAAATCAATCATTTCATACACGTTATAAAACCAATGATAAATTGCCAAGCTCACGCTGCAATGATGTCATTGGTTTTATTTTTGTCATGTAAGCTCTGAAATCAAATTTGATGTTATAATACTTAACAAATAGTTTGATTCCGATGAAGTGAATGGGTTGTGAACCCTGGGGAAGAGCTTTTCATTTCCATTATAAGAGAAAAATATAACTCAATAAGTTATATATATGGGAGGTTGTGTCTATGCAGCTTACGGTTAAAGAGGCTTTGCAAGTATATCCGTTGTCTGAGGCCAGACTCGTTGCCGGCGGGGAGGGGACTTCACGGATGATGAAATCCGTTAACGTCATGGACGCCCCAGATATCGCGGATTGGATTAAATCCGGAGAGTTGTTATTCACAACCGCTTTTATCATGAAAGACAATGAAACAGATGCCCTTCGATTAATGCGCAGACTAAATGACCGCGGATGTGCAGGACTCGGCATTAAACTCGGACGTTTCTGGCAGTCCATTCCCCAAGGGATCATAGAAGAGGCGGACCGATTACGTTTGCCGCTGCTGGAATTGCCATTCCAGTTCACGTTTTCGGACCAAATGAATGCTCTGTTCAAGGCGGAACACGAGCGAAGTCACCGGCTGCTGCATGAGGTTGTACAGAAACAGAAGAAGCTGATGCATTTTGCATTACAACAGCAGCAGCAGCATCGAAATGTGTTTGCCGAGCTTGCGACCGTATTAAACTACCCGCTTGCAGTTATAGGCTCCAGGGGACATGTACTCTATGGGAGTGAGACGCTTGCCGGAGATGCACTGGTACAGGGGTGGCCATGGAAATCCGTTATGCATCGCGTGAAATGGAATCAGGGCAGTTGTCATCGGGTTCCCATCAAACAAAATGATGAAGAGTACGGGTTTCTGCTCGTGTTTACAGATTCAGCCCTCTCCCTGCGGGCAGAGGAAGAATTATTTCAGCAGGCTGCGGACGTTCTGGCATTTTATATGGATATGACCTATCGTGAACACATTAATCCGACCGTACAGGATGAGATGCGTACATTATTGACCCAATACCTCGATAACAAAATGACGGTGGAGGAGCTGACCAGACTCAGTGAGAACAAAGGCGTTCATCTGTTCCAGGGTACTTATCAATGCGTGCTCATTACGCTGGAACCTTCGGTTTTCGCCGAGGGGAAGCTGCTGAAGCAAATTCATCGTGAACTGCAATATAATCCATTGATGCAATTTACGGCGTCGCAGCATTTTCAGATGGAAGATGGCATTCTGTCAATATATACATGCCCGACAGGGCGCGACTATGGGGAGGAACTTTCGAGTTTTCTACTTAGTCGCTTCGCGGATGTATTATCTGCTCAGGAGGCAAAAGGAGCATCTGTGCCGAGATTCTGGATTAGCAAAATGAAACATGAGCCCAAATCATTACGTGAAGCTTATCAGGAATGCCTGGATACCCGGCAGCTGGCACGCCGCTTCGGAATGAAGGATCGCGCACTCCAGTTCGAGATGTTGGAGTTTGCCTATGTGTTCCAACATGTCCCGGATAACATCATGGAGAATTACTGTAATAAAGTGTTGGAACCTCTGCTGGCTAGAGATGGGGACCCTAATCACATATTAATGAACACACTCGAATCTTTCATTGAGAACGATGGACTGATCAACGAAGCTGCGAAGCAGCTGTTTGTTCACCGCAACACCATTACGTACCGCATGGAGAAAATCGGAAGTCTGCTGCAGATGGACTTTAAAAAAACGAATGACTTGTTAAAGTTAAAACTGGTATTTACGTTCCGTAAATTTGGCCGGGATAAAAGAACCGAAAGACCATAAGGATGCATTAGACAGAGAGTGAACAGATCGCAGGTAGAAATGCACAACTCGAACAAATCCAGAGCTGCCGACTTTTGTGCTTCATAACTATCATCATAATTTAAATTGCAAACCGTACGCCCCTTATCTGGCGTACGGTTTTTAGATTATCTGACATGAAGACCCTTAATCCCTGTGCACAGATAACAGTTCGTGAATATGATGTTATGTTATATTACAAAATTGCGTACATATTATTGCTGCATCCTACCCTGGACCTTAAAATGAAGAACAACAATTCACAGAAGACCGGAGGTTCTGACATGAGCGATTTTATGAAACTCGTTAACAGCTGGTCTGTCACACAGTTCGTGCATACCTTTGGTGGCTTATTTGAGGAATCACCATGGGTGGCTGAACGTTCCTGGACTTTGCGACCCTTTAACTCATTAGAACACATGATGAATATCATGAAACATGTTGTTGAAACGTCTGATGATGACGTCATCCTGCAGCTGCTGCGCAACCATCCCGATCTCGGCGCAAGAATCAGCATGAGCAGCAATTCCGTGAAGGAACAAGCTGGTGCTGGACTGGATTCTCTCTCCCCTGAAATGTATGACGAATTGAATCAATTAAACAAGGAATATACAAGCCGATTCGGCTTTCCATTCATATTGGCAGTAAAAGGTCATACCGCTCAGTCCATTCTCGAATCGATGCGTCAGCGTCGTTCGCGAAATAGGGATGAAGAATTTCAAACGGCTTTAAATGAAGTGTTCAAAATTGCAACTATTCGTCTGGAGAAGTGGCTGGTTCAAATTGGGCATGAACATGAAATTGAACCAAAGGCTGCTGTGGTGCCGAAACGAACCATGTATTACGGCAAAGGTGACGTGTGGTTGTATCGCTCCTATGCCAAACCTCTAACCGGGATCGGATCAATACCGGAATCCCCTTTTACCGGAAGAAGCAATGTTCTCTTCGGCATGAACATTAAGGTAGCTGTGCAAGGGGATGCATTCCTGCCTTCGTTTACGGAAGGGGATAATTCCAGCATCGTGGCCACGGATTCCATGAAGAATTTTATTCTCAAACACGCTGCGAGTTATACCGGTGCTACGGTTGAAGGATTTCTTGCGTATGTGAGTCAGCTCTTTCTTGAGACATACCCTCAAATGATGAAAGTTCAGATGACCGCGGATCAGATCCCTTTTGAAGATGTACCCATTGGAGCCGATGGAAGTTATCGATCAAGCACGATGGTATTCCGGTATTCGCAAAATGATCGGGGTACGGCTGCAATAGAGGCAGAACGAAACGGTAATCAAATTGAATGGAGCAACCATTTCAGTGGTCTGGCTGATCTGCGACTGATCAAGGTCAAGGGTAGTGAATTTGCGGGATTTATTAAGGATGAATATACCTCACTGCCTGAGACAAGAGATCGTCCCTTGTTCATTTTTCTGGATATCAATTGGCGGTACCACGACCCAAGAGATGGAATGGACGATACGCGCGGACGTTACGTGGCCGCTGAACAAGTAAGTGATATCGCTGCTGCCGTGTTCCACGAATGCCGTTCTGCATCCATTCAACATTTGTTATACCAGATCGGACTCCGTGTATTGAAGCGTTTCGGGCAATTGAGTGAAGTATCGTTTGAATCCAACAATCGGACATGGGATACCGTGCTGGAAGAAGTGGCTGAAGGAGAAGGCAAGGTGTATACCGAGCCAAGGTCACCTTACGGGTTTCAAGGTTTTTCAATGACCAGGGAAGATCTTGAAGCAGAGGACACTGAGTCGAAGAGAGAAGGTAGATTGTAATGGCAGAGGCTGGAGGACGCATAACAACACACGTACTGGATACATCCCAAGGAGTACCAGCCGAGGGAGTTCGGATCACACTGCATCTGGTCCAAACGAATGGAGAATCGGAGTCCAGGATAAAAATTACCGAATCGGTGACCAATGGCGATGGCCGTTTGGATGCACCCTTACTGGCCGGGGGCCGTCTGGAGCAAGGCATGTATGAGCTTCATTTTGATGTCGAAAAGTACTATGCAGCTCGTTCACCTGAACAATCGGTGCAAGCATTGTGGACGGTTGTACCCATCCGTTTTGCCGTATCCGATACGGAAAGTCATTATCATATTCCTTTACTAATCGCTCCAGGAGGCTACAGTACATACCGCGGAAGCTGAACAATTTTGAACACAGGTTCTGACACAGGGAGGGCATCCAAATGGCAAATTTTGATTCGATCATCCGGGGAGCCCGGGTCGTGTTAAAAGATCGTGTTGAGCAGATGGACATTGGTATCCAAGATGGGAAAATCACAGCTTTATCCTCTAGCCTGAAGGTTGAGGAAGGAACTGAGGTAGTCGAAGCAGCCGGTTACACCGTTATGCCTGGCGTAGTGGATATCCATGTTCATTTTAATGAACCGGGGCTGGCCAGTTGGGAAGGATTCCGTTCGGGATCGGCTGCGCTTGCTGCAGGAGGAATTACCACTTATGTTGATATGCCGCTTAATGGAGTCCCGCCAACGACAAGTCCGGAAGCTTGGGATATGAAAAAGCAAGCCGCACAGGATCGCTCCTATGTCGATTATGCATTCTGGGGAGGGTTAGTTCCGGGTAATCAGCAGCAGCTAATGAACTTAGCTGAGTCCGGCGCAGCCGGATTCAAGGCATTTATGTCGGAGCCGGGCGGAGAAGGAGAGGACATCTTTGCGAGAGCCGATGAGCAAACGCTTTTGGACGGAATGCACGAGATAGCGAGACTCAATCGTGTACTTGCCCTTCATGCCGAAGATGAAGAAATGGTTGCACAGCTTGGCGCGAGAAGCATTGCCGAAGGAAAGACAGGGCCAATGGATTATGTAAAATCCCGTCCTGCAGAAGCAGAGGTCTTAGCCGTCACCAGGGCGCTTCAATATGGAGAACAAACCGGCTGTCCGCTGCATTTCGTGCACATCAGTACGAGAGAAGCGTTAGAACGAATTGCGGAAGCCAAGGGTCGCGGTCAGGACGTCACTTCTGAAACTTGTCCGCATTATCTGACGCTCACAGAACAGGATGTAGTTCGGTTGGGCGCTGTCGCGAAGTGTGCTCCACCTCTCCGCAGCAGCGCCGAACAAGAGCAATTATGGGATGCGCTGGCATCCGGGCTTATTGACGTCATCGCATCCGATCATTCACCGTGCCCGCCATCCATGAAACAGTCGGACAATTTTTTTGAAATATGGGGCGGTATTTCCGGTGCGCAGAGCACGCTGCTGATCATGCTGGATGAAGGTCATCTTCGCCGCAGTCTAAGCTTGCCTTTACTCGGAAGGGTCCTTGCTTTGCAGCCGGCCAGAAGGCTTGGGCTTGAGGGCAAAGGTGAAATTGCGATCGGTAAAGACGCGGACCTCGTGCTTATTGATTGGAATACCAGTACCACATTAAACGTGGACGATTTGCTATATACCCATAAACAGAGTCCGTATATCGGACGTACATTCGCATGCTCAGTAGCTGAAGTGTACTGCCGAGGGATTAAAGTATATAGCGAAAAGGGAGGGCTATCATCTAATCCTGCAGGTCAGTTTATTGCTGCTGGCTCGTATGGGAAAAATGGCACGCGCGGAACGGAGGAGTATCATGACAGAGTTTGAAACGTTCATGGGTTCCGAGACGGAAGAGCCGATTCTTCCTTTGCCGCAGCTGGAAGAAGTGAAGCTTCAAGGCATGCTGGATTGGCTGTCCACGTTCGGAGCTGATGCCAAAGGCGGCGTAACTCGCCTGTTGTATGACAAAGCCTGGTGCGAGGCACAGCATGCCCTGGCTGCACGGATGGAGCAAATGGGACTGCTTCCCGAATTCGATCAGTCCGGCAATCTATATGGCACGTTACGAGCTGCAGATTCTGCAGCAGGAGCTGAGCAGCTCCCCATTGTGACCGGCTCACACATTGATTCTGTCGTTTATGGTGGAAGGTATGACGGTGCCTACGGTGTAGCAGCAGGAGTACTCGCTCTGGAGTACTTACGACGACATTTCGGCGCGCCGAAGCGCACGCTGCAAGTGGTTTCGCTATGCGAAGAGGAAGGAAGCCGATTTCCCTTTGCCTATTGGGGATCACGAAGCATTACGGGGATCACCTCTCTTGAAGACATTCAACATTTGACGGATAAGGATGGAATAGCTTTTTCACAAGCGATTCGCGAAGCCGGATTCGGGTCAGACAGTGGCTACAGACCGGCTGCTCAAAAGTATGGTGCCTTTATTGAACTTCATATCGAACAAGGACAGGTGCTTGAACGACTTGGTCATTCGATTGGAATTGTATCCGATATCGTTGGTCAGAAGCGATTGAGTATTTCGATTAGTGGCGAAGCGAATCATGCGGGTACAACGCCTATGTCATGGCGGAAGGATGCACTGGCAGGTGCAGCCGAGATGATTACGGCGGTTAGGACGATTGCTATGGCAGCAGGTGAACCCCTTGTGGCAACTGTTGGCCGGATCACTGCTGTGCCTGGTGTAGGTAACGTGGTCGCGGCACATGCCGAATTCTCGCTTGATATCCGACATATCCGGCAGGAGAGTATTGATCGGTGCTGGCATGACATGCTTCAGGCATTTCTTCAGATTGCATCGAAACTGCAGCTTGAATTGAACTGGGAAGAACACTTGTCGGTTGCCCCGATTCCAATGAACGAACAGATCACAGCGGATATTCAGAATATTTGCAAACAGGAGCACCTGTCCTATATGCATATGCCCAGCGGAGCTGGCCATGATTCACAGATTTTTCAACCAGCCTGCCCGACAGCGATGATCTTTGTACCAAGTCAGGGCGGGATCAGTCACAGTCCCCTTGAATTCACAGCTGAGGAGGACCTGATGCGAGGATTTCGGGTTCTTGTTCAGCTACTTTATAAATACGGTTACGGGAGTTGATTGACCATGTCCAGCTATAGAGAATTATCTCCGTCCTTGCGAACCATCATGACCCCGGGACCAGTAGAAGTCGACCCCCGAGTTCTAAGGGCTTTGTCCTTCCCGATCCTCGGACAGTTTGATCCGGAGTTTACGTCCCTGATGAATGAAACGATGGTCATGCTGCGTGAATTATACATGACGAACAATGAGTGGTGTTATCCGGTAGATGGCACCTCACGTTCCGGCATTGAAGCCGTGTTGGTTAGTTTGATCCAGCCGGGGGATAAGGTATTGGTCCCTATATACGGACGGTTTGGACATTTGCTTGTAGAAATATCGGAGCGCTGCGGTGCGGAAGTTGTATGTATTGAAACGACTTGGGGATCGGTCTTTGATCCGGAAGAAGTGATCAAGGCCATTCACACTCATAAGCCGGATATTGTGGCCATGGTTCATGGAGAGACATCCACCGGCCAGATGCAGCCCCTCGCCGAGATCGGCAAAGTATGCCGTGAATTGGATCTTCTTCTCGTCGTTGATGCGGTTGCCACCATAGGTGGTACACCCGTTAAGACGGATACCTGGTATCTGGATGCGGTAATGGGCGGAACGCAGAAGTGTTTATCGGTTCCTTCCGGCATGGCCCCATTGACATATAACAGCCGCGTAGAGAAAAAATTGATGAGTCGCAAAACGGTCGAACGCGGACTCCGTGACGCGACAAGCGCGAGGGCAGAGGGACGAACCATTGCAAGCAACTATTTTGACCTGAGTCAGCTGCAGGATTATTGGAGTTCTGCCCGGTTGAATCATCATACAGAAGCTACATCGATGCTCTACGGTTTACATGAAGGTTTGCGAATTTTGCTTCAGGAAGGACTGGAAGCCCGTTTCGAGCGGCATCGGATTAACGAAAGTGCGCTCGTCGCCGGAATTCAGGGTATGGAGCTTCAAATTTATGGAGACATGTCCAGCAAACTTCCGGTAGTTACGTGTATCCATATTCCGGAAGGGATCGATGGCGAATCGGTACGAAGCATGCTTTTACATGATTTCGGCATCGAAATTGCGAGTTCATTTGGTCCTCTTAAGGGGAAAATCTGGCGAATTGGAACGATGGGCTTCAGCTGTCAGCGCAAAAACGTACTGCATGTGCTTGGTGCACTGGAGGCGGTTCTGCTCCGTCATCGCCACGGGCTACCTGCGGGTGAGGCAGTACAGGCAGCACTCGACGTGTACGCTGGAAAGGAGGAAGCCTTATGTTAAATCAGATGCCCGTGTCCAGAGAGGTGATGGTCACCTCACCACATTATCTGGCGAGTGCGGTTGGAAGCTCAATTCTCCAGAAGGGTGGTAATGCTTATGATGCGGCTGTTGCGGTGAGCGCAGCCCTTGGCGTTGTTTATCCGCACATGACTGGACTTGGAGGAGATGCTTTTTTCCTCATTCACGATGGAGCAAGCGGAGAGATTACCGCTTATAACGGAAGCGGCCGCTCGGCAGCAGGTATTCATGCCGATACGTTCAAAGCAATGGGCATGAATGCCATTCCCCAGCGCGGTGTGCTCAGTGCGATAACGGTTCCGGGAATGGTGGATGCATGGTGGGAAGTGTGGTCCCGCCACGGGCGATTACCATGGGAGCAGCTGCTTGAACCAGCCGTGCAGTATGCGGAAAAGGGATGTCCGGTATCGCGCAATCTGCGACTGTGGCTGGAACGGGATGAAGATTTCATTATGGGGCATTCGCCGCTGCGAGCGGTATTTGCCCCTTACGGCACACTGCTTCAGGAAGGTGAGCTGCTCGTCCAGACCGAACTCGCTGCTTCCATTCGCCTGATTCAGGCGGGAGGACGGGATTCTTTTTATACAGGAGAGCTTGCAGATCGTCTGACTTCAGCGATTCGAGAAGATGGCGGCATGCTGGCACCTCAGGACTTTGCAGCACACAAGGGAGAATGGGTAAAGCCTGTCAGCACGGAATACCGGGGTTATCAAGTGCATCAAATGCCGCCCAACTCGCAGGGCTTCTCCATATTGATGATGTTAAATATGCTCGAACACATAGATCTTTCTTCCGTAGGTCGGACTTCGCCTGAGTTCTACCATCTGATGGCCGAAGTGGTGAAAAAGGCATTTCGTGATCGTGACCGGTACCTCACTGACCCTGACTTTCGCGAAATCCCCTTGAATCAATTGTTATCGAAGACTTACGGGGATGAGTTATGGAATGAGATCCAATCTGCACCTCCAGTAGCACAGCCCTTCTTGTCCAAAACGATCGGGCAGGATACTGCCTACGCTGCTGTGGTCGATCAGGAAGGCAACGCCGTCTCGTTTATTCAAAGTCTATACTTTGATTTTGGCGCAGCCTACGTTCCGGGAGATACTGGCGTAATTATGCAAAATAGAGGGTCCTTTTTCTCTCTCGATTCGACAGATGCGAATGTGCTTGAACCGAATAAACGCTCTTTTCATACGCTCATGCCTGGTCTTGTCACCCGCAATGGGAAGCCTTATATGCTTCTGGGTACACAAGGTGGAGAAGGGCAGCCTCAGACGCAGTTATCCGTACTTACGGGCGTTCTCGACTATGGTCTGACCATTCAGGAAGCAATCGGTCTGCCACGCTGGGTCTACGGACGGACGTGGGGTGAAGAAGGCGACACGATGCGGGTGGAGAATCGCTATCATGATGACGTATGCGAGACGCTGACTCGCTGGGGACATAACGTGGAGATCAGAGCACCGTGGGATGACATTATGGGCCAGTCGCAAGGGATTGTCATCCGTGAGGATGGCATGATTAGCGGAGCTGCCGATCCCAGAGGAGATGGCATGGCCATCGGATGGTAACCACGCTTGGTTGCTGCTTGGATTGGTTTACATTTCTCATGAAAACAGCGTAAAAAAAGACATAGATACGATAGGGGAGATTATCATGGGAACGATCCTGCTGAAGGGTGCACAGCTTGTCACGATGAATGCGGAAGAAGATATATTTACAGGCGATCTGCTGATTGAGGATAACAAAATCAAAGAGATTGCCGAGCATATCGACGTCCAGGCTGATCAGGTTATTGATGCCCGTGGCAAAGTTCTGCTGCCAGGCTTTATTCAGACACATATTCATTTATGCCAGACGCTCTTCCGCGGGCGTGCGGACGACCTGGAGCTCATGGATTGGCTTCGTCAGCGAATCTGGCCACTGGAGGCAGCACATGATGAGGAATCCGTCTATTATTCGGCGATGCTTGGGCTGGGCGAACTGATTTCGAGTGGAACCACGACCATTTTGGATATGGAGACTGTGCATCACACGGATTCGGCTTTTCAGGCGATGGCACAGAGCGGCATTCGGGTGATATCTGGCAAGGTCATGATGGACCATGGCGACGAAGTGCCTGAACCGCTGCGTGAAAATACGGCAACCTCGCTGCAGCAAAGTGTTGATTTGCTTGAGAAATGGAATGGTTTCGGGGGCGGGCGCATTCAATATGCGTTTTGTCCGCGATTCGTTGTTTCCTGTACAGAGGAGCTGCTCGTTGAAGTACGTGATCTATCGAACAAGTATCATGTGAAGGTGCATACGCATGCATCGGAGAATCGTGGCGAGATTGAACTTGTTGAACATGAACGCGGAATGCGTAACATTGTCTATCTGGATCATATCGGTCTGGCAACCCCACGTCTCGTCCTTGCACATTGTGTCTGGCTTAGTGAAGAGGAGAAGGAAATCATTCGTAAGCGAGGGGTAAAAGTTACCCACTGCCCCGGCTCGAATATGAAATTGTCATCGGGTATAGCGGAAATTCCTGACCTGCTTAACCGCCAGATCGCGGTGGGAATCGGTGCGGACGGCGCACCATGCAATAACAACCTGGATATGTTTCAGGAAATGCGTCTGACAGCATTAATTCAAAAGGTTCCTCATGGGCCTACAATCATGGATGCACGTACGGTTCTGCGAATGGCAACGATGGGTGGTGCCGAAGTGCTTGGCCTCTCGAAGGAAATTGGAAGTCTGGAAGTGGGCAAAAAGGCAGACATGGTGTTGTTGGATCTGGATGATTTCCATACGTATCCTTCGTATGAGACAGATGTTTATTCCCGCGTGGTGTACTCCGCAACTCGGAGCTGTGTGGACACGGTTATTATTGATGGAAGCATTGTGCTCAAAAACCGCAAGATCCAGACCATTGACCGTGGCATCGTGCTTCGCGAATCGGATAAGAGCATTGCACGTTTGATGAAGAGAATTTGAGTTAGTTTATTTTCAGAGGGAAATGTTGTATAACTGCTGCTCGCAGAAGACTTTTCGGAAAGGTGGAGACGAATATGGAAATGCATGATCTGTGTGCAATTGCAGCAGGTGAGGCCCGCTGTGTACTTGCAACAGCGGTCAAGGTGGAAGGTCATGCTTACCGTAAGCAGGGAGTCTCTATGCTCTTGACCGAAGATGGCAGAATGTATGGCAGCATAAGCCCGGGATGTCTCGAGAGTGACCTGCAAGCACGTGTTAAACATGTGCTGGACACGGGACACCTGGCATTTGCCGAATACGACATGCGCCCTGAAGATGATCTCTCTTGGGGAGAAACGATTGGCTGCGGAGGATTGGTCGTCGTCCTGCTGGAACCTGTCTGCGGCGAACTGAGAAGTGCATTAACTGAGATGCAAGCTTGTTTCAAATCCGGTTCAGCGGTGGAGTTTACCCGTTACTTTCAACATAATTATTCCCTTGTTCAGTATGAATGGCATCGAGTTGATTCAATCGATAGGAAACTTGTTCCTTCCATAGACATAACTCGTATGTCTTTCGATTCATACAGGACAGAAATCGATAAGGACTTAAAATCAACTGAGGCAGATTACTGGAACCTGCCTTTAAGAATAACGACCATATATACGCCTAATCCGCGACTTATTATAATCGGGGCGGGAAATGATGCCATACCTGTTGCCAGGCTTGCGAGAGTATCTGGATTTCATGTCATTATTGCGGATTGGAGAGAGGGCCTGTGTACGTCCGACCGGTTTCCGGATGCAGATCTCGTTCCAGGTTTTCCCGCTGAAATCATGCCTGTGCTGAATATACGACGTGGGGATTTCCTCATACTAATGAGTCATCAGTTCCCGCGTGAACGTGAATTCTTGGAGCTGCTGTCGGGAAGTGAGTATGCTTATCTCGGTATTATGGGTTCCAAAACACGGACAGCACGACTATTAAATGATTTACCACCGCTACCGAATCTCCATTCTCCCGTAGGTCTCAGTATCGGGGCAGATGGACCAGAAGAAATCGCCATTAGCATTGCTGCTGAACTGATTGCCTGCAAGCACGCTGCTGGAACTGAAAACTGCTCTGCTCAAAGGGGGAGTAAACATGCGATTGACGGGCATTCTGCTCGCCGCAGGTAAGAGTACCCGTCTTGGCCGAGATAAATTAGCAGTGACTATGCCGGATGGGAGAGCTTTGGCGGCCTGGTCGCTTCAAGCGGCACTCGATTCTGAACTGGAACAGGTCATCTGTGTGGTGAAACCGGAGAATTCCTTGGAATGGCTCCCCGAGAATGTACTCCACGCATCAGTGAATTTAGCTAACTATAGGAGCGAGACTAAGCTCCGAATTGCTCTCAGTACAGAATATTCTTCTGGTATGGCCGCATCTCTTCAATGTGGCCTCAAGGAAGCCAAGGAATACGGGGCAGAAGGTGTAATGATTCTTTTGGCGGACCAGCCTTTAATAAGGGCGCAGGATATTAACCAGGTTTCGGCAGCACTTGCAGTGAACAAACAGTCTGATTATGCAGCTGCTGCGGACGGCCAAGGGCGGAAGCCTCCTGTTGCCTTTCGCTTTCATATGTTTGAACACCTCCTTGCTCTTGTCGGAGATGAGGGTGCGCGGAAGATTATGCGCAATGACACCTTCTCTGGAACTGAGGTGAACTTGCCTGACTTTTGTTTCTGGGACGCTGATACGGAGGCTGAACTGAAACGCATCATGGATTATGTAAATAAATAAGCTCAAATGAAGTAACTTCGACCCAACAACATGCCCCCTCAATTGAATACAACGTAGTCGTAGGTTATCTACTTATCTCTGCTCTCTTAACATAAACAGGTCATCCAGTTCGTTTGGTTGGCCTTTTTGTGTCGTTTATATCATTCCAAGCGAGGAGCAGTGTTAGGTATGGTTACTCCTATCATGCATGAAGCACAAAACGTGGAACGTATTTATACATTTATCCAAATTGATGTAAAGCTAATTGACGCTAATCCTATAGTCTCATATGATTTGAAGAATTATCTGAATCCTGTAGGATGAATTATCTTCAGAGTCAGCGCCTATACGGATTGGATCCAGAGTCCTATATTGTGCTTATAAGGAGAGAGGGGATGGAACGATGGTAATACCAGCATATGGGTCAGGAGCGATGCCATCGGTATGGCAGCCGGAAGATCTGGAAGAACTCCGGATGTTGAGGAACAGGTTGAACGGAAGCTTCTGCTACGCCGCAGGTGCAACATTGCTGCGGACCCAGTGGGAAGGCGGTCTTGTACCTTCACCGGAGCATATGATCAGTCTGGCCCGTATTCCAGGAACAAGTGACGTATATATAGATGAAGATCGAATTGTGATCGGAGCCCTGACCCGATTGAATAGATGTATTACGGAGGAATTACTTCATCATCTATCGTTATTACAAGAGGCTGTGAAATCGATAGCTGCGCCATCCATTCGCAATGTAGCGACAATTGGCGGCAACATTGTATCTGGAGTCGGAGATACGTTACCCGCATTGCTCGCATACAACGCAGAACTGCAGTGGATGACGGACTCAGGGTTGGAAATCCGTACACTAGACTCCTGGTTAAAAGGGGGGCGTAACGGCAGTCGAAATCCAAGTGACGTATTAATCTCGATCCAGATCCCGCTGGATAAGCTGCCTGTCTCTGATCCGAAGAACCAAGAGCCTGACGCGAGAGAAATTGCATTTTACCGCAAGCTGGGCAGGCGAGAGACGTTTAGCGCATCTCTGGTAACCATTGCTTTTCGAGGAGCGATTGATACAGATGGTCGTTGGAAAAAGGTTGCGATCGCTGCTGGCGGAGGGTCAGGTGTGGCCATGCGGTTACCTGCGTCGGAACAGCTGCTGCTTCGCGAAGAAGCTTCGCTTATGCAAGCAGAGCCGCTAGGAAGGACTGCCTCTGAGGAATTTGTGACCTATGGCGATGTCTTTGCAACTGAAGAGTACCGCAAGCAGACTGCTGGTAACTTGCTGGGGGCTGGATTGTGGGAAGCACTATACCGTTGATTCAAATCTTGATCAAAAAAAGGGGAGAGAGACCATGCTGCTGAATCGGAAACATAGCGGAAAACGGTGGCACTTGAGACCGGACGGAATTCCGAAGGTAACAGGACAACTCCAGTATCTGACGGATATGACGCTACCCGGAATGCTTCATGGAAGAGTTCTGCGCAGCACCTATCCTTATGCTCGCATTCTATCTATAGATACTACAGAAGCAGAGGCCATGGAGGGAGTGTATGCTGTCCTTACCTCCAAAGACGTACCCGGCCTGAATCGTTTTGGAATTGCAACGCCTGACCAGCCTGTATTTTGCGAGGATGTTGTACGTTATGTCGGGGATGCCCTTGCGGCAGTAGCTGCGGATTCCCCGGAACGGGCAGCGCTGGCACTCAGTGCAATCCAAGTGGAGTATGAGGAGCTTCCCCCGCTGGACAGCACGGATGCAGCTCTCGCTCCTGACGCACCGGAGCTGCATCCACATGGACCGGGCAATGTACTGCATCGCACCGAAATTAAACGCGGGAATGTGGAGCAGGCTTTTGCGGCATGTGAACATATTGTCACGGAAACGTATTATACACCTCGTCAAATGCACGCTTATATGGAGACAGAGGGCGGCCTGTTTGTCCCGGATGACGAGGGAAGGCTTAATGTCTACGCAGCCACGCAGCACGGGTACAAGGACCGGATGCAGCTGGCACGGATTATCGGTTGTCCCGAGGAAGATATCCGTGTTGTATCGTCTCCCATTGGCGGTTCTTTTGGAGGAAAAGACGAACTAAACGTGCAGCCTTATGGCGCACTTCTAGCATTGACCAGCGGACGTCCCGTGAAAATGCACAATTCCCGCAAAGAATCCGTTCGTTCAGGTCTGAAGCGGCACCCGATGAAAATTGAAATGCAGACGGGAATCAGCCGCGAAGGCATCATTCAAGCTCACCGAGTTCGCATTACGGCAGATACAGGAGCGTACGCCACACTTGGAGCGCCTGTGCTGAACTTCTGCACGGAGCATTGTTTAGGACCTTACTCCATCCCCAATGTGGATGTAGAAGGCTTGTCCGTGTATACCAACAATGGGTTATCAGGTGAATTTCGCGGATTTGGTGGGAATCAGGCTATCTTTGCTGTGGAAGGCCAAATGGATCGACTCGCTGAGATCATGAATATGGACCCATGGGAGTTTCGCAGACGGAACATGAGGGAAAAGGCTGACCCTGGTCCGTTAAATCAGAGAATTCTGACTACAGACGGACTGTCGCAAGTATGGGAAGCCATGGATCGTTCTGAATTATGGCAAAGACATCAGCATCCCCAGGCAGATCCTTCTCTGCCTCCATGGATCAAGCGCGGCGTAGGAGCTGCAATTGCCATGCATGGTGCCGGATTGGGTTACGGGATCCCGGACCCGGCAGGAGGCCGCCTATCCCTTAATTCCGAAGGGAAAATAGAAGTGGCTTTCAGTTACGAAGAATTTGGTCAGGGATTGATCGCTACATTGGAGATCATGCTCTGCGATCTGTTTCAATGCAGTACTTCGGATTTAAATATCATCATTGGCGATACGGATCGGGTTCCTCACAGTGGCTCGAGCACCGCTTCACGTTCCACAACGATGGCCTGGATGGCTTTGCAGAGATTGCAGACCCCTTTCCGTTCCAGAGTCCTATCGGCAGCTTCGGCCTTGTCGGGTATTCCGACTGATGAACTGGTGACAGGACCTGGCGGTGTATGGCGTAAAGGCCAACTGCCTAGTACTGATGTAGAGACGAAATCATTGGGCTTTGTTACTGCCTACTCAGATTTAGCGGGCCAGGGCACAGCGGAGGAATGGGTATTTGATACTCATTTCGATTATCCAACCACGCCTGACCATGTCGTGGGCGGACACTATCTATATACGTATGCGGCGGTTGCCGCAGAGGTAGAAGTGAACACGTTAACCGGAGAAGCCAAATTGCTCGATACACGTCATGTGGTAGCCGCGGGACCCGTCATTAATCCGATGGGCTTCATTGGACAGATCGAAGGTGGAAGTGTGATGGCACTCGGGTTTACGTTAACGGAGGATGCTGTCATGCAGGATAGTCGATATCTTACTACCAATCTGGATACGTATTTGATTCCAACGATTCGGGATATCCATACCAATCTCGAGGTTGAGGCTATTGAAGACCTTCCCGAAGGGGATCCTTTTGGACCGAGAGGGATTGGCGAGATTGGTTCTGTGGCACTCGCTCCGGCAATCACTGCAGCAATTCATCAGGCTACCGGGGTGTGGGTGAACCGATTACCCGTTCCGCGTGAACAACTGGTTCAATCCCTACATGTACCTTTACAGGAAGGGGTGAGTCCCTCATGAGCAAGCCGCTTGGTAACATCTGGTCAGCAGTAGTGAATGGGGAAGAGAAGGTACTTAACATTGCTCAAACGACCCGGCTGGTGGATGTGCTTCGAAATCATCTGAACCTGACCGGAACCAAAGTGTCCTGTGAAGTTGGTCGCTGCGGTGCATGCATGGTGCTTATGGATGGAGAGCCAGTCAACTCCTGCCTGATTATGGCTTATCAATGTGAAGGAAGTGAAATTACGACCATTGAAGGGCTACATGGTGAGCAGGAAGGGAGTCTGCATCCAATACAGCAGGCCTTTGTAGAAGAGGGCGGGTTTCAATGCGGTTATTGTACACCAGGGATGGTCATTGCCACCAAGGCACTGCTTGATCATCATCCCCAGCCTACACAGGAACAGATCGAAACGGGATTATGCGGCAATCTGTGCCGCTGCACCGGATATGGAGGAATTATAAGAGCAGTATGTAAGGCAAGTGAGAGTTGTGAGGAAACGAAGGCAATTTAGCCATAAGGTCCAGGTGAGTGATCAGCTCATAATATTTTAATATCAAACGAATAAAAAACCGGGCGTGAAGGGAGTTCTCAACTCCATTTCGTCCGGTCTTTATTTTATGAATAAACGTAATAAATATTATGTAAACTTATTATTTTCGATAACCTCCATAAGCCTCATCTATATTGAAGAAACAATAGTTGAACCAACATCTACCAACATATTTAAAATTCAACTCAAAATTATGAAATAAATATAGCCTACTCCTCATGGATTTTCCGCTTCTTTATTCACTGGAGAGGGTAGAATTATAATCGTTTTCGAATCTTGATGGAAAAGTAAGACCACTATAAACAAACATCTCGAATTTATCGATTGTATGTTGTTTAAAGAAGTTTAGAATGCGTAAACAAATGTTCCTTTTTATATTCATCATTCTCGTGTTTTAATAGCTAAAAGGCATGCTGCACGAAATCAAAGTTGGAATCCCTTGCAGGTTATCTTTCAAAAAAACAACTCAATAACGATGGAAAATGATAAGAATTAGCTCCTTTATAGTAAAGGGTTTAATTCCAAAAAAAAATGATTTTCAGCTGATTTTAGATCATTTTCATATGGATTTGCGATGGATTTGGGAGTACTTTCCATGTATGCTGTTGAAAACTGGAAAGGAAGTGGGAAAAATGGAACGCGAACTGGCGTTGGAAATTGTCCGAGTAACAGAATTGGCTGCGTTAGCTTCAGCCCCCTGGATGGGACGAGGTGACAAGAATAGTGCAGATGAAGCGGCTACTTTGGCCATGCGCGCCATGTTCGATTCCGTGTCCATTCGCGGCACGGTGGTAATCGGTGAAGGAGAAATGGACGAAGCACCCATGTTGTACATCGGCGAGGAAGTGGGTAACGCTGAAGGACCTGAAGTAGACGTTGCTGTAGATCCTCTTGAAGGTACAGAAATTGTGGCCAAGGGACTGAACAACGCTTTATCGGTTATTGCAGTGGCGGGAAAAGGAAACCTGCTCCATGCACCGGATATGTATATGGAGAAACTGGCTGTAGGTCCGGCACTGGTCGGCAAGGTCAGCATCGAAGACCCGGTTGAGGTTACGCTAGAGAAAGCAGCTGCTGCACTGAACAAAAACATTTCGGATCTGACTGTCATGATCCTGGACCGTACACGGCATGAGAGCACGATTAAAACGCTGCGCAAGGTTGGCGTACGGATCAAGTTCCTCAGTGACGGCGATGTAGCGGGTGCAATGGCGCCTGCATTCCCTGAGGCAGGCATTGACTTATACGTTGGTTCTGGCGGAGCTCCTGAAGGCGTGCTGGCTGCAGCAGCACTCTCTTGCCTGGGAGGCGAAATACAAGGCCGCTTAATGCCTGCCAATGCAGACGAGTTCCAGCGATGCCTGCAGATGGGCATTGATAATCCTTACAAAGTCTTAACGATGCAGGACATGATCGGTACCGAAGATGTCATTTTCGCTGCAACCGGTGTAACGCCAGGAGAGATATTGGGCGGTGTGCGTTATCTTGCAGATGACCGTGCCGAGACAGATTCCATTGTCATGCGTGCCAAAACCAAAACGATCCGTTACATTCGCTCCGTGCATTTCCTGCCCAACAAGGAAGTGCTTCACAAGGTACGGAAACTGCAAGCTACGCCGGAACCCTCAGACCGTATCCAAAGCCCGGCTAAAATAGTAGAACAGGCAGAATTTAGCCAATCATCGGTGAATCAGAGTGTGTTGACTTAAACAAAACGGCGCTTTAAAGGTCTAAAAGTCGCTGCCAAACCATAGGTTATCTATTAGAATCATCCATAATTCTTAGGACAAGATTTGTGCTCGTAGATTAATCAAACAGGAAGGGAATCTGCTAATAGAGATCCTCTTCCTGTTTTATGTTAAAAGCATTGACAACGGTTACAACACATGAGAAAATGTACGCGCGTACATAAAATAATCTTCTACAAATAGTATCGTATTTAAAGGACGTAAGGGGGTGAAATTCGTGGCATCCCGCAAAGAGGTCGCTGACTTGGCAGGAGTCTCCGAAGCTACGGTCTCTCGGGTTCTGAACGGGGTTGGTCCGATCAAAGAGGAGACAAGGCGCAAAGTGTTGGAAGCTTCCCAGAAGCTGGGGTATGTGCCGAGTGCCCTTGCACGCAGCTTCGCCAGAAGCAAAAGCGGCAACCTCGGGGTTGTTTTGCCTTATGTTCCGAAGGCGCATTTGTTTTCTGCTTATTTTTTCTCGGAAATGCTAAGTGGTATTGGTAATAAGGCCAGAGACAGCGGTATGGATCTGCTGGTCATGTTCAGATCACCAGGTGAAGTCATGAATTATGTCGACCTGTTCCGACGTCAAAAAGTGGACGCCTGCATTATTCTTGGGGCCAGAGACGACCTTGGGGAACTGGCAGCGATGCAGAAGCTGCAAGAGGAAGGTCATCCTTTTTGCGTTATGAATCAACATTTTGCAGGAGAGGCCTTTCTGGAAGTGGATGCTGATCATGTAGAAGGCAGTCGGCTCGCCATTCGTCACCTTACCGATCAGGGTTACCGAAATATTGCTTTTCTCAATGGTCCGGACAGTTATTCCAACAGTCAGGAGCGGCTGCAAGGTGTTCGCGTTGGTTTGCAGGAAGCCGGAATGGAGCTGGATCCCAGCCTGCTGCTTGAAGGGAATTACAGCAGAAGAAGCGGTGTGGAGGCTGCAGCCACGATTGCGGCAAGGCTTGACGAGATCGACGCCGTATTTGCTGCCAACGACCGTATGGCTATTGGTGTTATGCACGGTTTGCGTGAGCGCGGGATTAGGGTGGAGGATTTCCCGGCTTTTGTCGGGTATGACGACTCCGATGCTGCAGAGATGGCCGTGCCTCCGCTAACCAGCGTCAGGGTACCTTTTTATGAAATGGGTGAACTGGCCGCATCAAAACTCATACATGGTTCTCTGGATGGAAGCGCTTCAACTAAGGATTCAGATTTTTCATCGGAGTGGCACAGAGAGTTATTACCTGCAGAGTTAATCGTCAGGGCTTCATCGATTCGTAAGTAGCTTAGAGCATGATTTTAGATTCCAAAGGAGGAAAAGAACATGTCACAACGTCTACGTGTCGGAATGGTAGGATACAAGTTTATGGGGAAGGCTCATAGCAATGCTTATCGCAGTTTGCCCATGTTTTTCCCGTCAGCACCGCTACAGCCTGAAATGGCAGTCATCTGCGGCCGGAATGAAAAAGGTGTCCAGGAAGCAGCGAACCAGTTCGGCTGGTCCGAAAGGGTAACCGACTGGCGTGAATTGGTACAGCGCGATGATATTGATCTGATTGATATTAACGCTCCGAGTGATGCACATAAGGAGATTGCACTGGAAGCAGCCCGTCAGGGTAAACACTTGTTCTGTGAGAAACCGCTGGCCTTGTCGCTTGCCGATTCGAGAGAGATGCTTCAAGCAGCAGAAGATGCTGGTGTTGCCCACATGGTTGGATTCAACTATCGCTTCTCCCCGGCTGTGCAGCTTGCCAAGGAATTGGTTCAGAGCGGACGCCTGGGTAAGATCTATCACTTCCGCGCATTTTTCCTGCAGGACTGGATCATGGATCCATCATTCCCGCTTGTCTGGCGCCTGCAAAAGGAAGTGGCTGGCTCAGGATCGCACGGCGATCTGGGTGCACACTTAATTGATCTCGCACGCTTCCTTGTTGGGGAGTTCCAAGAAGTCATCGGAATGAGTGAAACGTTCATTAAGGAACGTCCGCTTGCTTCCGAAATGACTGGACTCAGTGCCAAAGGCAGCTCGAATGCGGACGCACCGAAGGGCGAAGTGACAGTGGATGATGCGACATTGTTCCTGGCCAGGTTTGCTGGCGGCGCACTTGGCAGCTTCGAGGCTACACGCTTTGCGGCAGGTCACCGCAGCACTAATTCATTCGAGATCAACGGCAGCCTGGGCAGTGTCCGGTTTGATTTTGAACGAATGAATGAACTGGAAGTGTATTTTACGAAAGATGAAGAGGACGTTCAGGGATTCCGGCGTGTTCTGGCTACAGATCCGGCGCATAAGTATGCCGAGGCCTGGTGGCCAGCAGGACATACCATCGGATTTGAGCATACCTTTACACACGAGATGCTGGAGCTGGTTACAGCCATTTCGGAAGGCCGTCAGCCTTCACCAAGTTTCCATGATGGTGTTGCCTGTCAGGCTGTGCTCGAAGCCGTGGAACGCTCTGTAACAGAACGGCGCTGGGTTTCCCTTGATGAGATGTAAGCAAAGTTTAGCTGTTTATACATGCTGGAGAATTTGAAATGAGAGAAGTCAAATGATCAGCGTGATAGCGATACACAGGCAGGATCTATAAAAACTATCCGAAAGCGAGTGATAAAGCGATGAGTAAGGCACTTATTGTATGGGGCGGCTGGGATGGCCATGAACCGGAGCAGGTAGCAGCGATTTTTGAGCGCATTTTGAAGGAAGAACAGTTTGAGGTCGAGGTCTCGAACACATTGGCAGCCTATGCAGATGCCGACAAACTGCTGGGACTCGATCTGATCGTCCCTCTGTGGACGATGGGACAGATTGAACAGGAACTGGTCAACAATGTATCGGCTGCCGTTCAGAGCGGCGTTGGGCTCGCAGGTATTCATGGCGGGATGTGTGATGCGTTCCGGAACAATGTCGATTGGCAGTTTATGACTGGCGGTCAATGGGTTGCACACCCGGGCAATGATGGCGTGGAGTATACGGTAAACATCAAACGCGGTTCAAGTCCGCTGCTGGACCACATTGAAGATTTTCAGGTGAAAAGCGAGCAATACTACCTGCACGTTGACCCTGCGGTTGAAGTACTGGCAACAACTCGTTTCCCGGTCGTGGAAGGTCCCCATTCAGCGAATGGGCCAGTGGATATGCCGGTTGTATGGACGAAGCGTTGGGGTGCTGGCCGTGTGTACTACAACTCGCTTGGTCATCATGCGGATATTGTAGAGATGCAGCAAGTCACCGAAATGATGCGCAGTGGCTTCAAATGGGCTGCAGCAGGCAAAGCAGTTGCCAATAATACTACAGGCAAAAAAGCTGAAGTGTACACAGGCATGGCCGATAATCAGACTTAATTTCCTTTACTTTTTGTGATAAACCAAGTGACATACGTACATGAACACATCTTGACCAGCATTCTACAATTCCGATCCGTTTGAAGGGAGTCCACCCGCATGAAAACAATGAAAGTAGGCATTATTGGCTGTGGTAAAATCAGCAGTATTTATATGGAAAACTGTCACCGCTTCGAAATCCTAGAACTGGTTGCCGTAGCGGATATTGACCGCAAGAGGGCTGAAGAGCAGGCAGCAGCCTATAACGTTCCGAATGTATACACGGTTGATGAGATGTTGGCTAATCCGGAGATTGAACTGATCATCAATTTAACGATTCCTGCTGTCCACGCAGATGTATGTTTACGCTCTCTTGAAGCGGGAAAACATGTCTACGTCGAAAAACCGCTCGCCGTTACACGCGAGGAAGGGCAGGCTGTTCTGGAAACAGCCAAGCGCAAAGGATTGCTGGTAGGCTGCGCACCTGAAACTTTCTTCGGATCAGGCATTCAGACCTCACTCAAACTGGTTGAAGATGGCGTTATTGGCAAACCTGTAGCTGCTACGGCTTTCATGATGAGCCGAGGGCATGAACACTGGCATCCTGATCCGGAATTCTACTACGCTTCGGGCGGCGGACCGATGTTCGATATGGGGCCATACTATCTGACAGCATTAGTGCAGCTGCTGGGTCCGATCAGCTCCATTGCTGGTATGACAGGCAAAGCGATGGAAGAGCGTACCATCACAAGTGAGAAAAAGAGAGGGCAGACCATCCCCGTTGATATTCCAACGCATGTGGCAGGACTATTGCAGTTCGAGCAGGGTGCCATTGGCACGCTGATTACGAGCTTTGATGTTTTCGGGGGAAGCGCACTGCCACCGATTGAGATCTATGGCACGCACGGCACGCTGCAGGTACCCGATCCTAACACATTTGGCGGCCCTGTACGTTACCGTTTGCTGGGTGAACACGAGTGGACGGAGGTTCCTCTTCTTCCGGGCTATCAGGAAAATACACGCGGAATTGGTGTAGCTGATATGGCGTATGCTGCTAACAGCGGCCGCGCTCACCGAGCGAGCGGAGAGCTTGCCTACCATGTGCTTGAAGCAATGTGGGCATTCCATGACTCTTCCGATGAGCAGACTTTTTATAAAATGAGAAGCACCTGTCAGCGTCCTTCTGCTCTGCCAGAAGGTTTGGCACTATATAGCCTTGATCAATAATTTTTATATGCAGCATGCTAATACAAATACAAGCAGCCCTGTCTTCCGCTTAAGGAAGCAGGGCTCTTCGTTTGTTTTGATCTTATAAATTGATCGTATAAACCACATTTAAGGCTCAAATCCTGCCTGACTGATCCAGATTTCATGTTCCGCAAAATGCTCTCTCATCCGTTCCTCCACGATCTGATAGGCCTCAGGTTGATACCAGTCCTCCACGCCTAACTCCTGATAGTACGACTCCATGCCCAATCTGCGCGTGCGTTTCCCTTGACTGCCATCGCCCATGAAGTAATCATCGATACATACACGTTGAACCAGAGGCCGAAGGAGGGTAGGGAAGTTATCGCTGCTCGGAAGCACAGGGGCAATCGCAACCTGGGTAGCTATACCTGCATCCCTTAGTTTTTCCAATGCATGTAATCTACCGGGAATGGGTGGTGCAGCCGGACTAAAATGCTTGCGAATATCATCCCGATCCGTCTCAATCGTCATGCTGACACGCACCCGGTCACCCAATTGCTGCAGAAGGTCCATATCCCGTGTGACGAGAGGACTGCGGGTTTGAACCAGAATGAAATCCGGAGGATGCTGTATCATCACTTCGAGCAGTGAACGTGTAATTTGCTCCTTATATTCGACAGGCTGGTATGGATCGGTACTGGAGGACATAAAGATTGTGACTTTCCCTTTGGAACGAGCACGTTTCAACTCTTTGGCAAGTACGCTGGCAGCTTCCTGCTTCACATCAACCCAGCTTCCCCAATCCTGCTTGCGGAACAAAGAAACGGGCATTTGCCTGACGTAACAGTAAGAGCATCCAAAAGAACAACCTGTATAGGGATTTAGCGTGTGAGTATATCCGTTAAGGAAACCGGTCCCTTTGTTCAACAGGGTCTTTGATGTTTTATATAAATATTGGGTCTTATTCATTGCTGCTGCTCCTGTTCCCGGTAATGAGCTGGTGTCTGCCCTGTAAGTTTGCGAAACACGGCACTGAAATAGGCCGGATTAGTTATGCCTACTTGGCGACCAATATCTGAAACCGAGTGTGTAGTGCTCGCAAGCAATTTTTTCGCTTCGGTCATCCGAGTGTCCTGAATATATTGCACTGGAGTTATGCCCGTAATTCGCTTGAACACACGATGCAGATGATACGGGCTACCATGGCTAATCTGAGCAAGAATATCCAGCGTAAGCGATTCTGAATAATGATGGTTAATGTAATTCGTTACAACGGAAACCCATTCCTGATCAGGAACACGCTGTCCTGTAGGTTTGCAGCGTTTGCATGGTCTGAATCCTTGTGCCAGTGCATCTTCAGGGTGATGGAAACCCAGTACGTTTTCGTATTTCGGATCTTTGGATTTGCATGAAGGCCGGCAAAAAATACCTGTCGTCCTGACACCGTAATAAAATTCTCCGTCATAGGAGGCATCATTGCTGATAATGGCTGTCCATTGCGTTTCATCTAATGAAAAAGAAGGGAGCTCTTGTTTATCCCGAAGCTTCATAGGGATCACCTCACGACACATTATACCCTTGTACGAAAGATGTTCAACCAATTCTCGCATGAAAAAGCAAGATTTCAATGGCAAGCAGACGACGATCCTTTCCGTTCAAGGGAATGAAATATGCTACAATGAGCAGGATGATGTACATGTGAAATTCATTTACGAAAGAGGTAGGTAATAATGGTTCGTTTCGGAGTTGTAGGTACTAACTGGATTACAGAACGGCTTCTTGAAGCTGCAGCACATGTGAAGGGATTTGAATTGACAGCTGTCTACTCACGGACAGAGGACAAGGCGAATGCCTTTGCAGATCAATATAACGCCAAGCATCGATTCACTGACCTGGAGGAGATGGCAGCGAGTGACACGATTGATGCGGTCTACATTGCTACACCCAATACATATCATGCTGATCAGACGGCGCTGTTCCTGAGAAACGGCAAGCATGTATTATGCGAGAAGCCACTTGCAGCCAATGCTGCAGAGGTTTCTCATGTGATTAACACAGCTCGCGATAATAACGTTTTGCTAATGGAAGCGATGAAGTCAACGCTGGCTCCCACGTTCAAAATGGTCCAGGCTCATCTGCACAAAATTGGACCTGTACGCAAATATATCGCGGGGTACTGTCAGTATTCTTCCCGTTACGACAAGTACAAAGAAGGGGTTGTGCTTAATGCATTCAAGCCTGAACTTGCAAACGGCGCTTTAATGGATCTTGGGGTGTACTGTCTGTACCCGCTGATCACTTTGTTTGGAGCACCAAATCAGGTTCAAGCACAAGCCATCATGCTGGATTCAGGCGTTGACGGACAGGGCAGTGTACTTCTAGGCTATGAGGGGATGGAAGCCGTGGTGACTTACTCCAAGATCTCCAACTCTCATGTGCCAAGTGAAATTATGGGAGAGCGCGGCAGCATGATCATTGATAAAATCGGTTCTCCTGAACACGCGGAAATACGATACAATGACGGTACGGTTGAACCGTTGACAGCTGAGCAGACCTATCCAGCCATGTATTACGAGGTGGAGGAATTCGTTAACCTCGTTCAGCAGGGGAAACAGGAATCCGAGCTGAACAGCTATGAACGTTCCTATCAAACCATGCAGGTAATGGATCAGATCCGCAAGCAGATTGGCCTGGTTTTCCCGAACGATTAATTGAGCAACAGGAAAGTGAGCTGAGACGAGATGAGTAGAGAAGAACAGCAAGAGAACAAGAGTTTAGGTCTTGAACTGGAGAAGATTATTTTTATTGGACGAACGTATGAGGAATATATGTCAATGTTCAACCTTATAGCAGAAGATCTCCATGGCAGATCCATTCTGGACTGTCCGGGCGGGGCTTGTTCATTCAGTAGCCATGCCCGTAGGCAAGGTGTAGATTCCATGGCAGCAGATATTGCATACGAACACGAAATCGACCAATTGGAACTGAAAGGGCAGCAGGACGTTGAACACACCATCGAGCAATTGGAACAGGTGCGTGACAGATACAGATGGGACTATTTTGGTTCGATAGATGGCCTGAAGCAAGCAAGAATGAGTGCACTTCGGGATTGTACGGCAGATATGAGGAGCTTTCCCATGCAGTATGTCTATGCAGAGCTTCCCGTGCTGCCTTTCAATGACGACCAATTTGATATGACGTTATCTGCGCATTTTCTGTTTACGTATGCAGATCGATTGGACTTCACCTTCCATGAGCGAACCATTCTTGAATTGCTGCGCGTAACAAGACAAGAGCTGCGAATTTTTCCTACAGTCGACTTGTCCGGGAAACGCTATGAACATATGGACAAGATCATATCCTTTCTGAAGAACCTTGGATTCAGTGTTACAGAAGTCAGCACGACGTATGAATTTCAGCAAGGAGCGCATACGATGCTCAAAATTACAAAATCCGAATCCTGAGTCAAGTGATAAGAGGTCTTTCCGTCCTTGAAACACAGGTTAACTGTTGCGTTACGGGGTATATTTGGTGTAATACTGCAAACCTCGTTATAATATACGAAACACCAGAAGAGGGTAGGAGGTCTATCGGATGAAAAAGGTACTCATTCTTGGCGGGACACGCTTTTTCGGTAAACGTCTGGTCGATCATTTGCTGTGGGAAGGAAAATCGCAAATTACCGTTGCGACGCGCGGCAAAACGAACGTGGACTTCGGGCCAGAGGTGAACCGGATCAAGATGGATCGGGAGGATCCGCAATCTCTAGCTGAAGTGGCACAGATTGACCAGTGGGATGTGGTGTATGATAACATCTGTTACTCACCGGATGCGGCGAAGTCGGCGTGTGAGGCTTTTGCGGGACGTACCCAAAGATATGTGCTTACATCAACACTCTCCGTGTATGGCGATCCCCAACCGGGATTTAAGGAAGAGGATTTTGACCCATACACGTATCCATTGAAATACGGGAATCATGAGGACTTTTCGTATGGAGAGGGCAAGCGGCTGGCGGAGGCTGTGTTTTTTCAGGAAGCGAGTTTCCCTGTCGTGGCGATGAGAATTCCAATTGTTCTTGGAATAGACGATTATACGAGAAGACTGCATTTTCATATTGAACATGTGCAAAAAGGAAAGCCAATTGGCATGCCGAATCCGGACGCTGAAATTGGTTTTATCAATTCCACGGAAGCAGCCAGATTTCTTGCCTGGTTGGGGCATTCGTCGATTACCGGACCTGTAAACGCCGCTTCGAAAGGATCCATTTCGCTATCTGCCATGATGGACCTGATTGAGACTGTGACAGGCATGCAGTCCCAAGTATTACGCGAAACCGTTCAGGAGGATATGTCCCCCTTCGGTATCTCGGAATCGTGGACGATGGACACAACCAAGGCAGAGCAGGCCGGATATACCTTTGAAGCACTGATGGACTGGTTTCCGGGTCTCGTACGTGAAGTGGCACTGGCGCTGCAGTCCGAAGGTTAAATTTATGGTATATAAGCATGAATGGTAAAACAGGACGCACGGGAGTGAGTAACTCCTTGGCGTCCTGTATTTTTTATATTAATTTAAGTCCAGTCATACGGATTCTATCATGATTCCAATGGTTTCGATTGTCCTAATGGTACGGAAGCTGAAGCACGGATACGTAGTTCGGATGGAAGAATGACCGTTTGCGGATCCGTTGGTGCAGTGCCTTCAATTCTGTCGATTAGCATATGCATGCCTTTGGCTCCAAAATCATAGGCAGGCTGTGCTGCTACCGTGAGGAAAGGATCAAAAGCGGAAGCCAGATCCAGATCATCAAAACAGACGACCGAGATGTCATCCGGTACACGCAGTCCTCTTTTACGCAGCAGACGAATGACCCCTATCGCGAGCATATTATTGGCCGCAAAAATAGCCGTTGGCTTATCTGGCTGTGTAAGTAACTGTTCCATTCCAGCCTCATCACTGAAATCACGATAACCTGTCCGAAGGACAAGCTTCGGATCAACCTTAACTCCTGCTTCACGTAACCCCTCAGCATATCCCTCTTCACGTAATCTGGCCGTAGAAACCTCGGAAGAGCCGTTAACGAGCGCAATGCGGCGGTGACCCAGTTCCGTCAGATATCGGATCAATAGAAGTGCACCTTGCCGGCTGTCCCCTGCGATGACATCCGATGTGATCCCTGGTACTGTGCGATCCAAGATCACAAACGGGATGTTTCTCTCATGTAACTGCTGCAGATGATCAAGGGAACGGTCGCCCGCAGGGGCAAACAGGACTCCGTCTACACGCGTGGAGAGGATCGTCTCCATGTAGTTTTTCTCCTTGTTGTAATCTTCATCACTATTCCCGAACAACAGACGATATCCACGAGCGTTAGCTGCATCCTCCGCACCGCGTGCGAGTGTCGTATAAAATGGATTGGTGATATCGGTAATCAGCAGAGATAACATCTGTGTTCGCTGAAGTACAAGGCTGCGTGCATTCGAATTGGGGATATACCCGAGTTCATCAATAACCTGCTGTACGCGTTCCCTGGTGGCCGTGCTGATGCGACCTGTTTGATTAATCACTTTGGAGACCGTCATGGCAGAAACATTGGCTTTCTTGGCAATATCATAAATAGTAATCAATAGAATCTAACCTCTCATAACATAGTCTTACCATTCTATAGGATAATGCCGATTGACAGCAATATGGGTGCGTGCTATGTTAGGGTTACCGATAACCCAAAATACAAAACGAACCATTATTTTTCCGCAAACCATTCACAGTACGCATTCTTTTTTTGCTCTATACATCTGTTCCTGCAGAGAAAGAGGACTGCATCATGGAGATCCATACATAAAGTGAACTTTTGTTCAATTTAAATTTGTAAACGCATTCATTTAATAAGTTTCTCTCTTGTCCAGGACAGGCACAAATGGGTATCTGGTATCGGGATTACATCGTCAAGTTCTGACCGCTCTAACTGCATCCTGAAAGACAACGTGAAATCAATTCGTACCTATCCAGAAACCACTTGAAGGAGGACGTTTTAGTATGACACATCAGGATTACCGTTATAAACAGGCTTTTCCCAAGATTGGTATTCGTCCCACCATTGACGGCAGACGCAAGGGAGTACGTGAATCCTTGGAGGAACAAACGATGCGGATGGCAACATCGGTAGCTGAGCTGCTTACGGCAGAACTTCGTTATCCGGACGGCTCTCCGGTTGAATGCGTCGTTGCCGAATCCTGTATTGGCGGTGTAGCCGAAGCAGCTGCGGCGGCAGAGCTGTTCAATCGTTCGAATGTTGGAGTTACCATTACGGTTACTCCATGCTGGTGTTATGGTACGGAAACGATGGATATGTCTCCATCCATACCTACCGCCATCTGGGGGTTTAACGGTACGGAACGGCCTGGAGCAGTCTATCTGGCAGCCGTACTCTCTGCACATGCTCAGAAGGGGATTCCGGCCTTCGGGATCTATGGCGAGGATGTTCAGGATGGGGGGGATACGACCATTCCAGATGACGTCCGGGAGAAATTGCTTCGCTTCAGCCGGGCGGGGCTTGCAGCTGCTACGATGAAAGGGCGGGCGTACCTGTCCATTGGCTCGGTATCTATGGGGATTGCCGGATCCATTGTGAACGATTCCTTTTTCCAGGAATATCTCGGCATGAGGAACGAATATGTGGACATGAGCGAGCTGACCCGGCGGATTGAGGAAGAAATCTATGATCCGGAAGAGTATAAGTTGGCACTGGCTTGGGTGAAAGAAAATTGCATTGAAGGACCGGATAACAACCCGACCCATCTGCAAACAGACCGCAAGCGGAAAGAGTATGAATGGGAAACTGTCGTGAAAATGACTCAGATCGTACGTGATCTGATGGCCGGCAATCCGAGATTGGCAGAACTCGGTTTTACAGAAGAATCGATGGGTCATCACGCGATTGTATCCGGCTTCCAGGGGCAGCGGCAGTGGACGGATCATTCGCCTAATGGGGACTTCCTGGAGTCGATCCTGAATTCATCCTTTGACTGGAATGGCAAACGCTCCCCTTATCTGGTCGCCACAGAAAATGACAGCCTGAATGGTGTGTCCATGCTGTTCGGCTCACTGCTCACTCATACCGCCCAGATTTTTGCAGATGTGCGGACGTATTGGAGTCCGGACTCGGTAGCACGGGTAACAGGACATCAATTGGAGGGGAAAGCGAAAGACGGAATTCTCCACTTGATCAATTCGGGCTCCGCGGCACTCGATGGTACTGGGCAGCAATCCAGAGACGGTAATCCTGCTCTGAAGCCTTTCTGGGAAATTACAGATGAAGAAGTTCAGAACTGCCTGCAGTCGACATCGTGGAGACCTGCGTCAGTCGAATATTTCAGAGGCGGTGGTTACTCCGCTGACTTCCTGACCAAAGGCGGTATGCCCGTCACGATGACACGTCTCAATCTGGTTAAGGGGCTTGGTCCTGTACTGCAGCTCGCGCAGGGTTACACCGTGGATCTGCCTGATGAAGTGCATAATACGCTGGACCAGCGGACGGATCCGACTTGGCCATCAACATGGTTTGCTCCGATTTTAACAGGAACAGGCGCATTTACCTCCGTTTATGAAGTCATGAACCAGTGGGGCGCCAACCACGGCTCAATCTCATACGGGCACATCGGGGCAGACATCCTAACCCTGGCTTCAATTTTGCGGATTCCGGTGAGTATGCATAATGTTCCGGAGTCCGAAATATTCCGTCCACGGGCATGGGGGTTATTTGGAACAAGTGAACCTGAAAGTGCAGATTATCGTGCTTGCAGCGTGTTTGGACCTTTATACCGTTAGGCTATCCTGTCAGACGCCATATTCTGCCTAATCAGAGTGTGGCGTTCTTCCAAAGGAGGAGGCAAGAGAGATGGGAAATACGCAAAACCACGTGCTTGCTGCTGACTATGGTGCCGGAAGCGGCCGGGTGGTCAGGGGAAGTTTTGACGGTGAGATGCTTGCGTTACAGGAAGTACATCGATTCAGTAATGATCCCGTTCAGCTTGCGGACGGATTGTACTGGGATTTCTTAAGACTGTTCCATGAACTGAAACATGGCATTGTAAAGGGCACTCAGGGATTAACTCACCCGGTGCGTTCCATTGCCGTGGACACATGGGGTGTTGATTATGGCTTGGTGGATGGAGCAGGAAGATTGTGCGGGAACCCACGTCATTACCGGGAATCACGTAATGCCGATTGGATGAAAGAGACGCTGCGTATCGTTAATGAAGAAGATCTGTATACCATGTCCGGCGTCCTGCCTCAGCAGATTAATACGGTGTTTCAATTGGTTGGAAGCTTACGGGAAAATGCTGAATTACGTCCGGATATACGGATGTTATTCATGCCGGATCTGTTTCACTTTTATCTCTCGGGACAGCAGGCCTGTGAATATACCATTGCCAGCACAAGCGGACTTTTGCATGCCGGAGAGGACCGCTGGAATGAATCCTTGTTTGGCCGCCTCGGTTTGCCTGAAACACTTTTCCCACCCATTGTTCGGCCAGGAACTGTGCTGGGACGATTAACAGATGATCTGTGCGCAGAGTTAAGAATCGAACCCATGCAAGTCATATCGGTGGGCTCTCATGATACAGCTTCAGCACTTGCAGCCATTCCTGCGTCAGATCCGAATTTTGCCTTTATCAGCTGTGGAACATGGTCATTAATGGGCATGGAACGCGACTCCCCAGTACTCGATGAACGCAGCCGAGGACTTGGATTCACCAATGAAGGGACGGTCAGTGGCAAGACAAGAATTTTGAAGAATCGGTCAGGTCTATGGCTTCTGCAGGAGTGCAAAAGGCAGTGGGAACGAAAAAATTATATTTTCAGTCATCAGGAACTGGTTGACCTCGCAGCATCGGCTCCAGCGCTACAAAGCTTTATCCTGCCGGGGGATGCGATATATCTAACGCCTGGTGATATGCCTGAACGAATACGCCAGCAGTGCAGTGCCACCAATCAAGTTGCTCCAGAATCAATTGGAGCGATTGTACGCTGCATTTTGGAAAGCCTGGCTCTGGAATTCAGGCAGACTCTGGATGAACTTGAACTTGTCACGGGGAGCCGGCCGAGCGTTATTCACATGGTAGGCGGAGGTGTTCAGAATCGTTTACTGTGTCAGTTTACAGCGAATTCCACCGGTATTCCTGTTGTAGCAGGGCCAGTGGAGGCAACTGCCGCCGGGAATTGCATGGTGCAATTCCTGGCCCATGGCGAGGTAAGCAGTTTGTCTGAGGTCCGGGAGATTGCCGCAGCTTCCTTCACTCTGGAAACCTATGAGCCAGAGAATAGCCCGCTATGGCAGGAAGCCTATGAAATCTATCAAAAACTGAATGGGCGGTTAACGAAGGGATTGAAATAAAAAGAAGTTGAGGGAGTGGAGAAACACATGACTGAACAGCTGGTAAGAGAAGAACTGACCAAATATGCCCGCAGATCGGTAGCGCAGGGTCTGGTGGTTGGGCCTGGAGGCAATCTGAGTGCCCGTTCGGAAGGGACGATGCTGCTCTCTCCGAGTGGTTATGCACTTGAGGATATTGAACCGGAGGAATGGATTGCGGTTGATATCGGGACAGGTGAGACCCGTGCGGGATCAACTCGTCCTTCCTCAGAAGTATTAATGCATTTGTACAGCTATCGCATGAATCCCGATATTCAAGCGATTGTTCATACACATCCTGCATTTACGATCGCTCTGAGCCTCGTGTACGATGAACTGCCTCACCTTTTTCCAGACCAGTCTGCACTTGTAGGGGACGTCGGTTTCATTCCTTACGTTCTACCCACGACCAAACTGCTGGCCGATGCAGTCGCTGCTAAGGTGGACTCCCATTCGGCCCTTATTCTTGTCAATCATGGACTGGTCACGACAGGAAAAAATTTGCGAGAAGCCTATTATCGAACTCAAGTGGTGGAGGAAAGTGCGAAAGTGTACATGATTGCCAAGGCAGCTGGAGAACCAAGGGTTCTTACGGCTGAACAATATAAGGAGATCCAATCTCTGGAGAGTGAAGCGTATCGTATCCAGTTGTTGCAACAGCTCAAGTCGTAATACCAAGAGTTCCATATAGAGTGTATTCGAACTATATCGTCATAATTCGACATCAACAGCAAAAAGCTGAACCTTATTCCGACACCTATTGCAAAACCTGAAAAACCGAGTATAATACTTGGTAAATAGACGAAAAGGGGATGCAATAAACGATGAAAACACATGCTGAATTGAACTCACTTCTTGTTGACGATTATCTGGATCTCCTGAACATAGCGGCACAGTTAGGTGACGATGAGTGGAAGGACTCCATTTTGCAAGCACTTAAAGAAGAAGTGGACGCTAATCGTCACTTGGATTCTCAAGAAGTACGCCAGGATCTCTGGACCCAGTTTGAAGGGATTAATGAACAGATGCATGATCTCTTAATGCAGCTCAAACATGCGGATTCCGCTGAAGAGAAAGAGCAAATCGTTGAAATGCTCTGGGGGTTAAAAGTAGACCGTAATGCCATTACCCGCAAACTTGAAACCATAAGCCGTGCCAGTGCCGGTCAACAATAATCAGATATCATTCTCTATTATATAAAAGCCCGCTATGTGACCCTTATTCTTATTGGGGAGCATAGCGGGCTTTACTTTTTTTAATTCATGATTAAAACTGCTTCGCTGCAGTTCGAGCCTGTTCAATTGCATCCTGTTTTATCTGATCCGCCCGTTCTCTGAATTGGTTGTGACCTTCAATAAAGATCCCATCCAGCTTGGGTACGCCCAGGAATGACATGATGATGCTTAGATATCGATGCCCGGATTCCGTTTGAGCTGCAGGACCTTCGGAATAAATGCCACCACGGGCCTGAATATGCATTGCCTTTTTATTCGTCAAAAGTCCGATCGGACCTTGCTCTGTATAGCGGAACGTTTTGCCAGCCACACATATGGAGTCAATGTATGCCTTCATGATTGGAGGAAATGAGAAGTTCCACATCGGAGTTACAAAAACATACTTGTCAGCTGATGCAAACTGATCCGATAGCTCATTCAGACGGCTTACCTTGGATTGCTCTTCCGCAGTGAGTTCACTGCCGGATTGGAGTTTACCCCAACCACTGAACACATCGGCATCAATATGCGGGATGTTGGAGCGATACAGATCGAGATGGACAACCTCATCCGATGGATTGCTTTCCCGGTATGCATCTATAAAAGCTTGACCAGTGGCCATACTGAAGGAGGTCTCATGATCATGTGGATGGGCAGTAATATACAGTAGGGTTGTCATAGAATACTTCCTCTCAGTCATGTATTTTGGTGAATTCATAATTCCTCAAACGATAAAGTGACCGCTGTAGTATTCACCCTAGAGTTCTTTTTATGCTTGGATTTCACAAATCTTCGCATATGTCATTAGCTCAGAAGGAATAGTGACCTGGTACTTCATGATGTATAATAAACTGGACTAGCAGTGAATTAAAATATGAATCAGTATGGAACAAGAATTGCAAACGATACCATGGATGAGTGAGATGATTGCAAATGGGAATGGATCTGGAGAAACAACGATTAAGCATTGAAGCAGCCAAATTGTATTATCAGTCGGATTACAGCCAGCAGGATATCGCCGTCAGGCTGGGGGTGTCTCGTCCAACCGTATCCAGGTTGCTCCAGTATGCCAAGGACCGAGGTTATGTCCGTATTGAAATTATGGACCCGCTGGAGGACATTGATATCATTGCCGGAGAACTTAAAGCCAAATATAATCTGGATACCGCACTCGTCTGTTTTGCACCATTGAAGAGTGATGTAGAGATACAGAGGCATATCAGCAAAAGAGCTGCAGACTATCTGCAGGACACCGTACAGGATGCAGATATTATTGGCGTGACATGGGGAACAACGATGTACGCGGTCGCCAAACAGCTTCGGGCCAAACAGGTTAAAGGTGTTGAAGTCGTTCAGTTAAAGGGAGGCGTAAGTCATTCCCACGTCAACACGTATGCAGCGGAGATCGTGCATTTGTTCGCGGAAGCGTTCCATACCGTTCCTCGGTACTTGCCCCTGCCTGTTATTTTTGACAATATTGAAGTCAAGAAAATGGTGGAAGCTGACCGGCACATCGGACGCATCGTAGAGCTCGGCAGGCAGGCCAACATCGCCATCTTCACTGTGGGTACGGTAAAGGAGGACGCCCTCCTGTTCAAGCTGGGTTATTTCAACGAAGAGGAACAGCAATTGCTGATGAATTCGGGTGCGGGTGATATCTGTTCACGTTTCTTTGATGCTGAGGGTCAATTGATCAGTGAAGAGATCAACAGCAGAACCGTAGGGATTGATTTGGCCGAATTACGGAACAAAGAGAAATCGATCCTTGTTGCCGGTGGTCAACGCAAAATTGAAGCTATCCACGCTGCGCTCAAAGGGCACTATGCTAACATACTGGTAACAGACCAGTACACGGCGCAGGCTCTGCTTCGATTCTAAATCTGAGGATGACAACATCTGCCACGGAAGAATGGTGGATGTTTTGCTTTTTTAGGGCAGAAGCTATAAGCATTGTTTCGCTCATAATAGTGGGTGAACGAGGGTGAACAAAGGTTCATATTGATTTTTACATATGTTCATGTTAGTGTAAGGCTATAAATAAACAGTTCAGATAAGGGAGAGATTCAATTGACTACAGCTCAATTAGCCAAAATGATCGATCATACCTTGCTTCGTGCGGATGCAACGCAAAGCGAAATCAACCAATTGACGGAAGAAGCGAAACAGTACCAATTTGCTTCCGTATGCGTGAATCCGGGATGGGTTTCTTATGCTGCAGAGCAGCTTCAAGGCAGTGGCGTGGATATCTGTACAGTAATCGGATTCCCTCTGGGAGCTTCCACTTCCGAGACCAAAGCGTTCGAAACGACAGATGCAATCGCTAAAGGTGCTACAGAAGTAGACATGGTTATCAACATCAGTGCTCTAAAAGATGGAAAAGATGACTATGTGGAGCAGGATATTCGTGCAGTTGTTGAAGCAGCTGCGGGTAAAGCATTGGTAAAAGTCATCATCGAAACGTGTCTGCTTACAGACGAAGACAAAGTACGTGCATGCCAAGCAGCAGTTAGAGCAGGCGCCGATTTTGTCAAAACATCCACAGGTTTCTCTACAGGTGGGGCAACGCCAGAAGACATCGCCCTGATGCGTCGCACAGTTGGACCAGATATGGGTGTAAAAGCATCGGGCGGGGTACGCAGCCTGGAAGACATGCAAAAAATGATTGAAGCAGGAGCAACTCGTATTGGTGCAAGCTCCGGCGTGAAAATCATGCAAGGCGGACAATCTACGTCCTCTTACTAATAACCAGGTCGTTGATCTGTTCTCCATGTACCGGTATGTACACCGATCATGGGGAACAGGTTCTCAACCTCTATAAAGTGAATTGTTTGTAAGCGCTTCATAAACTTTCTGAAAGCTTAATTTTACTGTATGCCCTTTGAGCTGAATTCAACATCTGGCTTACTACCTTCAAAGGAGAGATCAAATGAAATTTCTGATTGCCATACTTGGTTTACTTGTTGTTTTTGGGCTGGCTTACATTGCAAGTAACGGCAAGAAGCAAATTCGCTACCGGCCGCTGGTCGTCATGATTGTTTTACAAATTATACTTGCTTATGCTTTGCTGAACACCGATGTGGGAACATGGCTGATTGGTGGATTTTCCACGATATTTAAAAACCTTTTGGACTATGCAAACGAAGGAATTACCTTTGTCTTCGGCGGTTTAGTAAACGTGGGAGCAGAAGGCGGGAGTGGCCCGTTTTTCCTGACGGTGTTGATGCCGATTGTCGTCATCTCTGCCCTGATTGGTATATTGCAGTATATCCGAATCTTACCTTTTGTTATAAAATATATTGGTCTGGTATTAAGCAAAATCAACGGAATGGGCAAACTGGAATCATATAACGCGGTTGCTTCCGCCATTCTGGGACAATCTGAAGTGTTCATCTCCGTAAAAAAACAAATCGGTTTGCTGCCGAAGCATCGGCTGTACACACTATGTGCATCAGCCATGTCCACGGTATCGATGTCCATTGTCGGTGCCTATATGTCCATGATTGATCCGAAATATGTGGTTACAGCGCTTGTGCTGAACCTGTTTGGCGGTTTTATCATCGCTTCCATCGTGAATCCGTATAAGGTAACCGAGGAAGAAGATATATTGGAAGTGCAGGAAGAGGAAAAACAATCGTTCTTCGAGATGCTGGGTGAGTACATTCTGGACGGTTTCAAAGTGGCGATCGTTGTTGCAGCAATGCTCATCGGTTTCGTTGCCCTGATTGCGCTCATTAACGGCATATTTAGTGCTGTTCTCGGCATCTCGTTCCAGGAACTACTTGGTTATGTGTTTGCACCCTTTGCGTTTATTATGGGCGTTCCCTGGAAAGAAGCGATTCAGGCGGGAAGTATTATGGCAACCAAAATGGTGTCGAACGAATTCGTCGCGATGCTGGATCTGACCAAACAAACCGCACTGTCTGCCCGTACGACAGGCATCGTGTCGGTCTTCCTCGTATCGTTCGCCAACTTCTCCTCCATCGGTATCATTGCCGGTGCGGTCAAGGGACTTCATGAGAAACAGGGCAATGTGGTGGCCCGCTTCGGTCTGAAGCTGCTTTACGGTGCATCGCTTGTCAGCGTGCTGTCTGCGATCATCGCCGGACTGTTCTTGTAAGCCGGATAATTGGAAGGAGTGCGTAAGTTATGTCAACATTTAAAAGAGTACATCTGATCGTTATGGATTCTGTAGGTATCGGTGAAGCGCCGGATGCGGCAGAATTCGATGACTTTGATGTGGATACGTTTGGTCACATTGCACGTGAACGCGGAGGTCTGAACATGCCGAATATGGCAAGTCTTGGACTGTCCAACATTAAAGAAATTGAGGGCATTCCTGTAGCGGATGCACCCAAAGCGTATTATACCAAAATGCAGGAAGCGTCCCGAGGCAAAGACACGATGACAGGCCATTGGGAGATCATGGGACTCTATATTGATACACCGTTCCGTGTATTCGAGAATGGCTTCCCGGATGAGCTGATTCAGCGCATCGAAGAGAAGACAGGCCGTAAAGTCATCGGAAACAAACCGGCCAGTGGTACGGAAATCATTGATGAGCTTGGTGAAGAGCATGTGAAAACCGGAGCGCTCATCATCTATACATCCGCGGATTCCGTTCTGCAGATTGCAGCACATGAAGATGTCGTACCGTTGAAAGAGCTCTATGAAATTTGTGAATTCTGCCGGGAGATTACGCTTGATGATCCATATATGCTGGGCCGTATCATTGCTCGTCCGTTCGTTGGGGAAGTAGGTAACTTCAAACGTACAGCGAACCGTCACGACTATGCGCTTAAACCATTCGGCCGTACGGTGATGAATGAGCTCAAGGACGGGGGATTCGATGTCATTGCCCTTGGTAAAATCGCAGACATCTATGATGGTGAAGGGGTGACCAAGTCTGTCCGTACAGTGTCCAACATGGATGGCATGGACAAATTGTCCGAGACGATGGATGAAGAATTCACCGGGCTTAGCTTCCTGAATCTGGTGGACTTCGACGCATTGTTCGGTCATCGCCGTGATCCACAAGGGTATGCTCAAGCACTTGAGGATTACGATGCGCGTCTGCCAGAGATTTTTGGGAAAATGACCAACGATGACCTGCTGATCATTACAGCTGATCATGGTAACGACCCAACGTATCGTGGTACTGATCATACACGTGAGTATGTGCCACTGCTTGTGTATTCCCCACGCTTCACTGAAGGTAAACAGCTTGAACTGCGCAGTACATTTGCAGATCTTGGTGCTACGGTAGCCGATAACTTCGGTGTTCAATTGCCGGAGTATGGTACAAGCTTCCTGAAAGATTTGAAATAGGTTACCGTTGTTTACCGAAATCAGGTACAGTAGCTGATTTTAAAAAAAATTGGACAGGTTCACCGGAGCAGCTTAGGCTGCCCGGGACCTGGTATCACTATATTAATGGATAAACTGGAGGAGATTTAACCATGAGTACACATATTGGAGCCAAACCCGGAGATATCGCAGAAACGATCCTTTTGCCAGGAGATCCATTGCGCGCTAAATATATTGCGGATACGTATTTGGAAGATGTCGTTTGTTATAACGAAGTTCGCGGAATGCTGGGCTTTACCGGTACATATCAAGGAAAACGCATTTCGGTGCAGGGTTCAGGCATGGGAATTCCATCGTTCGCCATCTATGCCAATGAGTTGATTAGCGAATATGGCGTCAAAAACCTCATTCGCGTGGGAACATGTGGAGGTATGCAGGAGCACGTGCGTGTTCGTGACGTCGTTTTAGCTCAAGCGTCCTGTACGGACTCCAGCATGAACAAGCTTGTGTTTGGCGGATATGATTTCTCCCCAATCGCAACGTTCTCCTTGCTGAAAGAAGCGTATGACCGCGCGACAGCAAAAGGCATGAAAATCCATGTAGGTAACGTATTCAGTTCCGATTCCTTCTACCGTGATGACCGCTCTGTTACTGAAAAATTGATGCAGCACGGCGTATTGGGCGTGGAAATGGAAACGACAGCACTGTACACGATCGCAGCGAAATTTGGCGTCAATGCATTGACCATTCTGACAGTAAGCGACCACTTGCTAACAGGTGAAGAAACTTCTGCCGAGGAGCGTCAAAAAACATTCAATGACATGATGGTCGTTGCACTGGAAACAGCAATCACGCTGTAAATTACGCTAATATCCATTGATTTGAATTAAAACTTTTGGTGAAGCACGTAGTGGAGGCACCGGAATCAATTCTGAAGAAGCGAAGCGTTCGCTTTTGTCTCCGAGTTTTTTACCACCACAATAACATACAAATTTACACGATAACGGAGAGGGCAGAATAAACCTGAAGAAGCGAAGCGTACGCCTTTATCACCGGATTTCCCCCTTTGAAGGAGGGAATCAAGAAATCCGGGGATAACAGCGGTCGGAAGGTTGTTCTGCCATCGGAGTGACCGTGTAAACACTCACCACAACAAAGGAGAGATCATCATGAGAATGGTAGATATTATTGCCAAAAAACGTGACGGAAAAGAACTGACAACAGCTGAAATTGATTTTGTTGTTCAAGGTTATACCCAAGGAGAAATTCCGGATTATCAAGTCAGCGCTTGGGCGATGGCCGTTTTCTTCAAGGATATGACGGACAAGGAACGTGCGGATCTAACGATGTCGATGGTTAATTCAGGGGAAACAATCGATCTATCCGCCATTGAAGGCATCAAAGTAGACAAGCACTCCACCGGAGGCGTCGGTGATACAACGACATTGGTACTGGCACCGCTCGTTGCTGCTCTGGATGTTCCTGTAGCAAAAATGTCCGGACGCGGCCTGGGTCACACCGGCGGAACGACAGACAAACTGGAGTCCGTTGCCGGTTTCCACGTTGAGCTGGAAAAGGAAGAATTTATTAGGCTCGTAAATGAACATAAGGTAGCGGTTATCGGTCAGAGTGGTAACCTTACCCCAGCTGACAAAAAGCTCTATGCACTTCGTGACGTAACTGCAACAGTTAACTCCATTCCGCTCATCGCCAGCTCCATCATGAGCAAGAAAATTGCTGCAGGTGCTGATGCCATCGTACTGGATGTAAAAACGGGTGCGGGTGCATTCATGAAAACGACGGAAGATGCAAAAGAACTGGCACATGCCATGGTCAGCATCGGTAACAATGTAGGGCGCAAAACGATGGCTGTCATCTCCGACATGTCTCAACCACTGGGCCTCGCGATCGGTAACGCGCTTGAAGTGAAAGAAGCGATTCTGACGCTGCAGGGTAAAGGGCCGAAAGATCTGGAAGAACTGTGTCTTGCACTTGGCCGTCAAATGGTATTCCTTGCTGGCAAAGCAGACTCCTTGGAGCAAGCGGAAGAGAAATTGAAAGAAGTGATCCAGAACGGAAAGGCACTCGAGAAATTCAAGCATTTCCTGGCCAACCAAGGTGGCGATGCGTCTGTCGTCGACCATCCGGATCGTTTGCCACAGGCGAAATATCTGATCGAAGTTGAAGCTGATCAGGACGGTTACGTCGCTGGAATCGTTGCAGATGAGATCGGAACTGCTGCGATGCTGCTTGGTGCAGGTCGTGCTACCAAAGAATCAGAGATTGATCTTGCTGTAGGCTTGATGCTGAACAAAAAAGTTGGCGACAAGGTCAAAGCTGGTGAATCGCTGGTAACGATCCATGCCAATCGTGAGGATGTGGCAGACGTGATCGCGAAGATCAAAGAGAACATTACCATCGCTGATCACGCCGATGCCCCTGTGCTCGTTCATGATATTGTTACAGAATAATCAATCAGAGCCCCCAAGTACAATATATCTTGGACTTGAATTGCAAAACCCGAAGCCGTGGATTCATGGCTTCGGGTTTTTTCTCGTTCAATGAATCTGAGACTCGGTCCGGGCCTTAACTTAGGTTTAAACCAGACCTTTCATTTCCCTTGGAGTTTATCATAAGCCATTACGGAATCTGCATTGGTATAAATGTAAGGCGTGGATGGCTCGGAAACAGCAGTAATTTTCGCTGCTCGAATCTCAATGGTATCTTTGCCATTCACCTGAGCAGAACCGATACTGCCATCAATCTGTACCCAGCTGTCGGTAGGGAAACTGTCGGCTTCGGGAATGTGGATCATTACACCAAATGGCGCTGCATCTGCTGGACAGCACATGACGAGGAACCGCCCAAGTGCAAAGTGTGATTCATGATCCATACTTTCATCCCGATAGACAAAGCCCGTAAGGGAGATCGGCTTCCCAGCAAATTGTCGTTGAAACATGTCAATGGTGCCAAGCGTTTCTGAAAAAATCTCAGGATAAACCTTGATGACTGGTTCTGCAATCAATTTTTCCGCTAGCTCAGCAAATTCACGGCTGTATTCATCAGGAGGTATGAATTGGACTTTACTCGCTGACCCAGATGCAGCAGATGATTGGTTCTGGGCAAAATCTTGAATATGCAGACTGGCAGCTTCCTCAGGTGCAGGTTCTTTACGCCGGATTTCGGGAGGAGCGTAAGACAGCGACATGCCTTTCTGACTGGCCATGGAACTGCCAAGTGCCTGATCCGGCAGCAAAAAGCCGAGCAGCAGTGGAAACAGGATTAAGCCGTACGTCACCAAGCTTCGAAGCACTCCAGACGGAGGTGGATGTTCACAATCGCAATGGACCTGGCCATGACCGAACAGTCCATGCCAAGCCATAATGACCGCGATGAACAGGAGTGGTATGGGACAGCATAACAGCAAACGCTGCATCGTAGGTGCTAGATAATAATGTAAAGAATCAATCTCCTTCAAATGGATGATGTATACGGCAAGACCACCAATCCATACCGCACGGATTAATGAATGCCACTGGATGGAGTGCCTCCTTGGAGTATGACGATAGGCGTGAACGGATGCAGGCTGAATCATATAATCACCTCTTTTCAATCTTCAATGAAATGAGCATATACGCTACACCAGAAGGTTAATCAGCCAAGATCCAGTGAAGACGAGAACAATAATGGCTATGCTTAACCCAATGACAAACCTTGTGCGGAAAGTGGACAGCAGCATCAGTGTACTTTTGAAATCGAGCATAGGACCAAGAACAAGAAATGATATGAGTGGACCAAGAGCGAAGGTATGCGAGAATGCAGAGGCTACAAATGCATCGGAAGTCGAACAAAGAGACAATACATAAGCAAATCCCATCATAAACACATAGGAGGCAACCGGTCCGTTCCCCAGCGCAATCAAGTCATTTCGACTAATAAACGTCTGAATGCAGGCTGTAATCAATGCACCAATGACCAAATACTTGCTCATATCCACAAATTCATCCCCGGCATGGATAAAGAAGCTGCGCCAGTTTTTCTCATGGTTATGGTCGTGGCCGTTGTGCTTAGGTGGGTGTGCCATTTTGAATGCGGAGTGAGTCTTGACCTCTGTCACGGCAACCTTAGCTTTGCGCAGAGGATTCTGCCGTACAAATATATATACCAACAAGCCAATCGAAGCCGCGACGGCAAAGGCCAGTCCCATGCGGGCAATCGTGATTTCGGGATGTGAGGGAAAAGCGAGTAATGTTGCGGTAAACACGATCGGATTGACTACTGGGCCGCTAAGAATAAATGTAACTGCAATGTATGCTGGCATGCCTTTATGCATCAAACGGCGAACAACCGGTATCATGCCACATTCACAGATGGGAAATATGATGCCGAGTAAACCAGCCACTAATACTCCACCAACAGGGTTCTTTGGTGTAAGCTTGCGTACCATTTCTTCCGACACGAACCATTGCATGAGTGAAGAGAGCAGTACACCGATAAGTAGAAAAGGGGCAGCTTCGAGGAAGATACCGATGAATACGGTTTTTATATTTTGCAAAGTTTCGCTGTTCCACGCCTGTTTCAGATCAGAGGACATCGTGATGAGCACGGGAACAAGAAAGGCGCAGGGAACCAGGATGGACAGGAGCTTCATATTGGCTGCAAGCTTCATACAACAGACCTCCACAACCGGACTTTTAGTAATCTATATGCTTGTACCTTAAGCAACATACGCAGTTTGGTCTTTTAATCATAAATTTTACGATTTATTCATTGGTATTGAATCGAGAAGTTGACAAGCGAAAGTTAAGTTAAGTATAGTGTTGATTGTTAATCGTAACATTTACGATTAACAATCAATCCAAAAAACATATTGGTTCTTCCTTTTTATTAAAGAACCTTGGAGTGGAGGAATAGACATGTCTGAAATACAAGAGAATCCCCGGGTACCCGTAACCGTATTAAGCGGATATCTGGGCGCAGGCAAAACAACCTTATTGAATCATGTGCTACATAATCGGGAAGGTATGAGAGTCGCCGTAATCGTAAACGACCTGAGTGAAGTAAACATTGATGCCGGGTTAATTCGAGATGGAGGCGGATTATCACGTATTGACGAGAAGCTTGTGGAGATGTCCAATGGCTGTATCTGCTGCACGCTTCGGGAAGATCTCCTGAAAGAAGTGGAACGTCTCGCTCTGGATGGTTCTTTTGACTATATCCTGATTGAATCGACGGGTATTGGAGAGCCTGTTCCCGTTGCACAGACGTTTACCTATATCGATGAGGAACTTGGAATTGATTTAACGAAATTCACTAGGCTCGACACCATGGTAACCGTTGTGGATGCGGCGCAGTTCTGGCGGGACTTTTATTCAAAAGAGACATTAATGGATCGGGGTCAGGAAGCAGGAGAGGGCGATGTCCGGGGAATCGTGCATCTATTGACCGATCAGGTAGAATTCTGTGATGTGCTGATTCTTAACAAGTGTGATCTCGTCTCTGAGGAGGAATTGCTCAAGCTGGAAAAGGCTCTGCATGCGATGCAACCCAAAGCCAAGCTGATTCGAACGTCTCACGGGCAGATTGATCCGAAGGAGATATTGAACACGGGACGGTTTGATTTTGAAAAAGCGAGTCAGTCTGCAGGCTGGATCCGCGAATTGATGAAGGAGGAGCACACCCCGGAAACGGAAGAGTATGGCATTCACTCGTTTGTATACCATCGGAAACGTCCGTTTCATCCGGAACGATTGCTGAGCTGGATTGCCAAGTGGCCGGAGAGTATTGTCAGATCCAAGGGGTTGATGTGGCTGGCAACACGGAACCATATGGCTATTTCCTTCAGTCACGCAGGCACCTCCAAGCAACTTGGACCAGCTGGCTTATGGGTGGGTGCGATGAGCGAAGAGGAACGGCAGATGCATTTTGGAAATACGTTACCAGCCATTCCGGATTGGGATGATACATGGGGAGACCGGGTAACGAAATTGGTATTTATCGGAATTGATATGGACAGGGCAGAGATTGAGCGAACATTGGACAATACTTTGCTTACCGAAGAAGAGATGCAGCTTAACTGGCGTGAACTGAAAGATCCCTTTCCATCATGGGGTTGACAATAGAAAAAGGATAGGATAGTATCATTAAACAGTAATGATTACGATTAAACAAAAGGAGGTCACAACCATGAGAGTCATTGTAACTTTAGCATGTACAGAGTGCGGGGATCGCAACTATACCACGACGAAGAACAAACGTAACCACCCGGAGCGTCTTGAAATGAAAAAATATTCACCACGATTGAAGAAAATGACGATTCACCGGGAAACGAGATAATTTTTTTTGTCGTTTTCAAATCGTAATATTTACGAAAAGAGGAGCTACCATGATTCTATCTTCCATGCGCGACGTGGTTTTTGGATATGGCAAAGAACCCGTCATTGATCAATTATCGCTGGATATTCATGTGGGCGAGTTTGTAGGCATTACCGGACCTAATGGTTCGGCGAAGACAACCATGCTGAAATTGCTGCTGGGGCTGTTACAGCCCTGGAGCGGCACGGTACATATGAATATTCAGAACAACAATGGCAACAAACTGGAGATCGGATATGTGCCCCAGCAGGTGGCATCATTCAACAGTGGGTTTCCCAGTACAGTCATTGAACTGGTACGATCGGGATGTTATCGCAAGCTTGGTCTATTCCGAAAATTCTCACCCGAACAGGAAGCCATAGTCGAACGCAGTCTTCGAGAAGTCGGCATGTGGGAATATCGCAATACACGGGTAGGCGAACTGTCGGGTGGACAGAAGCAGCGCATCTGCATCGCCAGAGCTCTGGCAGGACAGCCCCAAGTTCTAGTTCTGGATGAGCCGACAACGGGCATGGACCGCCGCAGCCGGGAAGGTTTCTATGATCTGATGCGACACTATGCAGATGTCCATGGATTGACCATTATTATGGTGACTCATGGCCTCGAAGAGATGGCCAACCGATTGGACCGGACGATCACCCTGGAGCGTCAAGAAAGTGAGGAATGGCAGTGTTTGAGTACGAATTCATGCAGCGAGCCTTTTGGGCAGGCGGACTGATTGGCATTATTGCTCCGATTCTTGGGGTCTACCTGATGCTTCGGAGGCAGGTGCTGATGGCCGATACGCTGTCCCATGTTTCTCTGGCGGGAGTGGCCCTTGGTTCAGTCATGAATCTCAACCCGGTAATCTGCGGGTTTGCAATTGCTGTCATTGGTGCGTTACTGGTCGAACAACTGCGGAGAAGCTATCGTACATATAGTGAAGTGCCAGTGGCGATTATCATGACCTCAGGCCTGGCACTGGCTGTGGTGCTTATGAGTCTGAAAACAAATTTGTCCAAGACCTTCAGTTCCTATCTGTTCGGTTCCATCGTTGCAGTCAGCAATGTTCAGTTATGGATGATGGCAGCTGTATGCGTCATTGGGTTGGTTTTTTTCATTGTACTACGGAGACCGTTATATAATTTGACATTTGACGAAGAGACAGCCTCTATTGGGGGCGTTCAGGTCAGAGGTTTATCGTTTGCCTTCGCCGTAATGATAGGTCTGACGGTTGCTTCGGCCATGCCGATCGTTGGAGTACTGCTTGTATCCGCATTGATTGTGCTGCCAGCTGCGCTGGCACTTCGAATCTCTCGCAGCTTCGCTGCTGCATTGGTCATTGCCGTCATTACCGGGTTAATCGGCATTTTTGGCGGATTAACGACATCTTACCATTTGAATACACCGCCAGGCGGGACGATCGCACTCATTTTGCTGGCCTTTCTATTGACTGGAATATCAGCACAAAAGCTGATTCAACTATACAATCGTAAACGGCATCGCAAGGAAGTAAAACAGCAGCGCGCAAGGATATTAATACAATCAAGGGAGAATACACCACATGAAATTCAGTAAAAAATCAGCAATGGGGCTGCTTTTCAGTCTCACACTTATTGTAGCAGGTTGCGGACAAACCAAACCCGCATCCGATTCGGATGCAGCTTCAACAAGTACTCCTGCGGCAACTGAGAAAAAATTGAACGTACAGGTTAGCTTTTATCCGATGTATGAGTTCACCAAAAATGTAGCAGGAGATTTGGCTGATGTACATACACTCGTTCCTGCTGGTATGGAGCCTCATGACTGGGAGCCAACACCTCAGGATATTGCAAGCATCGAGACAGCAGATGTACTCGTCTATAATGGTGCTGGCATGGAATCATGGATTGATCAAGTAAAGGATAGTCTGAGTAATGACAAGCTGGTACAAGTTGAAGCAAGCCAAGGCATTGATCTGCTTGAAGGCGTAGAAGACGGCCATCATCATGGGGACTCTAGTGCAGATGAACACGACCATGATCATGCAGATGAAGCAACGACAGAAGAGCATGATCAAGAGCATGGGGAAGTAGCTGCTGCAGAAGAGCATGACCATGAACATGATGCCGGCACAGAAGAAGGGCATTCACATGATCATGGCGGACTTGATCCACACGTTTGGTTATCACCTGTTCTGGCTGTTCAGGAAGTGCGGAACATCGAAGCCGGCCTGGTACAAGCTGCACCGGAACATGCCGAACAATTCAAGCAAAATGCGGATGCTTACATCGCCAAGCTGGAGACACTTGACCAGAAATTTAAAGCGGCTGTAACCGACAGCAAACGGAAAGATTTCATTACACAGCATGCAGCCTTCGGCTATCTTGCACAGCAGTATGGCCTGCAGCAAGTACCTATCGCTGGGTTGTCTCCCGAGCAAGAGCCATCTGCAGCACAGATGGCATCTGTAATCGACTTTGCCAAGGAACATCAGGTCAAAACGATTTTCTTCGAAACACTGGTATCTTCCAAAGTATCCGAGACCATCGCCAGTGAAGTGGGTGCCAAAACAGCAGTATTGAATCCGATTGAAGGATTAACTGAAGAGGAGATTGCTGCGAGGCTGGACTACATTGGTGTAATGGAGCAGAATCTGGAGGCCCTCAAACTGGCTCTGAATGAATAATGAAAACCCATTTGATACCAATCATCGAAAAAGGTACAATGGTACAACATGCTGAGGAATGGCCGTGCCATTCCTTTGCCTTTTGCCACGCAGAGAGCACAGCGATGTGCTCTTTTCGTTGTATAAGATGCTATCGGAGGACCAATGGGGGTAGGAGGAGAAGCTTATGGGTCCAAGTGAAGAACAGGAAGTATTGCTAAGTTTGCAGCCGCCTCATCTATGGAGAAGACGCAAGCAGGAGCTGCTGCACTGGACGGAACGTGATAAATATGCCGTGTCTGCGAAGAAAACGGTGTTGTGGAACGGTGTAGAAATAGATGCAGAGCTGCACGAAGCCTTATCCTTGCTTCAGCAAGCTGACGTTGCGACCGAGTTTTCATGTGCCGGAGTGAGTCCGCTAGATGAACCGGTAGACCATTCGTTATATGCTTATGTTACACTAGTGCAAAGTGAAGCCGCTGATCAATTCGTCCAATATGCACTGAAGCATATGCGAAATCGGCTGCTCGTTACGCTCGAGGTTGAGAAGGGACGTTATGATTTGTCTTCTTTCTTCATTGGGCATAATCGCAGCTTCTGCTGGTGGATGGAATATTGTGCAGCCCACTTTTCCATGAGAAACGAGAAGAGGGTTGATACGTAGTATAACGATGGGCATGTCTAGTCGGTGATAGGAGGGAACACGGAATTGAATAAATGGCTCAAAACCATATTGTTTTTGGTGGCTTCAGTTTTTCTAACACGTTTTATTCCGTTTTCTTCGTTGTTCCGGAATCTGGACACAATGATTCATGAATTCGGCCATGCTTTAATGACCCTGCTGTTATCCGGAAAAGTATTACGAATCGAATTATACGCTGATCACAGCGGTGTCACATACTCATCTATGTTAACACCAGGCAGATCAATTCTGGTGTCATTGGCAGGATATATCACGGCCTCCCTTTTTGCATGGTTGTTATTTTATCTATACCGCAAAGGGCTGCATATGTGGGGGCTGGGTATCATGACCGCTGTAGCACTGGTTTCCCTTTTGTTATATGTACGAGGAGAATTCGGCATGTTATGGCTTACAGGCTTCATTGCTCTGAATGTCGTGATTATGATCTTTGGTGCCAAAATCGTGAAGTACTACTATCTGTTACTTGCTTTCTTGACCCTGGAAGAGTCTGTGGTTAGTGCCATGTATGTCGGTTTCATGTCCTGGACACAGCCTTCACGGGCAGGGGATGCAGCAAATCTGGCTCAACAGACGTTCCTGCCAGCCCTGTTCTGGGGTACACTCTTTGCCTTGTTTGCGCTGTGGTGTGCAAAGGGGGCGCTGAGTCTGTTTTTCCGCAAAGAAGGTACATCTCGTAGACATCGTTCACGTGGTGTACGTTCGCGAAACGCCTAAATGCGTTCAAAAAGGCACTTCCTTCTGCGATAAAGGAGGTGCCTTTTTGAATCATTTGTTATTTTGTATACCACTAATCCCCAAGATTGTCCCATAAAACGTAGAAGTAATAGATTTCCTCCATAATCTCCTTGTCATCTTCAGCAGCGACGCCCCCCTTGATTCGGGCAAGGGTACCCAGAATGTCGTAAATGGTCTCCCGTTCAACACTAAACTGAATACGATTGACGATGCGGTCCCAGGCTTGCATTGCATATTCAATTTGAGACTTGGCCTCCGTCCACTGTTTTTTCTCCACTTGCTTTTCCAAGGTTTGTACGGATTCGAGCAAGCGATCCTGTGTACCGAATGGTTTCTTGAGAAATGACCCTGTGGCCATAATGGCTACAAACAGAACAAGCAAAAAAATCGGCAGTACATACAGTAACCAGAAACGTGTTTTCATTCAACCGCCTCCATGCAGATAGTAAAAGAAAATTAGAAGGGTCCCTTATAATCACCCATATCCGTTTTTTCTGAGAAATGGTCTTCAAAAAGGTCGACATACAATTTGTCGTTAGGCAAGATTGCCGCAAAAGCAATGTCCTGGATGGTGATGTTTTTCTTTTTCAACTGTTCGGTCAGCCAATTCAAGTCCTTGTTTCTTTCCTCCAGGTTTTGTCTGATCAAAACACCATCAATAATAAGCTCCGTCATCAATTTGCTTTTGGGTGGATGCATATGCATGTCTTTTGCTGTAACAGGCTGATTCTCGGGTTTCAAAACAACGGAGAGACTGCCGTCCGGTTCAAGGATCGCATAGTCCAGTGTCGTAATGTCAAAAACATCTTTTTGACGCAGCATCATGGTCAATTCATCGAATTTCACTCGCATTTTATGCAGGTTCTGTTCAAGGATTTTACCGTTCTGTATGACAACGGTAGGATCAGAATCCATCAGCTTGGAAATTGTTCGATTTTTAAGTGTTATGTATTGAAAGATAATCGTAATGATTGTAAAAATGGTAAGCGCGACAAAATGAATCCATGCTTTAGAAGACAAATCAGTAGCGAAAGTTCCCGCAATGGAACCAATGGTAATACCGTTAATATAATCGAAATACGTAAGGTTACCCATTTGTTGTTTGCCGAGCACTCTTGTATAGATGATCAGGGTCAAAAAAGCAATTATGGAGCGTACAGCTACAACCCATGTTTCTTCCATCATATATGTATCACCTTCCTACACTTGGCGTACTTCAACATCATTTCAAGCTGCCAATGGTTATTGTTGACTAGTACAAGCTTTTCCTCGGCTGGATGATCTTATTCGGAATATGAAAAAACCCGAAACCAGGATACACACTCCTGATTACGGGTCGTTATTACATGTTAATAATTAATTTTAGCGTTTTATTATTAAGGTAGCCTATATAGAAGGATCAATCAGGCCATTAGACGCCAGCATAAGCCATAAATCCTCCGTCAACGGGGATAACCGTGCCGGTGACGAATGCAGACTGCTTCTCATCCGCAAGCCACATGAGCGTGCCCAGCAGGTCTTCAGGCTTCCCAAACCGGCGCATTGGCGTATGTGCAATGATTTTGCTGGAACGTTCAGTAGGAGAGCCATCTGGATGAAGCAGCAAATTCCGGTTTTGTTCCGTAAGGAAAAATCCTGGTGCAATGGCATTAACCCGGATTCCCGATTCGGCAAGATGGACTGCCAGCCATTGCGTGAAATTGTTAATTGCAGCCTTGGCTGCACTGTACGCTGGCACTTTGGTCATCGGCGAAGGTGCGCTCATCGACGAGATATTAATGACTGTTGCAGGCACATCACGATCAATCATTTGTCTTGCAAAGATCTGGGTAGGAATAAGGGAGCCCACAAAATTCAGATCCATGACCTGACGAAACCCATCCACACTGACGTCAAAGAACGTGGTGACATCAGGCTGCTCGAGATCTTCCAATCTGAAAATTTCATTCGTCGTATTGGCACTGGCGTGATTACCGCCTGCGCCGTTAATCAGGATATCGCATGGACCCAGCTTTTCCTGTACCGTTGCCGCCGCGGCCTTCACACTGTCCACTTGGGTTACGTCACAAGCAACGGCAATGGCGGTTCCGCCAGCAGCTTCAATTGCGGCAACAACTTCTTCTCCTTTGGAAACCGTCCGATTGAGAATGGCAACACGGGCCCCGTGACGAGCAAGTTCTTCGGCCATGGATCGGCAGAGGACGCCAGCACCACCTGTAATTACCGCGGTTTTACCTTCCAGACGGGTAGATTTTTCAAATACATAGTCGCTCATGCTTTTGTCCTCCTTTGTAGCGAATCCCAGACACCCCAGAGATACATGATACCGAGAGCACGATCGTATAGTCCATAACCAGGTCTGCATTGTTCGCCCCAGAGGTGACGCCCGTGATCGGGTCTTGCATAACCTTCAAATCCAATGTCGTGATAAGCTTCAACTACACCTGCAATATCCACGTTCCCATCCTGGCTGCGATGTGAAGTCTCAATGAAGTCACCGTTGTCATACACTTTGACATTACGAATATGGGCAAACGGGATCCGGTCACGGAATTCATGAATCATACCAATAATATCGTTATCCGGGTTAGCTCCAAGAGATCCGCTGCACAGGGTTACAGAGTTGTAAGGGCTATCATAAAGATTCAGATATCTACGCAGGTTATCCTGGCTGATAATGATCTTTGGTAAACCGAAAATAGGCCATGGCGGATCATCCGGGTGGATCGCCATTCGAATGCCAAGCCGCTCAGCCGTAGGAATGATCTCCTGTAGAAAATATCGGGCATGCTCCCACATATCTTCCTCGGTCACATCCTTATAAGCTTCGAACAGACCAGTCAGGTACTGCAATCGTTCCGGTTCCCAGCCTGGCATCGTTAAAGCGGAATTTTCCGTTATGCGCCGCACAAGTTCCAGTGGTTCAATATCTGCGAGCTTGCTGCTTTCATAGAAGAGGGCAGTAGATCCGTCTTCCATTTCCTTATGAAGATCCGTACGCAGCCAGTCGAAGATGGGCATAAAGTTGTAACAGATTACTTTTACGCCGACCTGAGCGAGTTTTTCCATCGTTTTTTTGTAATTGTCGATGTATTTGTCCCGAGTAGGCAGGCCCAGCTTGATATCTTCATGAATATTGACACTTTCTACTACATCCAAATGCAATCCTGCACGATCGGCTGCCGCTTTGACAGCCAGAATTTTGTCCATGGGCCATTCTTCGCCTGCATGAACATCATGCAGTGCCCACACAATGCCCTCCACTCCCGGAATCTGCCGAATATGATCCAGCGTCACCGTATCATTGCCTTCGCCAAACCAGCGAAAAACCATTTTCATCACGTTCACCTCATCAAGTGTAATTAGAAAAAGCCAGACATGTCATTGTTGAAAATAGGAAGGATATGTATCCTGAAGGATGGCCAGGTCTGTGACGGTCAGGTGAAGATGATCCTGCATAATTCGTTCTGCCGTCTGGGCATCATGCTGCTGAATGGCCTCCACCATGGACCGGTGCTGCTCGATCAGATGATTCCACTGATGATCCGAAGACAAACGAAGCATCCGGCTTCGATTGAGGTGTACATTCATCTGCTGGATCACGGTCCATGTTTTGCTTTTGTTGCATCCTGCAAAAAGGGTGCTATGGAATTCCTCATCCAGTTGAAACATTCGTTCATCGTCCGGTTGCAGCAAACATGCTTGCTGCTGAGCAAGGTTTTGCTCCAATAAAATCATCTCCTGATCCGGAAAGTGCTCGCATGCAAGCCGGATCACGGCCCGTTCCAGCTGCTCACGCATGAAGCGTGCTTCTTCAACGAGGTCTACCTGTATAAGAGAAACATACGTACCGCGCTGCGGATATACTTCAAGCAAACCTTCCTGTGCCAGTCTTACAAAACTCTCTCGAACAGGAGTACGGCTTACCTGAAACTCCAGCGATATTTCCTTCTCGGAGATAGCCGTGCCGGGAGGCAATTTTAAACTTAGAATCAATTGCTTCAAAGTAACATAGACGACATCCCGGGTTGAGGAGGCTTGCTTATTCATGGACGACAGACCGTTTAGGGAAGACGACAAACCGGCTTTGGACGAAAACTTTGGGATATATTCCACAACTTCAACTCCTTCAATGACATACTACCATACTTGTATGGTAGTGTGGAAGCGCTTTTATCACATTTCAAATGGAATAATGAATGAATAATTGAGTTTTATCTGGAGTAGAGGTAAAATAGGGGTCGATAGGTTTAAACTCTTAAACCAATGCATGTGAATGTATACAATGATTGAGTAGATTGAGGTGAACATATGGGTCAACAAGCGATAAGTATCTTTCAGTCCTGCATTCCATTATTCCAAGTCCTAAGCGATAACCACCGTCAAAATATTTTGTTAATCCTAACCGAGCGGGGTCAGATGACCGTAAACGAGATTACAGAACAATCCAGTCTGTCGAGACCAGCCATCTCTCACCATCTCAAGTTACTGCTTGAGAAAGGGCTTATTTCCGTGGAACAGAAGGGTACCCAGCGGTATTATTCCGCTTCCCTGAAGCCATCCGTTGAACTGTTGAAAGAACTGGTTGCTGCGTTGGAGAAAGAGTGTCTGTAGACAACTAATGAATCAAAACGATTAAGCATGTGTAGTCTTCCATTCAATACGTTCGTTTGTTTAAACGTTTCATCAATATAAGTAGAGGAGACATAAGATATGAGTACCCTACAGGAGTTAGATCGTCATGCGGTTAAGCTGATTTTGGAGCAGCAGCACCAGTTTTTCCGTTCCGGGGCCACGCGTTCAGCGGAGACTAGAATTGAGCGTTTAACCCAGCTGAAGCAGGCTATTCAGAACTATGAGTCCAAACTCACCGAAGCGCTGCATCAGGACTTGGGTAAAAGTGAGTTTGAATCCTACACGACCGAAATTGGTTTTATGATGGACAGCATCAAACACACAATACGAAAAATAAAAAATTGGGTCAAACCCGTTAAAGTAAAAACACAGATGGCTCTGATCGGCTCCAAAAGTTACATTATCCCTGAGCCATATGGATCCGTGCTCATTATCGGACCTTTCAACTATCCGTTTCAGCTCCTGATGGAACCTCTGGTTGGTGCGATTGCCGCTGGGAACACCGCGGTGCTCAAAGCCTCGGAAAACACACCTGCCGTTTCGGCCGTTATTCGTGAAATAATCGCCTCGGTATTCGAGCCGGGTTATGTGCAAGTCGTAGAAGGAGCCAAGGACACAACGACAGCACTGATTAATGCTCCGTTTGACTACATTTTTTTTACGGGCAGTGTGCCGGTTGGTAAAATCGTCATGGAGGCCGCTGCCAAAAACCTCGTCCCTGTTACCCTGGAGCTTGGTGGGAAAAGTCCTGTCATTGTGGACGAGAAAGCAGATATTAAAGTTGCTGCTGAACGTATTATATGGGGTAAACTGCTCAATACGGGACAGACCTGTATCGCTCCGGATTATTTGCTTGTGCATGAACGAGTGAAGGAGCAGCTGATCTCGGAGATGAAAGCAGCTGTGGAGTCCTTCTTCGGTACAGACATTCAGCATAATCCCGATTATGGGCGCATCGTCAATCAGGCTCATTACAGAAGATTAACGAAGCTTATTGAACGGGACCAGGACAAAGTGATCTATGGCGGTCACTCTGATGAAGCGGATCGCTACATTGCACCGACACTGATTGACGCTGAATCCTGGGACGCAGCCACCATGGAAGATGAGATCTTCGGACCGATATTGCCTATAATCAGTTACCGCAGCATTGATGAAGCCATTGAGGCGATCTTGAAGCGTCCGAAGCCGCTGGCACTTTATTTGTTCACATCAGACATACAGCTTCAGGATAAACTGCTCAGCGAGGTTTCTTTTGGAGGAGGCTGTATTAATGATACGATCACTCACGTAGCGAATCCACGGCTGCCATTTGGCGGTGTAGGACATTCCGGTATGGGCTCTTATCATGGGCGGTACAGCCTCGAAACCTTCTCACATATGAAAAGCGTGCTCAAAAAGAGCACCAAATTGAATTTGTCCATTTTGTACCCGCCGTACGATGGCAAGCTGAAGACAATCAAGCGTTTGTTGAAATAGTTTGTTGCAATAAGTACTGCTGCATCAGCAGAGGGATTTCATATTCATCTATTTCGCTCTACATTCTGACAGACTCACTGTAGAGCAGGCTGTTCCTGTCGGAATCGAGACGGTGACATGCCTGACCAACGCTTGAATTGACGGCTAAAGTGAGCGATATCCTTGTAACCGAGCATTGCAGCGATACTTTGAACGGACAGTTTCGGATTACCAAGCAGAACCTTCGCTTCATGTAAAACCATCTCGGAGAGCGCCACGCGCGGAGACTGACCAAATACCTGCTTGAACACACGGTTACAATGAGAGGAGCTAATCCCCAGTTCAGCAGCAATGTCATCAATTCCGTAGTGGCTGTCGGTTTCATTGCCTTGCTTAAATTGCTGGTTTACCAGCCCTTGCAGTCGATTCCGGATCTGATGAGCGAGCTCAATCCGTTCATATCCTTCGGAGAACAGATGCGCTGCCTCCTGAGAGACGGCTTCCCACAAGTGCCCGAATAATTCGAATACAGCGGATTGCAGCTGCATGCGCTGAACCATTGTATTCGGTGTCGATTCTTCATTTGCAGAATTCATTAATTTGCTCAAAACCGGCTCAATCTTTAATGTAACCGGATTGTCTGCATGGAAGAGGGTCTGCTTGATTCGGGCAAGCAAGGAGAGGAACAACTGATCATCGATATCAAAGTGCATGCAGAAATAGGTAAATCCCTGACCGTCCTGGCTCTGGCTGGAATGAACGCTTCCTGGAGGAATGAGGAGCAGTTCGCCAGCCTTTTGTGTGTACATTTGTCCGTTCACCGACATGAGCTGCACACCTTCTGTTACATAGTTCAGCTCATACTGCGGGTGTTCATGTGCCGGATAATTCCAGTCCGCACCAACACTTCGCAGATGAATGGCAAAAAGATTGACGGTGGTTTGTACATCCGGGTAGAAGACCTCATGTACACTTTCACCCAGAGCGGGAGGCAAATAAGTAGAAGACATCGGAGACCTCCTTTATAATAGAAACAAATTAATTGGGCAGTCAGCTTACAAGGCTGGCATGCTCGAAAATAAATGTAATCGCTTTATTCCATTATAAACGACCAGCTTGATTTGGGTAAATATCCGATTGATTTGTCCATGGTCTAGGGCGGAATGAGCATGTTAGGATGAGGCTATGAAAACGCATGCAAACCATATTGAGAGGGGTCATCGTTCATGAGCACATCCAAATCAATCTTTTATAACGCCCACCACTCACCGATCGGGGCTTTTGCAAGTTTTACACTTGGATACAAAGGTGCCAAGGGGGGACTCGGCCTGGAGCTGGGAAAACCTGCAGACCAAAATATATATATAGGATTACAATCTCGCGATGGCGAACATTATGAGGCACTGCCTTTTTTTGCAGCGACCGAGGATGAGAGTGTTCGCTACGATGTAGAGAAACTGGACAATGCAGAAAACGGAATAGAAGAGGGAGCTGAAACACAGTCCCAGGCACATACTTCAACCCGATCGAAGCGTCCGCTCATTGCAGCATTTCGTGATGAAGAAATTACACGTGAATTCAAGTCCGGTACAGACACCTGGACAGCGGGAGATCTGACTTTCCGGATCTATTCGCCAGTTCGTCCTGTACCTGAACCGGAGCATGGTGATATTGAACAATTAAAAGATGCCTTGGTTCCAGCGGTTCTCGTGGAGATGACGATTGATAACACGCAAGGGCAGCAGTCACGAAGAGCATATTTCGGATACCAGGGTAATGATCCGTATTCGGCAATGCGCATGATCGGCGGACCCGAGGGCGGAAAGCTCACGGGTGTCGGACAAGGAAGGCTTACAGCGATTATGTCTGCAGACGATGGACTGTACCCTGCACTTGGGTTCACGTTAGATAAAATCCTGCAGGAAAAACATGTGGAGAATCTAGCTTTTGGATTAGGTCGCACAGCTGCATTGCTTATGGAAGTCCCTGCTGGAGAGAAACGTACATATCACTTCGCAGTTTGTTTTTACCGCGGTGGCATCGTCACTTCCGGTTTGGATACGACGTACTGGTATACCCGGTATTTCGCGGATATCCAGGAAGCTGGCCAGTATGCCCTCGATCGTTTCGATGCATTGACATCATCTTGTGAGGAAGCAGAACAGCGTCTGGGTACCAGCTCACTGACGGATGATCAGGCATTTATGCTCGCGCATTCCATTCATAGTTATTATGCAAGCACGCAGCTGCTGGACGCAGATGGAGAACCGTTCTGGATTGTCAATGAAGGCGAGTACCGGATGATGAACACCCTTGATCTGACAGCAGATCAGTTATATTTTGAACTTGCCCTGAACCCTTGGACCGTACGCAACGAGCTTGAGTGGTTTGTGAAACGTTACAGCTATACCGATCAGGTTCGCTTCCCCGGGGAAGATCAATTGTACCCAGGTGGCTTGACCTTCACCCATGATATTGGTGTGGCGAATGTGTTCTCCCGTCCAGGACATTCTGCCTATGAGTTAGTGGGAATAGATGATTGCTTTTCCCAGATGAGTCATGAAGAACTTGTGAACTGGCTGTGCTGTGCAACCGTCTACATTGAACAAACCAAGGATCAGGAATTTGTGAAGCAGATGCTACCTGTAATTCAGGATTGCTTCGAAAGCATGCTTAACCGGGATCACCCGGATGAAGATCAGCGTAACGGTCTGATGGGACTGGATAGCAGCCGCACGAAGGGCGGAGCAGAAATTACGACTTATGACAGCCTTGATGTGTCACTCGGTCAATCCCGTAACAATATTTATCTGGCAGGGAAATGCTGGGCTGTATATGTGGCTCTTGAAAAGCTGTTTGCCGCGGAGAAACTCTCGGATTTATCCCTTCAGGCCGGACGTCAGGCTGATCGCTGTGCCGCGAGTGTTGCAGCCCAGTTGACGGAAGGAGGCTACATCCCGGCTGTTATTGCAGAGAATAACGATTCCCGTATCATCCCGGCTATAGAGGGGCTGGTATTCCCTTACTTTACAGGCTGTGAAGGTGCACTGGATGAACATGGCCGGTTTGGTTCTTACCTGCAGGCACTCCGAACCCATTTGAAGACCGTTCTAGTACCAGGTACCTGTCTATTCGAAGATGGGGGATGGAAGCTGTCCTCGACTAGTAATAACTCGTGGTTAAGCAAAATCTATCTGTCCCAGTTTATCACTAGAGAAATACTGGGCATGGAATGGGATGAATCAGGGCAGGCATCCGATGCCGCGCATGTGAACTGGCTGCTGCACCCCGAAGAGTCTTACTGGTGCTGGAGTGACCAGATCCTGTCGGGCGTTGCCGTAGGCAGCAAATATTACCCGCGCGGAGTAACATCCATCCTTTGGCTGCTGGAAGGCAAAGGTACACGTTTGGAACAGATCTATGCTAGCAAGGAGGCGGTACGATGAATCGTTCAATCGTTCAACAAAACTTAGCTGGCCCGCAGTATGATGCGTGGCTTGGATATCTCTCTGGTGAATACAGTCGTAAGGGTACTGCAAGTCAGAAGGTTCCTGCTTGGGTGAAACGTATAAATACAATAGAGAAGCATGAAGTCATTGCTACAGCTCTGGAGGAGCTTACACAAGGATTGGAGAGATTGTTCGGTGAGAAACCAATAACAGTCTTATCCGGTACCGACCTTGCGGATAAACAGGCTTCCCATGATCCTGGTATCTGGATTGGTACGTGGGCAGGCAATTCACTTCTTGCAGAGGCGTTCAGCGAGAGTGAACGTGCCGCTGTTCAAGGTGAAGGCTTCGTCATCCGTGAAGACGAGGAACTAGCCAGACTCTTCATTGGTGCGGAGACACCTCAAGGTGTACTGTATGGTACATTCCATTTGCTCAGAGAGCTGGTACTGGCACAAGGGAGTTCAAGTGAGGCGGATACGTCCCCGAATAAATGGAGTCATGTGATTGAGCAGCCACGGAATGCGTTGCGGATGATTAATCAATGGGATAACGTGGATGGAAGCATTGAACGCGGATATGCCGGTAAATCCATCTTTTATGAAAATGGAGAATTCACGCAAGATATCGTACGCATTCGGGATTATGCACGATTGCTCGCTTCGACTGGCATCAATGCCATCTCCATCAACAATGTCAACGTGCATCAGCGCGAAACATTGTTTCTGACAGAACGCTTTCTGAGTGATGTAGCTCGTGTGGCCTCTGCATTCAGAGCGTACGGCATCCGACTTTACTTAAGCGCCAACTACGCAAGCCCAATGGAGATCGGCGGATTGCTTACCGCAGATCCCCTGGATGAGCAAGTAAGAGAATGGTGGAACATTCAGACTGCCAAAGTGTATGCGGCCATCCCTGACTTTGGCGGATACCTGATCAAAGCAGATTCCGAAAATCGACCAGGTCCATTCACTTACAATCGGGATCACGCAGACGGGGCGAACATGCTAGCTGAAGCACTTCGTCCATTTGGTGGATTGGTTATTTGGCGCTGTTTCGTCTACAACTGCAAGCAGGACTGGCGTGATCGCTCCACAGACCGTGCGCGTGCTGCTTATGACCACTTTAAGCCTTTGGATGGCCGGTTTGCAGATAACGTCATTTTGCAGATCAAAAATGGTCCGATGGATTTTCAGGTCAGGGAAGCTGTATCTCCGCTGTTCGGAGCGATGGATAAGACCAATCAGGTACTCGAATTTCAGATCACACAGGAATATACAGGTCAGCAGCGGCATTTATGTTATCTGATTCCACAGTGGAAAGAAGTATTGGATTTCGACACCTATGCGAAGGGACAAGGATCGGAAGTTAAACGTATTGCGGATGGTTCCCTGTACAACAGACCTCATAGTGGTTTTGCCGCTGTTTCGAATATTGGTGCAGATGCATGCTGGACAGGACATCCACTTGCTCAGGCCAATTTGTACGGTTATGGTAGACTCGCCTGGAATCCCGAACTGTCTTCCGAAGAGATTGCTGACGAATGGGTTAGACTCACGTTTGGGCACGACGAAGAGGTTGTTCGTCTCATCTCTGGCATGCTTCTGGACTCTCTGGGCATCTACGAAAATTATACGGCGCCGCTCGGAGTAGGCTGGATGGTTAATCCGGATCATCATTATGGCCCCAATGTGGACGGTTATGAATATTCCAAGTGGGGAACGTATCACTTTGCAGATTGCAAGGGCATTGGAGTAGATCGGACCGTACAGAGCGGTACAGGTTATACATCGCAGTATCATACTGAAAATGCGGAACGATATGAAAATGTCACGACCTGTCCGGATGAGCTGCTGTTATTCTTCCACCATGTTCCTTATACGCATGTGCTGCATTCTGGCAAGACCGTCATTCAGCACATTTATGATACACACTTCAAGGGTGCGGAACAGGCGCAAGCTTTAGCGGAAACCTGGAGAAAGCTCGAAGGTAAAGTGGAACCGGAAATTTTCGAAACCGTAGCTCTGCGTCAGGAAAATCAGGCCGAGCATGCCAAGGAATGGCGGGACTTGATTAATACGTACTTCTATCGCAAGAGTGGTATTGAGGACGAGCAGGGACGAACCATTTATTAATAGAGAATTCAGCTACACATCCTTGTTTTATTGAATGAAAGAGCAGCATTGGCAACCAAGAGGAGGCGAAAACCTAATGGGACAGCATCAATTTCCCCAGACCATGAAAGCAGCTGTAATGACCGAACCTGGACGTATCATCATCGAAGAACAGGCTGTACCGAAGCCTGCAGAGGACGAAGTTCTGATTCAGGTCATGGCAGTGGGCGTGTGCGGGTCGGATGTGCATTATTTTGAACACGGAAGAATCGGCAGATTTGTAGTGGAAAAGCCCATTATTCTGGGGCATGAATGTGCAGGTATTGTAGCTGCTGTAGGCTCGAACGTATCACGCTTGAAGGCGGGTGACCGGGTTGCCATCGAACCAGGCGTTACTTGTGGACGCTGCGTGGCGTGCAAGGAAGGACGCTATAATCTGTGTCCAGATGTACAATTCCTTGCTACCCCGCCTGTGGATGGTGCATTTGTACAATACATGACCATTCGTGAGGATATGGTTTTTCCAATCCCGGATCATCTGTCCTTTGAGGAAGCTGCCATGAATGAGCCCTTTTCGGTAGGTATTCACGCTGCGCGTCGTAGTAAACTTGCTCCAGGAACCACGCTGGCGATCATGGGCATGGGACCTGTTGGGCTGATGGCTGTCGCTGCTGCAAAATCATTTGGAGTCGACAAAATTATCGTTACGGACCTGGAGGAAGTTCGGCTTGAAGCTGCTCGGCGTATGGGAGCCACGCATACGATCAATGTGAGAAACGAGGATGCACAGACGGTCATTCGAGAGTTAACGAATGGAATCGGTGTGGATACGGCTTGGGAAACTGCGGGGAATCCCAAAGCGCTCCAATCTGCATTGTATTCACTGCGGCGGGGAGGCAAACTTGCCATCGTAGGCCTGCCGGCACAGGATGAGATTGCACTGAATGTTCCTTTTATTGCTGATAACGAGGTTGATATATACGGGATATTCCGCTATGCCAACACCTATCCAGCGGGAATTGAATTCCTGAGCTCCGGTCAGCACGATGTATTGTCCTTGATCACTGATCGTTATTCACTGGATGAAACTCAACAAGCGATGGAACGGGCTCTTCACAATAAGAGCGGCAGTCTGAAAGTGATGGTCTATCCCAACGGCAAGTAATTCTCTACTCAGGAAGTCCCGATTCAGGGACTTCTTTTTTTTCATTTTCACCAAATAAATGATTATACAAGCTCCCATAACATGGTATAATTCATGGAGATTTTAATATATAAATGGATACAAACCACTCTGGTTGGTAAGCTACTTAGCGAAAGGAACTGAAGGTTGTGAGAACACATGAATTTACGATTCACTCTGATTTTCACCGGGATGATCTGATGTCTATATCTTCTCAAGCGTCACGTTTTGCCTCGGATATTTCATTGTCGTTTGTTGAGTCTGAGCATGAGCATCGTGTAGATGTCAAAAGCCTGCTTGGTATGGCGCTTCTTCCGATTCGTCATGGCAGTATAGTCAGATTGCAGACGCGAGGAAGAGATGAATTGGAGGCTCTGGAGTACATGCTGGATGTACTGGAGAAGGGAATAACTTAGAACGAGATCAGGTGCAGATTGTGGCGAATAGGTAAATATTTATCGTTTCTTCAAATCCTGCTGGTACTTTGTCCAAAAAAAGAGTATAATAAAATTTAGTTCTATTCAAGGAAGTACCCATTTAAAGGAGTGTAAATAGATTATGCCAAAAGCTGATATCCATCCAAAGACACAAACGGTTATTTTTTACGATGCAAGTGCTGATTACAAATTCCTGAGCTCTTCGACTAAATTCTCGAACGAGACAATGGAATGGGAAGATGGTAACACTTACCCTGTAATCCGTGTGGACACTAGTTCCGCATCCCACCCTTTCTTCACTGGTAAACAAAGAAACGTGGACATCGGTGGTCGTGTTGACAAGTTCAACCGTAAATACAACCTCAAAAACTAGTTTGTCCATAGATGACAAGATCAACCTCGGGAATTCGTTTCCGGGGTTTTTCTATGTCTTAAACATCATTTGCAGGTCTACCAAGGCTCCAAACGCTGACAAATTTGATTAAGGATTGCGCTTACATATCATTCAGAGGTAAACTAGGACATGAGTGAAATCATATTGGAGGAGGAAATAGAGATGAGTAGTATTACACATATGGTTACGTTTACACTTTACGCTGGCAAGGATACAGCAGAGGCAGAAGCTTTTCTGATGGAAAGTGCGGATGCACTTGCAGTCATTCCGGGCGTGGAGAACTTTCAGGTACTGCGTCAGGTAAGCGCCAAAAATGAGTTTGACTACGGTTTCTCAATGGTTTTCGCCGATCAAGCAGCTTATAATGCTTACAATGAGCACCCGGTTCACCGCAAATACGTGGAGGAACGTTGGGAGAAGGAAGTTAGTCGTTTTCAGGAAATTGATCTGATTAATCACGGAATATGATATAAGCCTTTAATTATTAGGTCAGGGAATGACACGTTTCGAAACCGTTTTAGTTCATCATGCTGCATTTGCAGTGTTTTCATTCATTGATATAGAACCAGAGAGGTGCTGTCGCCATGCAATTGGATCTTACAGGCAAGACCGCGCTGGTCACTGGCTCCACTGGACAACTCGGGAGAGTCATCGCCCGTACGCTGGCTCGTTGTGGTGCCGATCTCGCGCTGCATTACATAAACAATGAAACGAAAGCTCTCGAACTTAAGCAAGAGATTGAGGCTGGTGGTAGACAGGCAGTTATCGTGCAGGGAGATATTACGAAACAGGAAACGGCTACGCAAATGCGGGATCAGATTCAGGCTGGTCTTGGCGTCGCTGGAGTTGACATTGTGGTGGCTAATGCAGTTATTCAATATGAATGGACCACGGTGCTCGAACAATCTCCCGAAGACTACATCAGCCAGTTCGAATCTTGTGTGCTGCAGAGTGTGTATCTCGCCAAGGCATTCATTCCGTACATGAAGGAAGCTAGAGGTGGTCGATTTATCGGCATTAACACGGAATGTGCCATGCAGAACTTTGAGACACAATCGGCATATACCGCTGGGAAACGTGGGATGGACGGACTGTATCGGGTCCTTGCCAAGGAAGTGGGAGAGTATCAAATTACCGTCAACCAAGTCGCTCCAGGCTGGACGATAAGCGATCGTGATCGTAACAGCGAGCCTGGACATGATGAGGGTTACACGCGTACAGTTCCTTTGAAACGCAGGGGTGAAGATCAGGAGATTGCCAATGCGGTAGCCTTTTTGGCTTCGGATCTGTCCTCTTTTATTACAGGTGCCTATATCCCGGTCAATGGCGGCAACGTGATGCCAGCTATTTGATTTGAAGATGTGTTAGAAGATGTGTTAATTGAATCAATTATATACTTATATCTTGTTTGAAATGATTCATTGAAACACCCCTAATCTAGCTCCGTGTAGACGGAATGGCTTAGGGGTGTTTTGTTTTATATATCCAAAAATACATATGATTTTGATTCGGTTTTCGAAAGATTGGGGTATTAGAATAGGTATATTAACCGGGTGGAAACATAACTCAAATTAAGCGATTAAAGGAGATCAGCTATGAAAAAAACAATCGCAGACGTACTGGTAGAAGCATTATTAAATGCAGGAATTAAACGAATATATGGCATCGTGGGTGATTCTCTGAATGCCGTACTGGATTCCATCCGGCGGTCGGGTAAAATCGAATGGATTCATGTTCGTCATGAAGAGGTAGCTGCATTTGCCGCTGGAGCTGATTCGCAGGTCAGTGGAAGTATCGCAGTCTGTGCTGGCAGCAGCGGGCCAGGAAACATGCATCTGATTAACGGCTTGTACGATTGTCACCGAAACCGTGTACCTGTACTTGCTCTTGCTGCTCATATTCCTAGTGATGAGATCGGAAGCGATTATTTTCAATCGACTCACCCGGAATATCTCTTCCAGGAATGCAGTCATTATTGCGAGGTCATTACGACTGCCAAGCAAATGCCTCGATCGGTTACGATGGCGCTACAAACTGCGGTCTCGCGTTCAGGCGTATCCGTCATTGTTCTTCCAGGTGACGTGGCAGGTCTTGAGGCAGCGAATCTGCCCGTCCCCGAGCATGTTTACCATGTGACACAGCCTGTTGTTCACCCCTCTGAGCAGGAATTGCGGAAATTGGCCGATTACCTGAATCAGGACAAAAAAATCACATTACTCTGTGGTGCGGGATGTGCTGGTGCGCGGGAATCTCTCATGCAGCTGTGTGATCGTCTGAAATCCCCAATGGTTATCGCTTTGCGTGGTAAGGAGTATCTGGAGTACGACAATCCCTATTCAGTCGGCTTGACCGGCTTGATCGGGTACTCATCCGGTTATCATGCCATGATGGACTGTGATGTTTTGTTAATGCTTGGAACAGATTTTCCTTATCGTCAGTTCTATCCGGAGGATGCGATCGTGCTTCAGGTCGATATACAGTCATCCCATCTTGGTCGGCGTACGAAGCTGGACTATGGGTTGTGCGGAGATGTCAAATCGACCATTGAGGCTTTGATGCCTTTACTGACACACGAGCATCATGACAAACATCTGCGTAAAAGTGTGGACCATTATCTGAAGGTACGTAAGGAGCTGGATGAACTTGCTGTCGGTAAACCTGGAAAGAAACCGATTCATCCGCAGTATCTAACCAAAGTAATCAGCGATGCTGCTGGGGAGAATGCCATTTTCACCTGTGATGTAGGTACACCTACGGTATGGGCCGCACGCTACCTGGAGATGAGCAGTAACCGAAGATTACTGGGTTCATTCAATCACGGTACCATGGCAAATGCACTTCCACAGGCGATAGGTGCACAGGTAGCGAATCCGGGAAGACAAGTGATCTCGCTGTCCGGAGATGGCGGGCTTGCGATGTTAATGGGAGACCTGCTGACGCTCAAACAGCATAATCTTCCGGTCAAAGTGGTCGTGTTCAATAACGGTGCGCTGAGCTTTGTGGAGTTGGAGATGAAGGCGGCAGGATTCCTAGAATCTGGTACGGAACTCGTGAATCCCAACTTCGCCATTGTTGCACAAGCGATGGGCATGGAAGGTATTCGTGTGGAAGACCCCGCAGAACTGGAGGGAGCGGTGAAACGTGCACTTCAACATGATGGACCTGTTCTGATCGATGCTGTCGTGAATCGTCAGGAGCTGTCCTTACCTCCGAAGATTAATATCAAACAGGCAGAAGGTTTCACGTTGTGGATGATGAAGGCGGTGCTCAACGGGCGTGGCGATGAATTGATCGAGCTTGCCAAAACCAACTTGCTCAGATGATGTGCGTGTAATGCGTAATCTACTTGCACAATAGTACATCTCACATGAATGGAGAGCGTAAATTCACCGAATAGTGAATCCTCTCCTTCCTGAGATGGCAAGGTTGTGATCCAAATCATGGTATGTACTCATATGATATGGTTTGTTTTTACGTCGTAAGTCCATTAAAATAGATAAAGTCAGGCAGGATTTATGTCAGATTTAACCTACATATGTCGCAAATTGTTGAATTACATTTTTATCGCAATGAGCCGATCCGATGACAAGATGACTAACACAACTGGAGGAGATCAGAATGAGTCACACAGGTAAAGTAGCCATTATTACCGGAGCAGGAAGTGGATTGGGTCAAGCAGCTGCACTGAAGCTGGCAGAAAAGGGCGCATCCATTGTGGTTGTTGATCTCGTCGAGGAGACTGGTCTAGCAACAGTGAAGCAGATTGAGAAGCTTGGTGCCAAAGCCATCTTCGTACAGGCCGATGTTAGCAAGGCGAGTGACGTTGAGAATTATGTCAAAAAAACCGTTGAAGAGTTCGGACGAATCGATATGTTCTTTAACAACGCAGGGATCGCAGGGCCTGGTATTAAGCTCATCGAACACACAATTGAGCAGTTCGACCAGATTATCGATATTAACCTTAGAAGCGTATTTTATGGACTGAAATATGTCATCACTGAAATGCTGAAAACGGGTGGCGGTGCCATTCTGAACACGGCTTCAACGGCAGGTATTGTCGGTGTTCCGGCAGTTGCTCCTTACGCGGCTACCAAGCACGGCGTAGTTGGTTTGACTCGTACAGCCGCCATTGAGTACGGCAAAGACAATATTCGTGTCAATGCGATTGCACCAGGAACAATCGAGACGCCAATGGTCATTCAATTCGGCAAGGACAACCCGGAAGTGTTCAAAGCAACCGTGGACAGCATTCCATCCGGACGTCTTGGTAAGCCGGAAGAGATCGCGAATCTCGTTGCCTTCCTGCTGGGTGATGAAGCTCCATATATCAATGGTGCTGTGTATCCGATTGACGGCGCAGTAACTGCACAATAATATCGCATAAAGAGAAAGAGGCCTGTCGTACACAGGGCCTCTTTTTTGTCTTTGCTCTCCAATTTTATATTTGTCACCACGTTGCGGATGCTACGTTAGCAGCTTCGGTTTCAAGAGTTAACAAGCAAGCAGATCAGGAAGAAGTACGATCTAATGCGTCTACATAATCTTTGGCATCTTTAAGAGAAAGGTTTCTGGCTTCACGAAGCTTTTTAATAGCCTTGATCTTATTGCCTTGTTGAATCATTAGGGTCAATTCCTGATCCAGCTCTGACCACTCCGTTGGATGTTCGGACGAAGATGACTGGGTAGATGATGAAACAGGATAATTCAATGAGGAACGTGGCATTTGTTGCGTTATGCCAGCACCATTCTCAATCCGTTCCACATCCCGTTTAAGTTCATTCAGTTGGCTTTGCAGACTAATTACTCTGGTGAGTAGTATTACAATTAGAAGTAATACAACGATTAAAATAATGGTGTTGATTTCCATGATGTAGAGTGCCTCTCTTTCATTACGTGTGAATCATTTTATCATTTAAGTTGAACCGGGAGTTCCTTCAGTCCCCGAACAATCATGCCGGGTCTCCACTCCAGTTCGGTAACATCCGTCTGAAGCTGTATCTCAGGATAACGGGCTAGCAATGTACTGATGGCGATTTCGCCTTCCAGACGTGCCAGAGGCGCTCCAAGACAGAGATGAATGCCTTTACCAAAAGCGAGATGCTGGCTTTTCTCCCTTGTTATGTCGAAGATATCGGCATCCTTGAATTTTTCAGTATCCCGATTAGCTGAATCAAGCGCCACAATCACAAGCTCACCTTTGGCAATGTTCTGTCCACGGAATTCAACATCCTCCAGCGCCCAACGTGACGTACTGAATTCAACAGGGCCATTGTACCGCAGCATCTCTTCAACTGCATTATGGATAAGCTCCGGCTTCTGAATCAGCAGATCTCGCTGCTCAGGGTGTTCAAGAAGGGCCAATACACCATTGCCAATCAAATTAACCGTGGTTTCATGGCCAGCAATAATAAGCAGAGAGATAACACCAAGTAATTCATTTTCAGTGAGTTGTTGTCCGGATTCCTCTGCGATCACAAGCTGGCTTATCAGGTCTTTACCTGGATTCTCGCGCACTTTGGCAAACCAGTCGGTCAGGTACTCGGTAAACTCTTTCGCATGCTGTTCAAACATCTCCGCGTGATCCGAACTCGACGCATCAATGATAGAATTGGACCATACGCGGAACTTGTCCTGATCCTCAACAGGTACACCCAGAATCTCACTAATGACAATAATCGGAAGTGGAAAGGCATACTCATCAATCAAATTCATTTTATCTCTGGAGCCTACTTTGTTCAGCAGATCATCGGCGATGTCCTGAATGTGGCTTCTCATATCCGCAACCAATTTAGGCGTGAACGCTTTCTGTACAAGTCCTCTCAGGCGGCGGTGATCCGGCGGGTCAGAAAATAGCATGTTATTCACAAAAACCGTTTGATTTTCGGGTCCATATCGTTTGGCTACATCCTTACTGAAGCGTTGATCCTTGAGTACTTCGACCGCATCCTCATACCGGGTTATAATCCATCCGAACTCGCCATGAGGAAACATGACCTTGAAAACAGGGTCTGTCTCTCTCAACTTTTCGTACACGGGGTAGGGGTTTTGAGTGAATTCCTTGGTAAAGAATGCCGTTTGTGACGTTTCATTCGTATTCAATTCAATTCTCTCCTCTCATCCAAGAGCTCAAATATGAAGTCCTTTGCTAAAAGGATCATATGTATGCTTCTGCGGCTTGATACCTAATGGCTGCACCCTCTATATATTCAATATGAAGATCGTAGAAACCTTGTTTTCATTGAAATCGGTTTTCCTGTAGAGGAGCCGAGAAGAAGACATAACCATGGAGAGGAAGATTTTATTGGAAGGAGAAGGAAAATTCAGACTGAAGAGAGAAGCAGTAGTGAATCAATACTAGTGAAAATTTCTAAGTAAGGAGCAATCTATCATGAATGAAACACGGCTTCCTCTGAATCGTCACCAGATTCCAGCGAGTCCGCTTGTATTAGGTTGTATGCGATTTGGAGGCGAGTGGGACGGACTTCCCATCACCGATGATCTAGTACACGAAGGTCACCAGGCCGTTGAGGCAGCTCTTGAGATCGGCATTAATCATTATGACCTGGCTGATATCTATACACGTGGCAAAGCAGAGCATGTATTTGGACGAATCCTGTCCGAGAGAAAAGGATTACGAGATCAAATCATCATTCAATCCAAATGCGGCATACGTCTTGCACTGGAAGACGAGGGTCCGCAGCGCTACGATACATCTGGTGCGCATATTCAAGCGAGTGTTGACGGTATTTTATCCCGGCTCGGCGTGGAGTACCTAGACATTCTGTTACTTCATCGTCCTGACCCTCTCGCACACCCTCAGGAGATTGGTGAAGCACTGGCGAAACTCCATCAATCCGGAAAAGTCAGACATTTTGGTGTATCCAACATGGGTTCGGAACAGATTCGTCTGCTGCAGCTCAATAGTTCGGTGCCACTTATCGTGAACCAGCTCGAGATGAGTTTGGACAAAATCGGATTCGTGGAAGCGGGGGTTACCGTGAACCGTCCACAAGCCAAGGACCAAGTCTTCCCTTATGGGACGATGGAGTATTGTCAGGCCGAGAATATCCAGCTGCAGGCTTGGGGGCCACTTGCGCAAGGGAGATTTACGGGCAGGGTAGTCGAAGGTCAGAGACCCGAGATTGAACATACCGTCCAGGTCGTGAATAAGATTGCCAGGGAACGGGGCGTAACGGCTGAATCCATTGTACTCGCTTGGTTAATGAAACACCCCGCGGGCATTCAACCTGTGATTGGTTCAATTCGTCCGGAACGTATCCGAGCCTGCCGTGATGCTACCCAGATTGAACTAACACGACATGAATGGTATGAGCTATATTCAGCGTCCTGTGGAAGAAGAATGTAAGCAGGAAACATATGGATCGCCCATTAGCGGAAACATATTCTCTTAAATGAGAATGAGAACGAAACACAGGCCGGCGGTCTGTGTTTTTTATTTGTCTTTTTATTGATAGATTCAATACGGGTATTAGTCGTCTAATGAATACATAAATGCGCTATATTCCATGTCCATAGACTTAGTTCAGAGTTCTGATAAGAGGGACGTTTCAACCATTTTTCCCGGTTTCTAAGGTGGTTCAGAAACCACTGTGATAAAATAAGAGGAATAAGAACATACGATCTGTTTTGTGGAAGGAGATTAAGGATAACGATGGAAATGCTTAAGCCGCCGGCTGAGACATTATATGAGACTGAATTACGCGCACTTCGGGAGGAAGACAAGGGGAAACGGCCCCCCAACTGGTTATTATCCCCCGCATATGTGCGAGATTTCATTATTGGCAGGGACAAACCCGCCATGTTGGATGGAGAAGCCATTCCGATTACTCGTAAATTTTATGGTAATGACGTCTTAATTGAACGTGCGGTAGTAACGCTGGCGGGCAATCGCGGCTTAATGCTGGTGGGAGAACCGGGAACTGCGAAGACGATGCTCAGCGAGCTGCTGACAGCTGCGATCTCGGGGACCAGTCTGAACACCATTCAGGGTACGGCAGGCACAACGGAGGACATGATCAAGTATTCTTGGAACTATGCGATGCTGCTTGATAAAGGTCCATCGGAAGAGGCTCTTGTTCCAGCTCCGTTATACAGCGGCATGAAGAAAGGCATCATCACCCGTTTCGAAGAGATTACACGTTGTCCCGCTGAAGCACAGGATAGTCTGATCAGTATTCTAAGCGACAAAGTCATGAGTATTCCTGAGCTCGATGGTGGTGTGCTGTTTGCCAAGCCGGGTTTTAACGTAATTGCTACAGCAAATATTCGTGATAAGGGTGTTAACGAGATGAGTGGTGCGCTGAAACGCCGTTTCAACTTCGAAACGATCAAGCCGATCAGCAGTGTGAAGATGGAAGCAAAAATTATTGAATCCCAGGCACGAAGCCTTTTATTACATAGTGATATTGATATTGAAATTAATCCGGATGTGGTCGAGCTTCTTGCCACGACATTCATGGAGCTGCGTACCGGCATGAGCCGCGAGGGATACAAGCTGGACACGCCCCAAGCTTCCATGAGTACTGCAGAAGCCGTTTCCGTATACGTACAGAGTGCAATGACTTCATATTATTACGAGGATAAGGGAGTTGCATTGGATCGTCTGGTTCAGAACATGCTTGGAACCATTGCCAAGGAAAATGACAAGGATCTGTCCGTTCTAAAAGCCTACTTCTCCAAGGTTGTGAAGGAGCGCTCCAAAGAAGAGGGAATTTGGAAGGACTATTACGAGGAGAAAAAATGGATCGGGTAGCGCCACAAGTGGAGCCGGATGTTACCCAGTTACAACCCCTCTTTGAGTCTCAGGTGTATAACCTGAACAATGGTACGGTTTATTTTCCAATAAGGCACCATAGCCCGGTTTGCTCTTATCATTTGTTGCAATTGATTGAGGAATACAAGCCGGACAGTATTCTGATCGAAGGACCCGAGAGCGGGAATCCATTTCTCTCCGTGTTGGCTGATGAAGCAACGATCCCTCCGGTCAGCTTGTATTATACCTATGAGAGCGAGGATGACCGCGCGGCGTGTTATTATCCGATGTTGCGTTATTCCCCAGAATATGTAGCGTTACGGGAGGCATCGAGGCTTGGCATTCCTGCACAGTTCATTGATCTCGATTACTATCATTTCTCCAACAAGGAGCAAGCGGAACAGCATGAAATATCTGTTCAGGATGAAACGCTGCTGGCCAGTTCGGACTTTATCAACCGTTTGTGTCAAAAAATGAACTGCCGCAGCTTCGACGAGCTATGGGAGAAAGTGTTTGAGATCGGCGGCTTGGAGAAATCCACACAGGAATTTGTACAGGATGTGTTCACTTATTGTACGTTATCTCGTATGTGTTACACAGCTGATCGGTTACACCGTTCCGGTGACCTTGCGAGAGAAGAACACATGCGAAGCTGCATACGTGAGGCTTCCTTGAAATATGATCGCGTGCTCGTCATTACAGGTGGATTCCATACGTACGGGCTACTGGGCTTGGAAACAGACTCGGCTTCGCAGAAGTCTTCAGACAAGCCTGTGAAGAAGAATATAAGCTCTGAAACCAGGAATTCGGTGCATCAGCAGATGTATCCCATGGTGTACACCTTTGCAGAAGCGGACCGTCTGAATGGTTACGCGAGTGGAATGCCATATGTGAATTACTACGACATGATATGGAGCGAGCTGCTCCGCAAGAAAAGTACCGCATACAACGTAACGGCAGTAAATCTGCTGTCCAAGCTTACACGTGCACTCCGTAAGGGCCATGAGCACGTATCGACCAGTGACGCGATTGAGGCATACAGCATGGTTCAGGGGCTTGCAGCGCTACGGGATAAAAAAGAAGGCGGAGTCTATGAGCTGATGGACGCGGCAACGTCTTCCTTTGTCAAAGGTGAGCTTACACTGGCTACAGAAAAACCGCTGCAAGAGCTCCAGCTTCTTCTGACCGGAGATGCCATAGGAAGTGTGGCCCCCAATTCATTCAACATTCCGATTGTTGAAGATTTCAAAGCCCGCTGTGCGGTATCGAAGCTGCAGATTCGTACGACTGGTCAGCACAAGAAGGTCCTTGATCTATATGCCAAACCAGGGCATCGGCAGCTTAGTCAATTGTTCCAATGCATTACCTATCTGGTTCCCGAATTCGCGAAACGCCAATCCGGACCAGACTGGATTGCCCAGCGAGATATGAATTTGGTCAGGGAAACCTGGGTCTATACCTATTCATCAAGAATTGAAGCAAGATTAATCGAAAATTCACTCTATGGGGGTACCATTCAGGAAGCGGCAACCCGAAAAATGGCAGAACACATGCAGGATATTCCGGATCATCATAGCGGTGAGCTTGCTAAATCCATGCTCCAGGCTCTGCTTATAGGTTTACAGGATACGGCAGCTCAATTGTATGATCAGGTCCGCTCTGCACTGAGGAAAGATGGAAATTTCCTATCCCTATGCGGGAGTCTGCACATTCTGGACCGAATTCATCAGCACCGAAGATTACTTGGTTTATCGGATGACAGCCATCTTCCCGAGCTGGTTGCCGAAGCCTACAATAACGCAGTGGACAAATTGCTTCAGCTCGCGAGAACGAATCCTGATGAGCATCAGCCTGTTATACAGGGGCTGAAGCTGCTCGCTATGCTGGCGGAATCTTCGGAAGAACGTTACCGCGATGAAACCTTCAGAGCTCATCTGAATGAGCTGCTGGCAGATCACAACCTTCCGGCTCAACTCGAAGGTGTATGCCTTGCCATTTCCTCGGGACTTGGTGATCGGTCAAGGGAAGAGATCGTTGATCGTGCTCGGGGATACATTCGCGGAACGCCGGATCAAATGCGGCAGACAGCGCTGTATTTACAGGGCGTGTTTTCCGTGGCACGAGACGCATTTTTATATGAAAATCAGCTGTTATCCGAGCTGAATTACATGATAGAGCAGCTGGATCATGATGAATTTATGTTGATGATCCCGGAACTAAGGCTTGCATTCAGCTACTTTACACCTATGGAGACAACACTGATTGCGGATCGGGTTGCGAAGCTGCATCAGGTTCAACCTGAAGAGATGGCGATACCGGGGATCGACGAACACACACTGATTCAGGTGAAATCCTGGGATGAAGCCATCCGGAAGGAGTTTGAGACATGGATGCTGATCTGAACAGAGGGGCGAGAACTCCTGATCCCTTGAAGTCCCTTCCTGATTCCAATCAGGCTGAAACGCTGAACCGATGGCGATTGATCTTGGGAGATTCTGCTGATGAAGGATTATCGAATACGGATGTATACGAGGCGGAGCATTTCAAGTATACCGAAATCGATGAAATTCTGGGTTACCTCTACAATCGGGAATATGGCGAAGAACAGGGATACCGAAAAGAAGGAGGACGCGGCTCCTCTAATCTTACGGTTCCAAACTGGTTGTATAAGGTCAGGGAACTATTCCCCAAGCCAACCGTGGAGCTGCTGGAGAAACAGGCACTGGATCGTTATGGTCTAACGGAGCTGTTAACTGACAAAAAACTGCTTGAGTCTCTCGAACCCAACATGAACCTGCTGAAAAACATCATGCAATTCAAAGGACGAATGAAAGGGGACGTCCTGCGGAGTGCGAAGGAGATCGTACGGACTGTAGTTGAGGACCTTCAGCGTAAACTGGAGTCCCAGACCAGAGCCAGCATCATGGGAAAACGCAGCCGTTACACACCAAGTTCCGTAAAGTCCCTGCGTAATCTTAATTTCAAACGAACCATTACCAAGAATCTGAAAAACGTTGATCGAACCAACCGCAGATTGGTGATTGATCGTCTTTATTTCGACGGTAATATCCAGCCGCATAATAAATGGAACGTCATCATTGCTGTTGACGAGAGCGGCAGCATGATGGACTCGGTCATTTACAGCTCAGTAATGGCTAGTATCTTCTATCGGTTGAATGCGCTGCGCACCCACTTGTTTATATTTGATACCCAGGTTGTCGATCTAAGTGACAGGTTGGATGATCCGGTTGACGTGCTCATGAGTGTACAGCTCGGCGGAGGCACTCATATTACCAAGGCTCTGCGTTATGGTGAGACCTTGATTGATAATCCTGGCAAAACGATCTACATCCTTGTAAGTGATCTGGAAGAGGGATATCCGATCCAACAAATGTATACAGCGTGTAAGGATATTATAGATGCCGGTTGTAAACTGCTTGTGCTCACTGCACTCGATTTTAATGGGGATACCGTCTATAACAAACATGCCGCACAAACCTTAACCAATATGGGAGCGCATGTCGCCGCAATTACCCCTAACGAGCTCGCAGACTGGATCGGCGAGATTATCACGTAATGAGTTAATAACAAGGTTTTTCACTCAAAATTTAAGGAGGAATGTGTAATGCTTACTACAGATCGCGCTGTTGAGGCGTTAGTTGAGAAGTTTGCTGAGATGTGCTCGAAGGATTACTCCCTAAAAACAGATCGGAGTCAGGAAATCATTGATTATGTGCTGGGAAACACGGACAAGTTTCCTGAAATGATAGGGAATTCCAGCCATTATGTCTACTATACAATTGATGCGCTCATGAAGCTTGCCAAGAAAGATGATGGAGATATATTTTTCCGGGCAGGGGCTATTGTCATTCACCTGGAATCCCACTACTCCAGACGCAATTCGTGGGCTACGGATGGCTTCACCATATGTCTCGGCAATGAATCTGAAGCCTACGGCTTGAGTGGAAAGAGCAAAAGCCCAGATCGGATCGGTGGTCTGCTGTCCCGATTGGAGAAAATACGTCAGTTTGCCGGAGAAAAAGAAATTGTAGATGAGCTCAAAAGCAGGCTAAGCCGTGTACAGGTATTTGTTGAGTCCAAAAAAGGCAACGGATATGGTAACCATGAGCGGGAAATTATCGACGCCTTGCTTCTACTGAAACTGTATTCCAAGCTGAACGGAGTTCCTTCACATGCAGCACAGTTGCAATTACTAAGCAATCACCTGCCTGAGTTACTTCAACTGGTCGTTGCTGATGATGCAGGGCAGCTCCGCCCGGCGTTACATAAGCTTATTGAGCCACTGGTTGTGTGCTCCATGCAGAGCCGATCTAATCGGTCTGTGCATGATCTGAAACCGGAATTTCTTCAGCAAAAACGAAATCTCCTGATGGAAGAGCTCTATCCGGACACTTCATTGAATAAAAAAGAACAATTGTCTCAGAATGTGTTCCATCAGACCATGATCTTGATAAGCAGCTCGTTGTTGTATCTGATCAATGTCCATGGCGGGAAGGACCGGTTCCTCGAGAACAAAGGCGAAACAGGTCAAGCTCTATTGGAGACAATTAGTCAGCTGCATGAAATCTATCCGTTTGAGACGCGCATGTATCTGATGAGCATGGATTCCAGAGCCAAAAATGCCGACGGGCTGCTCGCTGGGCTGCTTCCTCTGGATGAACCATACCAACTGATCGAGCTTATGAATAACGAATTGAATATGTATACGATATCATGGCAGTCGATCCAGTCGGCCATTATGAATGATCCGGAACAATCCATACGAGCTTATCATATACTCAAAACCCCATACCTCAAGTTGGTTATCCAAAAGATTTTGGAAGATCACGGTAGAGAAATCCCTGATGCGGACGGTACGCTTGAACAAGCCGTCTATGCAGTACTCCGGGAGCCATTAGATGGTGGTCGCAGTGGTCTTGCCATCGCACGGTATCTCGAAGGTCAGACATCATTTGAAGATTACTGGAAAGACTCAAACAGCCGCAGTCTGTTTAACAATCTGAATCGTGACAAAAAACGTATTCAGACTCTGATTGCCATCAGCTTCCTGCCAGTGGATTCAGAGGCAATGCGCCGGTTTGTAATTCTGGCTACCTATCCGGAGTGGACGCTGGATATCGTCTCAGATATGTATCGTTCCTACGCTTTCAGCGGAGAGAAGCTGCTGCAGCGTTATGGACAAGATCCAGAGGTACAGCAGGATAAGCTGTTGACCAGTCTGATCTCGCTAAACGGTATGACGGATTACAGGTACAAAGCAATGCCTCAGGATGAGTACCGCCGGATTATTCAGCAAAATCTCGACTATGCTCTGGGACAGTATAAAAAGCTCCCAACGGACACACGTATTTTAATTTTGGAGATTACCTTCGAGCAACGAAGTGAACTCAAGACGGAGAAACTTGCCGAGGCGATTCGCGCGGGACTGCAGGATTCATCCAAAAAAGCCAACAGTCTCGCATTATCCGAATTCAATCGTGTACCTGATCCGGAACTGTTTACAACGATCTATCGTTCAGAGAAAAAAGCAAGCGTGAAAGAAATGGCGCTTAGCGCCATTCGCAGCCTGGATCATAATAAAGAGCTATATCGTGAGCTTCTGGAGGGTGAGAAGTCGGCGGAATGGAAGAACTTGATTCAAATTCTGCTGGATACCGCAGATGAAAGCCCGGAATATGCCCATGCTGCACTTGCTGATCAGGCGGATGCCAAAAAGCTGGCTAGATTTAGTTGGTTATCCCTGAAGGACTTGCCTTCTCTTATTCGTTCCGAAGACAATCAACCTTTGGATGATCGAATCAAGCAATATATTCTTGTCCAATCGGTAGATCATACATCTGCACCGAACGAAAGGCTGAATGAACTGCGGGAGTATGTAGACGGAGAATCGTTATCTCGATTCGCGACTGAGCTGCTCCAGTTATGGATTCAGGACGGTGCACCTGCGAAGGAGAAATGGGTGATGTATATCTCTGCGCTCTTTGGCAGTGTGCAAATCGTTCACATTCTGACGCCTCAGATTAAGGAATGGACCGAAAACAGCCGTGGAGCTATTGCGGCAGATGCTGTGAAAGTACTCGCTTACCTGAAAGAGCCATCTGCTCTCATGGCCATTGATAAAATTAAACGCAGCGTCAAGAACCGTCAGGTGAAAGGCGCGGCAGAAGAAGCGCTGCAGCTTGCGGCCGACAACTTGGGACTTACACCGAAACAGTTAGAAGACCGGCTTGTAACTACGCTTGGTTTTGACGAGTCAGGAACGATGAGGCTGAGTTACGGTGAGCGTTCATTCCTCATTAAAGTGAATGTGGATTTGCAGGTCGTCGTTCTGAACGAAGAAACGGGTAAAACAGTGAAAAGCTTGCCCGCACCAGCACAGAAGGATGATGCAGAGCTCGCTGCGCAATCCAAAGCACGTTTTACTCAGCTGAAGAAAGATCTCAAAACAATGGTGGGCATTCAGGCACAGCGCCTGGAGGAATCATTGTCCAAACAGCGTCTGTGGTCCGCTGAAGAGTGGAAAGCACTCTTTGTTGAAAATGTGATCATGCAAAAATTCGCTGTAGGTCTGATCTGGGGGACATATGAAGATGGTCAGCTGAATAGCACATTCCGCTATATGGAAGATGGCACCTTTAATACGGTGGATGAAGATGAATATGAACTGCCTCTGAATACACAGGTGGGACTCGTACACCCTCTTGAACTTGAAGCATCCACCCTGGACGGCTGGAAAACACAGCTTGAGGACTACGAAGTGAAGCAGCCTTTCGAGCAGCTTAACCGAGAAATTCACCTGCCTGAGGAAGAAGACACCAAGCTTGAGGAGTACTCCCGACTTCCGGAATCGGAATTTTCACCGACCGCTTTCCCGAAAGCACTGGAGAAATTCGGTTGGATCAAAGGGCCGGCCATGGACGGCGGCTGGTATCATGAATTTTACAAGGAGTACGATGAATACGTAGCTGAACTGCGTTTCAGTGGTACCAGTATTACGTATTATGAGGGGATGGACGATATTACGCTTGAATCTCTCCATTTCTTCAGACCGGAGAACAAGAGAAGTTATTACTACAGCAATAACAAAAGCATTGCTCTGGGTCAGATTCCGGGACGCGTCTTCAGTGAAACGCTCTACGATATCCTAAGAGCGTCGGGGCGTTGATTGCGTGAGTGAATTCGAACATAAATTCAGGGCATTTTCCAAATTGTGCACAGAAGACTACCTCATAAGGTATGCAAATAAGGGATTGTACAAGAGGTCTTTGAAAGACATAGATAACGGTGTAAGTGTGAAATACTCGTGGAATGAATCTTCAGTCAGCTGTCAGCTGAGTGATGGAACTCTCTGTACGCTGGAAAGTACGCTCGATCACTGGGATTGCTCCTGTCCGTCAGATCACATCTGCAAACATGTTCTAATCTCGATTCTGTATTATCAGCGTGAATATCAGACGGATGAAAATGCTGCGGGGCAAGATATTCAGGCCGAGACAGTTCCATTAACTGAAGCGACTGACAATAAATCAAATTCCAGTTCGATTGCTATCGATGCAGAGGAGTTAACACCGGGTAATGTCTCCCGTTTCCACTGGATAACTGAGTCTGACCTGTCAACGTTAATCCAATCGTATAGCTCCTCGATGATCGAAGAGGTTTGGTTCCGGCTGAAGTATCCCGAGCAGATCGAAATTCTGGAGGATTCTCTTCTTACCGTGCGGCTTGTAAGACAAAACATCGAGGTTTCATTCACTCAGGAACCCAGTCTCGCAAAGGCGCTGTGTAAGGTTAAACAAACGGCTGGAAATATGGCGAAGCTGGAAGCCTTGCTTCGATATCGCAGACAACAACATGTGGACGATGAGAATGCCTTGAGTGGACGAATATATGATACCAAGTTCTCCATTCAAACCGTCCGTGAATGCCGGACCATGCTTGCCGATCTGTTAAAAACGGGGCTTGCCAGGCTGCCACAGTCCTATATGGCCCAGCTGGAGACACTCGCTGTAGCTGCGCATAGTGGTAACCTCCCTGATGTTGAACGAAGTTTACGGGGAATTCAGGGTGAATTAGAGCTATTTTTCAATAGACATATTCGTTTCTCCATGCAAACCATGCTTGATCGGGTGTCCAAGCTGTATCTCGCATTGCAGGTCTTGGAGCAAGAGCGTACATCAGCTTATATGCAGAGCCAGCTTATTGGCAGTTTTCGCAGTAAGTATTACACAGTTCCGCAGCTACATCTGTATGGTTTAGGAGCAGATGCATGGGAAACCAGATCCGGTTACCGGGGCATTACGTATTATTTCTACTGTTTTGAAGACGAAGAAATATACACGTACAGTGATGTGCGAGCTGTTTACTATGACGACAATTCATTTTCTTACGCAGAGCATTATGGGGCGTTTACCCCTTGGCACACCAATGTGACCTTCCGTCAATTTGCCGGGGAAGAGCTGCAGTTCCAAACGGTAAAAGTGAACAACGACCGCAGGCTCTCTTCAGGGGAGGGTGCGAAGCTGGAACTTATGACGCGAACCAAAGTGGAAGATGTGAACCTGGGTAAGTACATGCAGGATGTTCCTTCTCTACTTCTTGAGGATTCAAGGACATTTGAGCTATTTACCAACCCGAAGGAGCATCTTGCCATCCTTCGGGTTGCCCGGATCGTAGATCACAGCTTTGACAAACGAACTCAACAACTTATCCTTACCATTGAAACGGAAGAAGGGGAGCTTCTTCAGCTAACGCTTCATTACTCCATGGACTGGCACATGATGATCCAGCGTCTTGAGTCAGGATACGGAGCCGCCTCGCTCGAACACTTTTATGCTTTTGTTCGAGTTGAACAGAGCAAATTTTACCCGATCAGCTTTTTGAAGGGACAACGGGTAATCAGCCTGAAATTGGATATAGGCTATGGAAGGACGGGTAGACTTGGAAGACTATAATCAGTTCATGCAGCAGATCGGTGGCTGGGCAGAAGAATTGCTGCTGCGCGGAATATCCCAATTTACCATGAAGGATGTAGGCGTGTTAGAACAGTTTCTAGTGGAGATCAAACGGTTTCAACTGAATTTCCTTGAGGAAATTGTAGGGCTATTGATTGCGGAAGGACGCAGCCTGGCTCTTGGTAATGGCAACGAGGAGCTTCTGCTGAACCATTATTGCCGCTTAACCCAATACGTACAACTAAGCATTCAGGAAACATCCTGAAGCATTGCGAAAGATTTGCAGAAGCGAGTGCCTCTGCAAATCTTTTTTTATGGAGAGAGCATTACTTGGTCTACTTCACTGGATTTATACAACTCCGTATACCATACACCTTGTTGCTCACGATTCAGTAGTAATATTCGCTTAGATGTCATATCCCGGTTTATGATGCATACCATTAGGCGAATGCGGTCATAAGGGAGGAAACAGACATGTCGATGAGCGAGCCGCTGTTAACTCAAATCGTAAAACAACAACTTCCGGCCGGCGCTAATGTCGTCACTATACTTAAACCTGTCGAACATCCAGCCATCTATGCGGCAGATCTCACCGGAGACGGGATGCCGGAGATCGCTGCGGTTTATAAACTGGATGGAGAATTAACCTTGTTGATTTTGAAATTTGTGCAAGGGCAATGGACGAAGATGTCGGTCACCAAAGGATTGGGGTATAACGCAACCTTGCTGACAGCTGCACCCGTAACATCCACGGCAAGAAACAATCTTATTGTCGGATGGCAGCTCGGTTCCATCTGGTCCAAACTTGCTGTATATGAATGGACAGAAGCAGGGTTAACGGACGTAGCACCAGCTGATCTATATTTCAGTCATGCTGAGATTATTGATATGCCCGGTCAGCATGGAAGAGATGGGAAAGTGGAGATAGCCCTTTGGACACATGATACCGGGGAGGCTTATCAGGTTGATATTATCCGGTGGCAACATGGGAAATGGGTACCTGCCACAGACGTATACATGTATTACTTTCCCAAGGTTGTGCAGTACTACGAACAATTAACTCAGCATTATCCGGACTACACCTTTTACTGGTATTATCTTGCCGACGCGCAGTATCGCGCCGGGTTATTACCGGCTGCTCTGATTTCAGTTCAAAAAGCGCTAAGTTTCAACGAGCCTTACCCATCGCGGGAAGCGCTGCTTGAATTGGAGAAGCAGATTAAACAAAGTATGGGAGGTAGTCATGTACGTGAAATCACCTGGTTATTCCCCATTTCGGTAAGAACGATCCAGGGAACCCGGTGGGGCTATATGGATGCACAGGGTCGGATCCGGCTGGAACCCATACTTGATGATGCTCGTGATTTTCAGCCGAATGGCCTGGCTGTAGTTGTGAAGGATGGCAAGACTGGTGTGATTAATCTGAATGGCCAGTATGTTGTTCAGCCTGTATATGATTCCATTAATTCATTCGAAGAAGATCGGGCGATTGTGATTGACGCTCAAGGCTTTAAAATGATCGATGAACAAGGTCAAGTGCTCACGAAACGGGCTTATCCCTTTATCGCAAATATGAAGGATGGGCGAGCGCTTTTCTATGATACTTCCGGAGGTCAGGCAGGTGGAGATGTCAGTCGTTACGGCTACCTGGACGCTGCTGGCAATGAGGTGATCCGAGCACAATTCGTCTCAGCCTACGATTTCAGCAACGGAAAAGCCGTTGTTCAGATCAAAGACAATGAGTTCGCACTCATAGATCGTAATGGAAATCGACTGGCGACATACCCTTACGCGTATGTAGGACCGCTAGGAGACGGTTTACTTGCTTTCCAGAAGGAGACACCCGGAAAATACGGATATATCGATGAACGAGGTCAGGTCCGAATTGAACCTAAATTTACTGCAGCACTTCCTTTCAGTGGTGGGCACGCGATTGTGAATACAGCAGAGGACTATAAATCCACTTATGGTGTCATTAACACGCAAGGAGCTTTTGTCATTCAACCGGCTTACAATGATATCCGAGATTTAGGGGAGCAGCGTTTTGCGTTGGGGCAGGCAATCGATCCGGAGCAGCCTTTCATTGGCTCATTGTATGCGATTGCAGATGCTAATGGCAGGAGACTTACAGAGTTTATTTACCGGGATGTAGGCGACTACAAAGGGGGGCTCGCATCTGCATCGGATGGAAGACAGACGGTTCTGCTTGACCTGAGCGGACGCCCAGCACCAGGATATCCCCGTGTAGAAGGTTCCGGTACACTTGAAGTCGTAGCGCCCGATTTGATCAAAGCAAACGTTGATCAGCGTCTTTTGTATGTCAATCGAGCCGGACAGATCATCTGGCGGCAAAATACGATCGTTCCCCTTCAGCCACCTTACCGTGTTCGTGAAGAGAAGTATAAACCCAATATCGATTATCTGGTTTATTATCCGCAGGTGGAAGGTTTAACCGACCAGGCCGCACAACTGGCACTTAATTTGAAATTGAGGAACTGGTCTCAGGTCAAACCGATTCCTGCTGACCAAAAGCTGGATTACAGCTACACAGGGGATTTTGATATTACATTTTATCAGCAACAGCTGCTTCAGCTGCAGCTTACGGGATATAACTATCCATTTGGTGCTGCACACGGTATGCCTACGATGATCTATGCCATTATTAATCTAAGCAGCGGGCAACTGTATGAATTAAAGGACTTGTTTAAGCCGAATAGTGACTACGTGAAAGTATTAAGCCAGATCGTTGGAGATCAGATCAAAAATGATCCTCAGTATTCATATGTATTTCCGGATACCTATGAAGGAATTAGTCCGGATCAGCCATTTTTTGTGACGGCAGACGCGCTGCATCTGTATTTCAATCCTTATGAGATCGCTCCCTACGCAGCTGGATTTCCGACGTTTACAATTCCTTTTGTGCAGATTAGGGATATCATCAATACCGAGGGTTCGTTCTGGAAAGCGTTTCATATGTAATTTTAAATTCATAGCGTATATATGTGAGGCCATAATGCTAATTATGGCTTCTTTTTTATTTCATGATATGGAAAGTGTGCAAAATGGTTTTTTATACGTCTATGCAGTATGTATCTTGAAGTAGGTGGCTGTCTGTTAAGTGCAATCCCAACCCACTGATAATTAATGGACGCTTGTTTTGACAACATTACCTCAGACGAACACTACACTAGCCTTGATGATTTAATGGAGCGTTTATTTATACTATCTGAAGATTTACGCACATAGATTGAATTAATGTCCTGGTAAAGGAGTTTTTTCAATTTTAACTAGTTTGGAGGAAACATCTTGTATAAAGCTGGTTTTTGGATAAGGCTAGGTGCAAGTATTTTAGATGGTATTATTATTGCGCTGCCTTTGATGGTTATCGCAGGGCTCATTACAGGAAACTTTGACAGTGATGAACCTATAGCGCAAATATTAAGTGCATTATATTCCATTTTATTGCCGGTATTCTGGTATGGGAGAACATTAGGAAAACGCATCTGCGGTATTCGAATTCAAAGATACGATACACATGAGCCCCCTGGAATTGGAACCATGGTGATGAGAGTAGTTGTTGCTGGACTTGTATATGGAATAACTTTTGGCATTGGTTTTATTGCAAGTGTCATCATGGTTGCTGTTCGTGAAGACAAACGTGCCTTACACGATTTTATCGCAGGTACCGAAGTCGTTTGGGACTGAAAATCAGAATTCGAGCTCTTGCGGAATATATTCGTTATATTTAAGTCCACATGAGGTTCAGAGCATAAAGGGAAATCAAAATTTTCATTTGAAGGCTTAAAAGCTTCTTAGTGAATGGTTAAGCTGTAGGGGGATGCTGTTCTTAAGAACAGGTTTGGCCATACGATACCATATGGTACAACCGAAACACCGATCCTCTCTGCAAAACCATTCGAAGGATGGCCGAGTAAAGCAGTACCGGAAGAATCGCAGGTAAAACGGCCAGCGCAGGCGGAAGCGGGGAGTATGGCAAGTGTAAATGAATGGAATCTGCCGATTCACATGATCGAACCTGTTCCAGATGATCTGCAGATGAAAAGAGGAAATCCTTGCAGTTGGAGCTTGAGAAACAGACCGAGTGGGGCAGGTAAGCATTTTTCAATGTCTATAATGGACATAAGCGAGTTGTTTTGATTTGGAAACTAATTTGTGTTAATATTTACCAATAGATATAAATTAATTAGTCATAAACAATACGCTAATGAAGCATTCGAATTTACACCGGCTATGGTCAAGGAAACGATCAATTCCTGGAACAGCATTATTAAATGTTAGGCAGACGAAAATTAAAAACCGATCACATATTAATCCATATAAAATTGAAAATTTCTCGGGGGTCATAAATTTAAAAAGGTACATTTATCCATGTGAATGAATGGTTGTATGCCTGAAAGATTTGAAAGCAATTTTTAAAAGCCAGTAAAAAAAAAAGACAGATTAAGAACAATAGTGAATTAGAATAATTGGTCGTTCCAAAACTTTTAATACTACTGTTTCACAAAACTCGTATTTTGTACATATGTATAGGAACATGATTCCAATTCCAATGCCATTATCTGTACATTGACACAAAGTTCCCTACCAAAATGACACAATGTACCCAACTTTCATGCATTTATGCCCTTTGTCTTTAATATACGGAGCAAATTAGGAACTTGGTAGGCAACTTTATGATGTCATTCTCCAGTCTGGTAGGCAACTTTATGTCATTATCCAGCCTAGTAGGCAACTTTATGTCACTCCCTCCGGATTATTTATCCATGTTGTTTACAGCGCTTCTCATATGATCATCTGTTAGGTGCGTATAAATCATTGTAGTTTGTATTGAAGAATGTCCTAATTGATTCTTTAATTTTGGGACATCATTATTCTCAATATGATAACGTGTGGCAAATGAATGCCTCAAAGAATGAACCGTCAAAGCCGGCTTTCCAAAGGCTGTTGCATATTTCTCAACAAGTTTTTCTATAGAACGTTGTGTTAAACGTCTATTTTTACCTTTGCGTCCTACAGGTGCTGCAATAAACAAAAATCTTTCATTTTTTTCTGGGTTATATCTTGTTTCTCTCACCTGCAGGTAATTCTCAATATCAAGGGAGGCTTGGCTGCTAAAGTAAACATATTGCTCTTTTCCCCCTTTTCGAATTACTCTAACAGATGATTTCGTAAGATCTAAATCCTCAAGATTGATTCCGGAAACTTCGGATAATCTAAGCCCTGATCCTAAGATTAATGAAATTATTGCCGTATCTCGTTCACGATTAAACTGATGAAAATTCATAATACGTTTGTTTGTTTTGTTTAATTCGCCATAATCGTACGCTACAAACACTCTAAAAGCTTCAAAATCATTTTCTCTTAGTATTTTCCCTTCCATACGATTTGCGATCGTTTCCTGACTTTCTTTTACTGCATTTAAGTCCATTTTAGCCATAACATTTCGTTGTATATAAGGCTTTAAATCAGTTGTTTCAGCTTTATTCTGTAAGTAATCAAATAAGGACTTAAGAGAAGAAAGCTTACGGTTTATTGTTAGCTTATTGTTCCCAAGTTGATACTCCAAAAAAGACAAAAAGCTTTCTGTTTCGCGTATCGTTAATGTTTCTAGCGTGGATAATTCAATTTCTGTCCTTTTTTGAACTGTGGTAAAGTTCTCTGTAATCAGCCAATCAAAAAAGATAATATAATCGTGGCAGTAATTAAGAAGTGTTGAGGCAGAAAGCTTACGCTTCTTACTGTCAATAAATTCAGTAACATACCAAGGTAACTCACTTAGCTTATCGTCGATTCGACCCATAAGGTGTAATCTAGCTTGTTTATCCAAAACAATCACCCCCAAATATATAACTTCAAAATAATTATTCGTCAAATTATTATTTTACGTAATTATATCACACCGTGGGTGCTACTGCGAGCGATCCCACTTCTTTCAACTTATTATTCATCTATTCTAAAATTTAGTCAGTCCCTATATGTATTGGACCGATCTTATCACGATATGAAAAAATCGACCAATCGAATTTTCACATAGAGTAAGGCTGCTCACTAAGCTAAAGTTATTTATCTTCTTCAAATATGCTGAACAAATCCCGGGCCTCATGAAGTGCTCTTATGTTCTTTTGAAACTCCAAAGCTTCTTCATACGTCTTAAAATATCTCATTACATTCCAACTTACCTGGTTCTTTTTTACTAGGAATTATATCTGAAATACGCAAATTATATACGCCCATCACTGCAAACAATTCCAGATCTACACCGAGTAAATTGATATTCTCAGACTGCAAAAATGTAAAACCAGCGGCTTGACTAATTAACCGATCTTTATCAAAATTCTCAGGAGGAACGAATGCTATTTAACACACCTAGGACACCATTTTCCTTGTTGTATGTTATTTGGCTTAGCTTCCCACTCGTGCCCATGAACACATTTCCACATTAGCTTGGTGTGTGCATTAATATATTCCGTAGATAAACATTCTCCATTTCTTTTTCTAGCTAGTTCAATCATATCCTCTATGGACTTTCTCTGCCTAATTGAAATTTCGTTTCTTCTACATGTCGGGCACCAAGATCCTTGCTGAATGTTATTAGGATTGGCGAACCATTCATGACCTTCTTTACATTTCCAACGTAATTTTGTTTGACTATTTACGTAGGTATCGGATATACATATTCCATCATTTTTCTCCGCTAGCCTCTTCATATCTCTAATATTATTTTTTCTATACATACCAGAACTTTTCGAAGAGCATGTAGGGCACCAACTTCCATTTTTCACACTATAGGGTGTAGACTCCCATTGGTGGCCCACCTTACATTCCCACCTAAGTTTAGTGTCAACATTATAATAAATTCGAGATAGGCATCTACCTTCTCTTTGTTGTGCTAATTCTTTTAACACTTCTAGTTTGTTAATGGTTTTACGTTGTTTTTGGTCTTTCTTACACTGAGGACACCATCTTCCTCTTTGGACATAATTAGGAGACGACTCCCATTGATGTCCATGCTCACATTTCCAAAGTAATTTCCTGTCAATCCCACTATATATTTCAGAAAGACATTCCCCACCATATTTTGCTGCAATTTGTTTCATGTCATTTATTGTTTTTGAATTACATGATGGGCACCACGAACCTTGCTGAATACTTCTAGGAGCTGCTTCCCACTGGTGTCCCATATGACATTCCCATAATAATGGTGTTGTATTATTACTATATTGGGTGGACAGGCACTTACCATTCTTACTTTCGGCCAATAAATGCATATCTTTAATGGTAATCAATCTACCAGAACATCTAGGACACCATGCTCCATTTGAAATACTTAAAGGTGTTGCATTCCATACATGACCACTTTCACACTTCCATGTTAACTTTGTACTGTTATTTGTATATGAGTCTGATAAGCATTCCCCTCCCTTTTTTTGTGCGAGTATTTTCATATCTTCGATAGTTCTCCCTCGACCTAAGCACAGGGGACACCATGAGCCTTTTCTTATGTAATATGGAGAGGCCTCCCACACATGTCCTTCTGAACATTCCCAACTTAATTTCTCATCACTCCCATTGTACTCATTCGAAAGACAAATCCCATTTTTCAAACCAGCTAGAGTATGTAACTCATCTAATGGATTAAACCCTTTATAAAAACTGCTCCAATCTAAGTCAGTATCCAAAGCATCATATCCTAATTCCCATAATTTCTTCTGAAGAAACTCTACTTTATCCGTATCACTTTCAATATTATATGGAATCACTATAAGATGTATAGCTTTCTCCTTACAAAGCTTTTCCTTTTTTAGATCTCTTAACTGTTGTTCAAGAAAAAGTTCCTCGCTTTGATTGTGAAAATAAGGGGTATATGAATAGTGTTGTCTTCCGTGGTACTCAAAAGCCAATCTAAGCTCCTCATTGTATCCATCAAGTTCATAACTGTTTCCAAATTCTCTCCTCGTTTTAAGAAACTTTTTCTGTGTCAGTGACTCCAAAATAAATCTGCACTTCTCTTCATTAAAGAATACTGAATTATTATTGCATTTTGGACACCAACTGCCCTTTTCAATTGAATAAGGTGTAGATATAAAATCGTGCCCTTTAGTGCATTCCCATAAAAGTGGATCATCAACATTAATGTACTTTTTAGAAAGAAGTTTTCCTCCTCTCCTACCTGCTAATTGTTTCATATCTTTAATTGATTTTTTATTGTTTCCAGCACAAACGGGACACCAAGATTTTTTGTTTAAAACACTATTTGGAGTTGCATCCCATACATGACCTTCTTTGCATTGCCATTTTAGTTTTCTAGTCATTGTAAAAAATTGAGTAGATATGCATTTACCGTTACGCTCCTTTGCAAAAGCCTGCATATCCACTAAACTCTTATTTCTACCCGCACATGTTGGGCACCATTTTCCCGAGTATATATTACTGGGATATGCTTCCCACTGATGCCCCTTAGAACATTCCCATACTAGCTTTGAATTCATATTTGAGTATTCGCTGGATATACATCTACCATGATTTCGTTCTGCCATAACTTGCATGTCTTGAATTGTTTTCCTTTTAGAGATGGCATTCTTGGTATGAGCACACGATGGACACCATTTTCCTCTTTTAATATTATTCGGGGTCGCTTCCCATACATAACCACAATTACATCTCCACTTAAGTTTCGTATTACTATTGGTATATTCAATGGATAAGCATAACCCTTCTCTCTCTATAGCCAAATTTTTCATTTCTTGTATCGATCCTTTAGCCACCATCTTATCACCTTTCTCTTCATCATCATTATTCCGAAAAACAAACTGAAATAACCCAAATTTAATTGATTTAGAGGGTTCAGGCTTGATGATCGTTATAGGTAAACTATGAATTATAAAGCCTCCATTTAAAGTAAAGTCTTCATTGTGGCTTAACTCTAATGGTTTCTACTTGTTATATGATAAAAGATAGATATATTTTTTATTTCAAGTATATTATATAGACTGAAAATTGTGTTGATTGTTATGTATAAAATTCGCGACTTTGTTGAACTTATGAAAACAGGCACACATCTAATCGGCAATCGGACTATGTTCTTATCTCTCGACATGTAAGGCTAAGTCTACTTTACTTACTAAAATGAGCCTAAATCGGCTCTTATTGACGTATGAGAGCAGGTGCTTTTATAAACTATCATACCTGCGGGTTTATCGATATTGCTGGGGGAGATAACAGACAAAGCCGAAAGCCTGACTATTCAATAGTCAGGCTTAAAGTGGTGTAGCTACAATTCCCACTGACTCATGTTTGCCATCATATTTACATGAAGCCGAGCTAACTCATCGACACTTAAAAAGTCAATACGATTATTCGGTAGCACCCTTACCTTTCGAAGCCCCTCAATCGATTTATCAACATTAGGCGTAAAACGCATTTTATCGTTCCGAAGAAGTTCTGCAGCTATGAAAAAATTTCTCTCGAATTCCCGTCTATTTCTGGGTGTTTCCATTTGTTCAAAGTTCATTGGAATTCCCTCCTAGTCAAAAGGGTAAATCATTTTGAAACCACGGTCAATGATAAATGATCTATTGAAATCATATTTTACAAGCCACACCAATCTCCAAGGTGTTAAACTTAATTGATTTACCGCTTCTTTTGATACGAGTAAACGGCATCCTTCCCTAAGAGGCATCCCAATCCGATCGACATCCCAATCTCTACCTTCCAACCAACTTTCTCTAATTACATCTTGTTCCCTAATTTCACCTAAAACCTCCACTAAGTAAGGATGAAGAAATGCCGGCGTCATAATACCACCAGACAATTTAGGTTTCGGCTCAACTTTATATACTGCGGGGCCATAAATATGGGAATCAGTAGTGGGTGTGTTTTGAAAATTGGGCTGTTCATTCGAAAAATAGGACTGGTACACATCATCCAGATTGAAAGGACTTTGGAAAGCATTTTGCCCTACAAGGAAACCAATAATCTCTATCAGTTTAAATCGACCTTCTTCTAGACAAAATACTGTCTCTAAATAATGCAGGTAATCATAGGCACCCTCATGCGTACAATTCTCTGCATGATCCCCTTTGCCTGAGATTAAGTCATTGACTGACGAAATTAGACTAGGTTTACTCGTTAGTCGTATTCCTTCTCTAGGAAAGTATGGATTGTATATACGCAAATGATTAGCCACCCGAGTCAAATGTTCTTTACCCACTCTCTTAGAGAGTAGATTGTTTATTCCTTTCCGAACAACTATTTCGAGTCGTTCAAATTCCTGATTAGATCTATAACTTCTTGTTACATAAATATCGGCTCTTATGAAATCTTCAACGCTGAGAGGAAGGCACAATTCTGATACGTACTGCATTATTTCTTGATAATCGTTCTTATCCAGTACACCTATTTGTTCCAAAGGTTCGAGAATTTCATGAAAATGACTTAACCAGTATGGCGTTTCTACTCCTTCGTTAAAATCAAATAGTCTCTTTGGGATTTCATTTAGGAAACTCTCCGATAATATTGTATAATAATCATTCGCATTAGCATTATTCTTCCCAGCAAGTTTGACGATTTCCATAAAAGTATGTTTGACCATGAAATGATCAAGTTCGACGATGCGTTCTTGATTCTCTTTTATCTGAATATATTCCCAAACCAAACTAGCGTCCTCTATCGCTAAGCTGTGCAAAATACCAGCACAGATTTCAGGAGAGAGGCTAGTGTCTTTGGATATACTTTTATTAATAAGCATTGGTACAAAGAAGCTTGGATCTGTTCTTACAAGCCCCTTCATTATCTCTGGTGCACGATCTTCAATAACGCTTTTAGGATGGTTGAACAGCCAAATGAATAAATCTGTCATCAGTACGTTGTTGGATACATCCTGAGATTCTTGTTCAAACCATTCATATTTCTCAATGTAAGCATCCGGGGTTCTTAACATGAAACGAATGTGCTCCAGTAGAGAATGAAATATTGAACTAGCATCAGAGCTATCCAACTTTTCCCCAATAGAAGTAATAAGTTTATTTACAATCACCCAATCATTAGCATGAATTTCGTTCAAAATCAAACTACATAGTGATTTAACAAACTCTTCGGTCGAACTTAAGCCAGATAGCATCTCAAAAGTTTCAACAACTTCTGCTCCTGATCTGCTTGTCCATATATCCCACCCCCCGAACTGAACTTCTTTCAACCCCTCAATAAAATGTTGCTTTGCTAGATCGATATTTTCTATATCAAGTTGATCCTTAGCTAATAGCATTTGCTTAGCAAGTTCTGTCAGTGAACTTCTTCTTCCGAATGTACCAGGAAGATATAATCCATCATTCTCGTCATCAGTATAAGCTTTGTCTGAAATATCTATATCTTGTGTTGCTCTACGAGTCCAATCAGAATCACCCTCATCTACTTCCAAACGCATACCAGCTTTTTGGAGTAAGGAAATTAGATGATTGTAATTACTATCTGACAAATCTCTCTTCAAATACGATAACAGGCTCTTTCGATTATCAGGTGACATATCAGATATCATAATTCTAAGCAATCGACGATAGAGTACCGGAAGTTCATCAGAACCGATTGTTTCCCGTTCATTTAGCAAATCTGCCATAATTTTTGTGTACCGATCAAAATAACGATCATCCCCGATCAGGTACAATTCACAGAATGCCCACTTCAATAAACCTTTCACATTTGGAGCATTTTCGAGAATCTCTAAAATACAACTTTGTTCATCCAGTCCTCCAGCGCCGAAAATATAGCCTTTCCCGGTCTCTGGAGTATCAATTTGGTCTTCTTCAGCCAATTGAAGAACCTTTTCGGGTATAGGAAGGATAGAATTTTTAAAGTATTCTACTGCTTGTGTGACTCTCCCCATAGTGCATAAGTTTCCGATAAAAGCTTCTTTGACTTGACGAACATAACGTTGAAACGTAATTTCTCCGGATGCAAAATCGTAATGTCCAGCAATTTCTTTTAAGTGGTTCGACATTTCACCCGAACTTTGTAAATAGGTGATGCCCGTTTCTAGAAGTGTGAGTTGATCTTCCTTATACCATGTAGGTCCCATTGAAGTATCCAACATGTGCTGGAATGCTGCTTTGGAACGAGGTTCACTTCCTATTCTTGCATAAATTTCTGCTATCTTAAGTAAATCCTTTGATCTATCCCAACGATTTTGCACCCCAAGAATAATGTGGTCTTCCAACATTTTTAACAACCTAAATGTACTTTTGACATACTTTTTACTTTTAATCATTTCTTTTATAATTGAGTACATTGCCTGACGAAAACCTTCGGTATATAAACCTAGTTGATCTAAGGAGTGGGACTCAATTACCTCAACAAATTGAGGTAATTTATCAATACAATATTTTATATAAAAGGAGGCAATTTCATTGAATACAAACGGGTAAAATTCTTCTGGCAAAGCATAACTTCGATCCCATTTTACTCTCTCCTTAAGAGAAACAATTAACTTAGGCAACAAATATTGCTCTACCACCGTTGCCACGTTATTGATTGAATCATCCTGTTTAGCAGATTTACCTTTCCACGCTTTTCCCAAAACATAGCCAACAAGCGAAACGAGTTCTTCAAAATATAGCTCCCAATTAGAAGTACCATAGTTCAATATCGATGGATAGTTATCCCCTTCGTCTATAAATCCTTTGTACCTCCATGCATCTAAATAATTTGTAATCGACTCGTAATCAAAATCAACTCCATTAGATTCCCGTATTGAAAATGTAGTCTCCTTTAGATCCATTTGCTCATCAATCAACTGGGCAACGATATCCACCTCGAAATCCACATCAGTTAATGCAGTAAGTATTAAATATCTGTCATCCTCGTCAATACCGTAATGCTTTATTACATATTTAATATCTTGGATAAATTCGATATATTGAGAGTTCTCCACCGAGGAATCTCCCCATGCCTGAAATCCCTCCAAATGAATAAGCATTTTACATAATAAAGTTGAAATTCCATGTCCAAAAGCGGTCTCCTGTTCATAATGCTGGATTGAGATGTACATGCCTCTTTTCCAAAGCAAATATGCCCTATTAAAGGCAACGATATCTTCGATTAGCCTTGAATCCTCGTCAACAGATTCGCTCTGTTTTAAGAGTACAATGAGACGCTGAATGTGATTGGAGAATTCATACACTGGGTTTTGGGAAGTCATTCCAGACTTTATAGTCAATGCAGCATAGTACGTGATTATGGTTATATTTGGTACTGATCCCCGTTCCAGTTCGTTTACAAATTTCAAACGAATTGCTCTAAAAAGTTGCTCAGCTTCATCTATTGCTCCAGCTTCATTTAGTCGGTGTAAAAAAAAGATTGCATTCACGCCTGAGACAATTAGAACCGATTCACGGATAATATATCGAATAGCATCCTTTGGCCTACCCATTGCAATTAAGGTACTAGCCAGTTCAGCCGCATATCTGGCAAAAATATCATTATATCTAAAGCTGATACGTTGAGATAAGAGTAGAATACTAATAACTGTGCTAATATTCCCGCCAGTAATAGCAGCATTCAAGACTTGTTTTAAATCTTCTAATATAATATCTGGTTCTACATGTACTGTAGCGCACCTATCCGCCCACTCCTGATTACAGTAAAACACACTCTCTTTTCTCATCTCTTCGTCAGCGTTTAACATGTGAAAAAGAATGTTTTTTACTGCATATGAACACTCAGGATGATCAATACAGAATTGCGAAATGGCTCTATGAACTCGTTCTTGTATCTCAATTGTTCTTTCATTAATGTACATAGCGAAAGAAGAATGGTACATAGAAATGGTTTCATCGTTAACCAATAAATGTTGTACTTTAGGAAATACAGTAAAGAAGTCGAACCTAGCTTCGACAGGGAGCATTAGCTCCAATGATGCTCTATCAATACCGCTGCGCAATCTTGAAACAGTAGCCAAAATCCAAACTTCATGTTGATGTTTTCTAACTGTTTGCCAAATTGATTCGTAGTAATTCCCAATCTCGCCATCAAATACAGGCACATCTCGGATCCAACTTTCAATTTTATTGACATCATCTAACTGCTTCACATATTCAACCAAGTAACGTAAATAAAGTGGATGGCCTTCGGACTTCTCAGAAATGGAATCAACTAATGCGAAGGGAAGTTCCAGTCCAACTGTTCTAGTTAAAATGTAGTCTCTACACTGCTTTATTTCAAATGGTACTACTTTGATTACTCTATTTAGTGAACACTGTACCTGAAGGTGGGGAGGAAGGACTTCTTCTGTTTGACAGGAGATAATCACCACGATATTTTCAGGTAACCTTTCTGGTATTAAACTAAAAAATTCTGTGGTCTTGCCCAGTTGGTGAACATCATCAACTCCATCAATTAAGAAAACACCAATCTGATTTTTTTTCACGTAGTGCGCGGATAATTTATGCAGTCCGTCGCTGAGATGGGCAATCCATTCATGTAAAAGCCGATCTCTCTTTTCTGGTACAGTATTGTAGAGAATACGATGTATGTTCGCATCTAACCATTCTGCAAAAGTAAATTCAGACGCCCGATATGAAACAGGGGTATTACCCAAATCATTTCTAACGAAGTACTTTCCACAAATATCAATTTCCTCTGACTCAGGAATATAAGTTGCGTTAAATGTGGTTTTCCCAGAGCCAGGGCTCCCTTTCATCAATAAAAAACCGTGTTGAGCTTCAATAATATGTTGTTCCAAATCTTCAAATACAGGACGGTTAAGAAGAGCTTCTTTTGCGACTTCACTCAACCCTTCAGGAAGCTCATTCGATTCAGGGGCTATCTCATATAAAATTCCATTTTTTTCTAGAAACCCGCTTATTTTTTCGATACTAATTGCACCTAGAGAGCCTTCGAGCTGTCTAAGAACAACACCCTGTACAACTCCATTAATAATGACCGGAGACCCAGACAAAGCTTCGGTACCATCATCATCATCGTAACCGATTTCATCATTCGGTGATAAATCCAGATCCCAAATTAATGCTTCATTCTGAATTCGAGCTCGATTTACAAGCCCACTAATCTTTTCCCCAGCAGTCAATTTAGCCTTCGGATAACCAAAAGTTTCCCAAGGGCTATTGTAACGAATTGGAGCACTAACAAGTTTCAAACCCTGTACGTCATCAAGAGGCTCGAGTAATTCGAGGAGGGCAATGTCCAAAGTATCATCTAGATCAATAACTTTGGCTTTCACTGAGAATTCCTTATCATTCAAATATGGAATCTCTATTGTGACTCCTTCATTTGGGTCGTGGGCATGCCCTGCAATAACATGTTCAGCTGTTAGCAGCCAACGGTCACTGATTAGAAACGCGGTGCCACGCTCACTACATGCATCACATAAAACACGTACTATCTTTTTCTCAATCTGAGAGAAATGTACCATACAAAAACCACCCTAAATTTCAATTATTTGTCCTTCTGATGCAATTCGAACTTCATAATTATACTTTTGTTTCCGCTGTTCATCATCCATGTAATTCGATGCAGGGGTTTCATAGTTAAAGATCAAATTTCTCTTCTCTTTGCTCTCTCTGCACACGATCCTAGCAAGTGTAATTAAATCAGGGTGATGGAACTTTACTCCATTTGTTGACACGAAAAAATTTGCAGAATCAATGAGGTTAAGTAAACCTGGACTTGTGTTACTACTTGACCCATGATGCGAGATTTTTACTGCGTCAAACCAGATCATTTCTCCTCCATACAGAGATTTAAGTTCTTGCTCAATAATACTAGGATGAGAATCGCCCAGAAACAGAATTTTTTTCTCCTTAAATTGTAAAACAAACGCGATTGAGCTTCCGTTAGTAGCTCTTGTATCCTCCGTGAAGGGTGTTCTCAACAATTCCTCCAGATCTATTGGGGACGAAGAGATTTCCTTTTCTTGATTGACTACAGCCTGTGCTTTCTCCCTAGATACAAGAAATTCAAATGCGTCATCAAAAAAAGCGTCATCAGTGATCTCCTTCCTATATCCCATTTTATATAATTTTCTCTTCCAATATTTCTCTAGTTCTTTCAGTTGATTAAGTCTAGGGGAAAGTAAGGTAATCATCACATCGCTGTTGAGATGAATTTCACTTCGATTCTCGACGCATACTGCTTGTCCAGCAAAATCAATGTTCCACGAGTATCCCCCCTGAAGTATCAAACTAGCGAGCGAAGAACCCTGTTTTGCACTAATTGGTTTTTCTTTATTTTCTGTTTTTTTAACTTCGCTTGGATATCCTTGTGCCGTAACCTCTTCGAGGAGCTTTTTCTCTCTCATTCCTAGTACTTGCGAGGAAGAACTCTTTTCCCACTGAAGATGTCTAAAGCTGTTGTGCCAAACTTTATCAATAGGGACGATTTTAGAGGTTTGTTCATTTTCCTCTAATAGCTTCAGTGCTCCCGATAAGTGATCAGCATCGATATGGGTAATCACGAGCAGTGCTAAACGTTCGCCACTTTCATTAAGAAATAACAATCTATCCCGAATACATTCCTCATAAGTTGAAATAAAGCCCGTATCAATCAAAAGGTTTATTTTTTCCTTTTCTTCATGCCTACATGAAATCAGAAAACTGTCCCCATAAGAGGCTGGAAACATCTCAATATTAATGCTATACATTCTTTCATCCCCCATTTGATTTGGGCAGTTTAATGACCTCCGAATCATACTGCCTTAAGATTAAACTACTATCTACTTTATGTAGATTAACTTTAACATGGAAGTCGATGACTAAAGTCATCTCTGAAGACTGAAGTTCTCCTGATCGTCCTTAAACTTAAGTATATTCAAGATCCGACTAAAACTCGCCTTCTATCCGATACGTTTCATTTTTTCTTCACTTAACTTATTCACTATGTATTTCCCAATCATCTCATCCGTTACTTTCCCCACAGTTGCACAGTAATAACATTACTATTGTTCTAACGAATCACTGCACCCAATTCTCCAAATTTGTAATGATCTTTAAACGATTGTGAGTGCTGAGATCCCGAATTGATAATCTGACGTAGACTAGCTTCAAGCAGCCAATCAATTTCCTTTTCGGAAATACGAAATTCGGTTAGTTAACGTTATTCATGATGGTGATTGTCACAGTCTCGACACACTGGGACTTAAGCGCCAGCTCCTACGTTGATTTACCCAAATCGTCAAGCTTGCCGCTTAATAGGTGTTGTAGTTTAATACAAGCGCCATAAACACAGTCTTACTATTCTAAACCTTTTCGCCAATTTGCTGGGCTAAGTGGTTAGATTTGATCCGCGCTTCATTAACACTCACCAACTACTTCCATTTCTCTGACACACCCAGATTAGGCTACGGATAAAAGAGGTGAACGATTTGTCCCAGTTGGAAGCCGCTCGTACGTTCATTACGCTCCAGGCCAGCCCGAAGCCGCTGATGCGCGGTTATTGAGCCAAACAGATCTTCCAGTACGAGCAGCGCTAAATCGGCTCAAACTATATACAAAAGCAAAAAAGGAATAACCCAAGTCCTGGTACTAGCCGGTGAATGAATTATTCCTCATATTTATGTTATGGGTCGCTAGATACGGGATGTATAATCCATCAGATTTATCTACTATTGTGACTGAGTTTGTCTCATTGCACCAAGTTGACATGTATGATCCCCTTCATCTACAGAACAATCTTTAACAGTCAGCCTTTTGTTAATTTATAGTCTGCTCCTATTTAGATACTTCGTTGTTCATAAAGAATGAAAGTTCCATCTGATACTGGTTAAACAAACATCTCAGTTTTTATTGAAAATGATATTTTTTATAAATCATTTAATGTTTTTTTCATTGCCAGTGAGCCTAGCTAAAAGCAGGAGTTGCAAGTCGAGCTTGTTCGTGCGCCGACTAATATAAGGCGGTAGAACCCCATTACTGATAAGACGTCTTAGATGATAGTCCACCCGATCAGCCCTGAAGTACGGATTGTTCAAATACTCGAACACTTTCTCCAGATCGTAATGTAGTCTATTGAATTTAGGTGATCTTGAATGTAGTAGATGTCCATGAGTCATATCATTTTCACAATATGTCATGCTCTGGAGCGCTTCGTATAGCTCATCTACCAATACATGTAGTGAATTCAAATATTGCTCTACTTCTTGCCGTTCCTCCTTGGGGAAGTCCTGCGGAGCAGTAAAAAGTTCGATCAGCGTCTGGATGTCATAATGATATCCATCACCCTCACGAATTCGAATACTGTTCTCCTTCAAAAGAATTTGGAGCTGCTCGACAACATCGGAGCTGCTACCAATCTTTTGCCTTCGCTGATCCTTGATAAAGATATCATTCATTTTTTCAATTTCGCTTATCATGCTCGATAAGAGGGAATATCGTTTAACTGTATACTCATGAATTTTGGCGAAACTCATTGAGAAACGAATAGGTTGAACCTCGTCAGGATTGTTACTGTAAAGATAAACCGAATAATCTCCGTTATCACCTGAATTGCTAATATCGCTAGACCAAGAAGCGAAGTACTTATTTGTACTTTTTGTTCCATCAGCGCTTCTTAAGTCGACTGGATGTGCTCCGAAGCATGCCCGGATCTGTGCGAAATACGCATCGTCGGGAACAGTCGTATTAAATACTGAATCGTCCTTCTTGAGCGGGTATTCCATATTAAACACACGATGGAGCTGTTCAATGGATTGAAGGACAATATCGTATGTTGTAATCAACTGTAGAACGTTCAATGAACGGACATCATCATGGGAATGTGTCAACTCGATGTAAGGCAAGCCGTTAACACTTACGGAGAGCCAGTCTTTCGCAGAGCAAATTAAGCTCCAAAGGTTCTTGCCATTGTAGTTGCTGTAAGTATTAATCAGGAAATCATCATGATCGCTTACAGCTTGCTTAAACTCCTCAAGTAAGGAGTTATCAAGAATATATGAGTTCATATCATTGCACCTCCTTCTTTATGATCAAACTCAAAACTTTCTTCTTCAAGAATTAGTGTAACTCTACCTGGAAAAAATCGTCACACATCCGTTTTAGGCTTCAACTGTCAGTTCCAATGAAAGGCCTCATCCGTGACTCTAACCCATTGGTACAGTATATTTTCGTGCAGCCACCGGCCCGGTACATCAAACAAATGAAAATAGAGAAGAGCAAATTGGATCTGGACTAGACATTGGACACAGAAAACCGAGAGTGCGACAATAAGAGCATTCAAAGTAAGGTCTCCAAAATGATAGGAAAACAGTAGGTATAGACCATTTCAAGGTACTCTGTCCCGAGAATATCTTTTAAAGTGATAGTGTTTCCTTCCTTAATTGTGCCGATTTGATCATGAAGCGAGACGTCAATGCACGTTTTAGTGAGGAATAAAAATGCATCAGAATATCGTTCTCAATACATCGGGTTGTAAACGTTGGTCTTTTGCCTGTCCGAAGCTCTCTATTACTTCGTTCAGACCAATCGTGCCGATGTGATAGATTCTAAACCGGTCATAATGTTGAAGAATTTCTCCTACGACTTTATACATGATCTGCCCATTCTGCTAATTGGGTAAGTGTTAACGCATTGCATTAATTCAACTCATGAGAATACCTCGAGAAACCGTAGGCATTCCAAAATGCATCCATGATTGGTCGGAGTAATTCGGGGAGATTTACATGTTCTACATCCTCAATAAGGACTTCTGGAAAAATCATTTTGTCTGATTCATAAGGTACTACATCATGTTCAGTAAAGTAAGTATCAATGTCCATAGCTGTTAACCCCTCGACACCGTAAAAGGAGAGCAATGCATAAACTGGTTCCATTATTTCTAATGATCTATAATTCTGTAGCGAATAAGCAAATGTCTTCCTCAAAGTGTCGTAAAGTCTTTTACCTGAAGTCTTTTTCTCTTCAATTATTCTTATTGTTGCATGTTCAATTATCCCATTCCTAAACAGTTGAAATTTGCACGATTTATCTTCTGATTCCGAATAAACACCGGTGAAATTAATTCTTTTATTATCATTCGAAGTGCCTATAGGAGTTGACCTAACCTGATTAAATATTCCTGTTAAATCAACTACATTGAGATTTTCAAAAGCCGATACTGGAATAAAATGCAGCAGTATGAATGGCTTATAGCCATATTTCTCAATATGATAAGCTGCCCGCTCGGCATGGAAATCTGCATACTTTGTGTTAAACTCTGTACTACCCAAAAACATATGGCGAAGCTGCTGCACATTCAATTCGTACTTGCCATTCGATTGACGGGCATAGAACTTGGAATTATGCGATCCTCTATGCGGGCGAAGCCAGCTTCTTTGTGTGCGGATCAGGATAATATATTTTGATTCTTCAATTTCAATAAATTCAATATCGATGTTCGTGATCCTGGGCTCAATTCGATTGCGAAAAATTTCGAGCAACCTTAGCTTTTCTTTGTCGGTATCAAGACACTCAACCCCAATAAGACTAACTGGGACACCCGCTTCTTCATCAATTCCAATCAACAGATCGCCGCCTTGGGTATTCGCAAACGATATTATTGCCTCGCATAATTGTTCGGGACGAATCATATCCCTCTTATAATCAATTTTCTGACCCTCTTTTATCGGGGATTCCCCCATAAGAGACTCAAAATCCTTAAGATTTATTTGATGAATTGGTTTATAAAATAATGACATTAACTCGCCCTCTCCGATCTATTTGATAAATATATGTATAC